>DATLXS010000244.1:0-2348 GCA_035575675.1 Gemmatimonadales bacterium
AGTGATGCGATGTCCACGCCACGCTTACTCATGCCAGCAGTATAACCTCGCCGGTGGTCCGTCCGCGGTATGGCGAACGGATCGGCGTTGAGCGGCCGGCGCACGCGCGTTCGCTCGGGCGCAGGGCATTCATGCCGGGCCACGCAAACGGCCTGTTAGGCAGCTCCCCTGTTACCTATCTTCCCGGTTGCTCACGCTATTCAAAATCGACCCCGCCCCGGAGCTCCACAAGAACTTCGACTCCTTCCGTGTAACAAGCCATTCGTTCTCACCCGTTGTCACCGGAACATCACGAGGATATACCCGCAAGCTAAGACTCGCCGCTGTTGGCATCCCAAGCTCAACCCACTGCCTGACCCTTTGCATCAGCCGCTCCCTGGCCGCGGCATTCCCATACGCGAAAAGACTGTCGTCCCTTGCCAGCACCAACGAGGGCTCCGCCGGAATCCACAATCCGAAGTAGTGCTCCTCGCGCGGTCGTCGGTCCGTTTTCGCGGTCTTGAAGGCATGGAAGAACGGTTCGGTGATGCTGAGGAACGAACGGATGCCCAGCGTGCGCCAAACCACGCCGTCCTTCCCTTTGCCTCCCCACCAGAAGGGCGTCCGCGAGACCTCTTGGTGCCGGAGCTCACTCCACTCGGGCAACGCCTCCACTGTGATCGGCTCCAAGCTCTCAATGGAGTACTTGCCTCTAAGCTGGACGAATCCGCAGGGCATCGACTCCAGCGACGCGAAGTAATCCGTCGTCCTGCGCAGCAGGAACAAGTTGTCTCCTCCGCCCTGGTTCTTGATCACGGCCAGCAACAGCCCGCCCTCCGCCATTTGCCCGTAGAATGGTCGAGGAAGATCGTAGGTGCCGGCCGTGAAGATCGCGCGATCGTACGGCGCCGCGGCCACATATCCCTCGCCGCCGTCAGCAGCGATGATGTCAACGTTCCGGATCCCCATCGTCTCGATGGTCGCCGCAGCCGCCTTCGCGACCTCGGAGATGATCTCGAGGCTGTACACGTGTCCTTCCGGCCCGACCAGGCGCGCCATCAACGCCGCATTCCATCCGCTGCCTGCGCCCAGCTCAAACACCTTGTGCCCTGGGCTCAGTCGCAGAAGGTCGAGCATCCGAAGCACGAAGGACGGCTGCGAGATCGTAGAGGGGATATTGTCATCGTCCTCACCAAAGAGGATCAGGGGTCGGTTCGCGTAAAGCGCCGCCACGTGCTCCTGCAAGTTCTCTTCGTGGACGCGGTGCCACTGCTTGGACCCCCACTCGCGGTAAGAGGTGACGAACAAATGCCGGGGCGTCGCGAGATAGGCGCTTGCCGTTGCCTCGCTGATCGGCGTGTCGTAGTAGATGTACTGACTCTGCTCCAAGAGTTGCCGGCGATATTTCTCCGCGGCGTCCATGCTCCCTTACCTGGCTAACGGCTCGGCGCTGAGCGGCCGCACGCGGTCGAGAAGGCGGGGTTGCGGCGGCGCCGGCGGGCTGGCTTCCCGGGCAATCCGCCGCGCCGGTACACGGCAGGACAGGGCCGCATACCGAAAGGAGGCAGGTCCTCGGGCGCCAACCATCATCAGTTTCCCGTTTCGAGCAGCGTAGGCGAGACGGTTCGATGACGCAAGAACGATCATCCGAAGTTTGGTCATCCGAAGTCGTGGGACGGCACGTTGTGGGCGAGCGGCGAGAGGCCCTCGACCCGGGTCGCGCGAACCGAGACGACGCCGTCCTGCTGCTGCACGATTCCCTCCACGAGGAGGAACGGCTCGGTCACCAGCGTCAGGCGATGGCGCGCGAAGCGCTGTGGCGTCACGATCACATTCGCGATACCCGTCTCGTCCTCCAGGGAGAGGAAGACGAACCCCTTGGCGGTCCCCGGGCGCTGGCGAACGATGACGCTGCCCGCCACCCGGACGCGCGTTTCGTTCGCCGCGCCGCCGAGCTCGCGCGCGCTCAGCACGCCGCGACGCCTGAGCTCGGCGCGGCGCATCGCCATCGGATGCCGGCCGAGCGTCACGCCCGTCCCCGCGTAGTCGGCGACAAGCCGCTCGCCCTCGGTCATCTCGGCGAGTGGGCTCTCTGAGCCGCGCGGCGGCTCGAAGAGCTCCCCGGGGTCCCGGAGGGCAGCCTCCCAGAGGCTCGCGCGTCGCGTCCTCCCCAGCGGCGCCACCACCCCGACGGCCGCGAGCGTCGCGAGCTCGTCTCGCGCGAGCCCCGCCCGGCGCGCGAGGTCGTGGATCGACGCGAACGGCTGCGCCTCCCGTGCCCGCACGATCGCCCGCGCCGCCGCCTCGCGCAGCCCCCTGACGTATCTGAGCCCCAGCCTGACCGCCGGTTGACCGCAACTCTGATCGGG
>DATLXS010000245.1:0-25930 GCA_035575675.1 Gemmatimonadales bacterium
ACGGCGTCCACCATCTCTGCACGTTCGCCGAGCTGCTGGGCACGCATGTCTACGTCGTCCACACCTCGTGCGAGCCGGCGGTGCGGGCCGCGCTCGAGGCCAAGAAGCGCGGCGTCAACGTGTGGATCGAGTCGGTGATCCCGCACTTCCTGCTGGATGAGACCTGCGCCGAGCGGCCCGCGTTCGAGGGCGCCAAGTACGTGATGTCGCCACCGCTCCGAGCCAAGGCCAATCAAACCGTGCTTTGGAACGGCGTGAAAACGCGCGACATCAGCACGATCGCCACCGATCATGCGCCGTTCCGGTTCGAGGACCAGAAGAAGATGGGCCGGGAGGCGTTCACGAAGATCCCGAACGGGATCCCCTCGGTGCAGGAACGGGTGGACCTGGTCCATACGTTTGGCGTCGCCGCGGGCCGGTTGGGACTCCAGGCGATGGTCGATGCCTGCTCGACCCAGGCCGCGAAAATCTTCGGGCTCTACCCCAGGAAAGGCGCGATCCAGCTCGGCAGTGACGCCGATCTGGTCGTCTACGATCCGAGCTATCGCGGGACATTCTCGAAGGCGGGCAGTCATTCGAAGGTCGACTACAACGCGTACGAAGGCTGGGAGCAGAAGGGCCGCGCCTCCGTCGTCACGGTGCGTGGGCGGGTGCAGGCACGGGATGGGGAGTTTGTCGGAACGATTGGACGCGGTGTGTTCTTGAAGAGACAGCCAACACATTGATTGGTGCCTGGTGTCTGGTGTCTGGTGTCAGACACCACACACCAGGCACCAGACACCTATTGGAGAATGACATTGGATTCTCAAACGGTCCGCGCGAAGCACAAGGAGTTCCTGTTCCCCTGCGTCGCCAACTACTACGCCGAGCCGGTGGTCATCACGGAGGCCCACGGCTCGAGCGTGAAAGACCTCGATGGCCGTGAGTACCTCGACTTCTTCGGCGGGATTCTCACCGCGGGGATCGGGCATTCGCATCCCGAGTTCGTGAAGCGCCTGCAGGATCAGGTCGCCCGGCTGGTGCACACTTCCAGCGTCTATCCGACGGTCGAGCAAGTGACCGTCGCCGAGAAACTCACGCAGATCACGCCCGGCAAGCTCAAGAAAAGCTTCTTCACAACGAGCGGCACGGAGGCCGACGAGACGGCCGTCATGCTCGCCAAGATCTACACGGGCCAGCAGGAAATCATCGCGCTGCGCCATAGCTATGCCGGCCGCAGCCAGGGGGCGATTGCGATCACCGGGCAGCAACCGTGGCGCGTCTTGCCCACACAGATTGCCGGTGTCAAACACGCACTCTCGCCCTACTGCTATCGCTGTCCGCTCGGTCTCGACTATCCCGATTGCGGTATCCGCTGCGCGCAGGATATCGACGACCTGATCCGGACGACCACGAGCGGCCGCCCCGCCGCCTTCATGGCCGAGCCGATTCAGGGCGCCGGCGGCTTCATCACGCCGCCCAAAGAGTACTTCGAGATCGCGGTCGGCATCATCCGGAAGTACGGCGCGGTCTTCATCTGTGACGAGGTGCAGACAGGCTGGGGCCGTACCGGGGACAAGTGGTGCGGCATCGAGCACTGGGGCGTCGAGCCGGAGATCATGACGTTCGCGAAGTCGGTCGCCAACGGATTCCCCGTCGGCGTCACGATCGCCAGCGAAACAGTCGCCAATGCCTTCACCGGCCTGTCGCTGTCCACGTTCGGCGGCAATCCGATCTCGATGGCCGCGGTCGATGTCACGCTCGACGTCATGCAGCGCGAAAACACGCCCAAGCGCTCCGCAGAGCGCGGCAAGCAGCTGCGTGACGCGCTCGAGGAGTTCAAGAAGCGGTTCGCGTTCATCGGAGATGTGCGCGGGATGGGTCTCATGCAGGGGATCGAGTTCGTGGAAGACCGCAAGACGAAGGAGCCGTCGCCCAAGAAGACCACCGCGTTCCTCGAGGCCGCCAAGCGGCAGGGGTTGCTCCTCGGGAAGGGCGGCCTGTACGGCAACGTGATCCGGATCGCGCCGTCGATGCTGATCAGCAAGGCGGACATCGACGACGGCTGCAAACGGATGGAGCGCGCCCTCGCCGAGGTCAAATGACGCTGGCCAACGCGGACCTGCTTCCCGTCCCGGCGGAGCGGCGCACGTGGAGCTGGTGGCACATCGCGTCGCTGTGGATCGGCATGGCGATCTGCATCCCGACCTACACGCTCGCCTCGGGCCTGATCGATTCAGGCTGGACCTGGCAGGCGGCGGTCGGCGCGGTCATTCTCGGCAACGTCGTCGTGCTCGTACCCATCGCCCTGAACTCGCACGCCGGCACGCGCTACGGCATTCCCTTTCCCGTCCTTGCGCGGACGTCGTTCGGTGTCCTCGGCGCGAACATCCCCGCCATCCTGCGCGGTCTCGTCGCCTGCGGATGGTTCGGCATCCAGACGTGGATCGGCGGGTGGGCGATCTACAAGCTGATTGGCGTGATCTGGCCCGGCATCGCGACCCTGCCCCAGATCCTGCCCGCGTTCGCCGGCCTCAATACGGGCGAGTTCCTCTGCTTCATGGTGTTTTGGGCAATGAATGTCTGGATCGTGCTGCGTGGCATGGACTCGATCAAGTTTCTCGAGACGTGGGGCTCGCCCTTCTTGCTCGCCGTCGGGGCGGCCTTGTTCATCTGGGCCTGGGTTCGAGCCGGCAGCCTTGCCGTCATGCTTCAGAATCCGCCCATCAACCCATCCGCCCATCCGCCGGTCGGTAGTGTCTTCGGAGCCGGCCTCACGTCCGCGGTCGCGTTCTGGGGCACCATGGCGTTGTCGATTCCGGACTTCTCTCGCTACGCGCGTTCTCAACGCGATCAGGTGATCGGACAGGCGGTCGGGTTGCCCGGGACGATGGCGTTGTTCGCCTTCATCGGCGCGGCGGTCACCAACGCGACCGTCGTGATCTTCGGGGCCCGGATCTCCGACCCCGTCGCGTTGCTCGCCCGGATCGGCGGTCCGTTGATGATCATGCTCTCGATGGCGGGACTCATCGTCGCAACGCTCACCACCAACATCGCCGCCAACATCGTGGCGCCCGCCAACGCGTTCTCGAACATCGCGCCGCACAAGATCGGCTTCAAACAGGGCGCGATGATCACGGCGATCATCGGGATCGTCATGCTGCCGTGGCGGCTCTACACCAACGCCGCTGCCTACATTTTCACCTGGCTGATCGGCTACGGCGCGCTGCTCGGCCCCGTCGCCGGCATCATGATTGCCGACTACTTCGTGGTGCGGCGCGGTGAGCTGGTCGTCGACGATCTCTACAGGCGGGACGGCAGCTACGAGTATTCGCGCGGGTTCAACTGGATCGCGATCGGGGCGCTGCTGCTCGGTGTGGCGCCGAGTCTGCCGGGATTCGTCACGGCGCTGCGGGGCGTGCCGGCGCGAGGCGTGTTCGGCACGATTTACAACTGGGCGTGGTTTATGGGGTTCCTGATCTCTGCCATCGTATACGTGGCGGGCATGGAGCTGAGTGGGAGAAGGGAGAGGGGAGAGGTACGTCTCGGTGCCTAACAAGGAGACGGTACTCACCGATCAGCAACTTGCCAAGAATTTCGCCGACATCGCGCCACCGCTGACCAATGATGCGGCGTTGCTCGAGGCGAACCAGTGCCTCTACTGCCACGACGCGCCCTGCACCATCGCCTGCCCCACGCACATCGACGTCCCCGCCTTCATCAAGAAGATCGCCACGGGCAACCTGCGCGGCTCGGCACGCGTGATCCTCGCTGCGAACCCGTTCGGGCACTCGTGCGCGCGGGCCTGTCCCGTCGAAGTCTTGTGCGAGGGTGCCTGCGTGCTGAACGATCGCGATGAGCAGCCGATCAAGATCGCGCTGCTGCAGCGCCACGCGACGGACTACGTGCTCGACACCAAACTCAGACTGTTCCAGCCGGGGCCACGTACCGGGAAGCGAGTAGCGGTGGTTGGCGCTGGACCAGCCGGGCTCGCGTGCGCCCGCGACCTGCGCCGTCATGGCCACGCTGTCACCGTGTTCGAGGCAAAGACTCAGCCCGGCGGGCTCAATACCTTCGGCATCGCCGAGTACAAGCTCAAGGCGGACGTCGCGCTCGCCGAGGTGCAGGACATTCTCGACCTGGGCGTCGAGCTCAAGACCGGCGTCACCATCACATCGCTCGAGCCGCTGCTTGCCGAGTACGACGCCGTGTTTGTGGGGGTCGGGCTCGGCGACACCAAGGCGCTCGGCATCCCCGGCGAGGACCTCCCCGGCGTGGTCGACGCCCTCACGTTCATCGCGCACCTCAAGACGCATCCTTATCGCGACACGGCGGTCGGGCGGCAGGTCGTCGTGATCGGCGCCGGCAACACGGCGATCGACGCCGTCACCCAGGCGAGGCGGCTCGGGGCTGCCAGCGCGACCATCGTGTACCGGCGCGGCGAAGCCGACATGCCGTGCTATCACTACGAGTACGAGCTCGCCAAACGCGACGGATGCGGCTTTCGCTTCAACGCGGCGCCGCAGCGGATCATCGGCAACGGCTCCGGAGGGGTCTCGGGACTCGAGGTTCGCACGGACCGCGGCAACGAGACGATTCCGTGCGACATGGTGATCGTCGCGATCGGCCAGGGCGCGCGGGCTGAGCTGATGTGGCCCAAGGACGATCCGCGGGTGTTTGTCGGCGGGGACTGCGCGAATGGCGGAGCAGAGATTGTGAATGCGGCGGCGGAGGGTGTCGCTGCGGCGAAGAGGATTGATGCGCTGCTTGGGGGTGGGGGACGGTAACGGGCGGTAGGAGGCGGTATGGCTGATCTTCGAACGAACTTTGCTGGTATCGACAGCCCGAATCCATTCTGGTTGGCGTCGGGCCCACCCACGAACACCTACGGGCAGGTCGCCAAAGCGTTCGATCAAGGCTGGGGTGGCGCCGTCTGGAAAACGATCGGCGAGCCAATCATCAACGTCTTCTCGCGCTACGGCTCGGTCGACCTCGGACCGACGCGCATGATGGGCTTCAACAACATCGAGCTGATCAGCGACCGGCCAGTCATCGAGAACCTCAAGGAGATCGCCGAGGTCAAGCGGCACTATCCCATGCATGCCGTCATCGCGTCGCTCATGGTCGAGTCGAAGCGGGAAACGTGGCACGAGATGGTGAAGCAGACGCAGGATACCGGCGCGGACGGCATCGAGCTGAACTTCGGCTGCCCGCACGGCATGAGCGAGCGCGGCATGGGCAGCGCGGTCGGGCAGGTGCCCGATTACACCTGCCAGATCGTGGAATGGGTGAAGGAAGTCGCCGCGATTCCGGTGATCGTGAAGCTCACGCCCAACGTCACCGACATCACGTACATCGCGCGCGCGGCGGTCAAAGGCGGCGCCGATGCGCTCTCCCTGATCAACACGATCAACTCGATCGTCGGCGTCGATCTGTCGACCTTCGAGCCGCAGCCCTCCGTGGCCGGGAAATCGAGCCATGGCGGCTACTGCGGGCCCGCGGTGAAGCCCATCGCGCTGCACCTCGTGTCAGCCGTCGCCGCTGATGCCGCCGTGAAGATCCCGATCTCCGGGATCGGCGGCATCGCCTCGTGGCGCGACGCCGCCGAGTTCATCGCCCTCGGCGCCGGTTCGCTGCAGGTGTGCACGGCGGTCATGCACTACGGCTTCCGGATTGTCGAGGACTTGATCGACGGCCTGTCGAACTGGATGGACGAGCGCGGGCACCGTACGCTGGCGGACATTCGCGGCCGCGCGCTGCCCCGGGTCGCGAAATGGGAAGACCTCGACCTCAACTACCACCTGCTCGCGCACATCGATCAGGACAAGTGCATCAAGTGCGAGCTGTGCTGGACGGCATGCGAAGACGGCGCTCACCAAGCGATCCGGCGTTTGGATCGGGAAACGGGAAACGGGAAACGTGGCCCGGTGGTCGAGATCATCGAGGAAGCGTGCGTCGGGTGCAACCTGTGCGCGGCGGTTTGTCCCGTGCAGGATTGCATTACAATGCGAAAGGTCCCGAACGACTACTCACCGGTTACATGGAAGGACTACGCTGCCGGGAAGGGCAAACTGGCACCGCGGTCTGAGCAATTCCACACAGCCACCTGGAGTCCGCGCGCGAAGCGCTAACCAGTTTCCCCTCTCTCTTCTTTTTACATCGCAAAAGGGGCGACCATGTCATCCTGAGCGGAGCGCGCGGTACGCGCGCGCAGCGAAGGACCTGCTGTTCTGAGCGGACCGCGCGCGGTGCGACGGGATCTGCCACAGAAAAAGCAGGTCCTTCGCGCCTGCGGCGCTCAGGATGACATGGCGCGCTTTCTTAACGAGAAAAGAGCAGGAAGGGAAGGACCCTAAAGGCGCGTCGGAGGACCTACGGGCGGAACGGTAACCCCCTGCTCCGGCTCGGGCGTAAAATCCTCACCCGGATTGATAAACCGATCCTTCTCAAAATTGTATTGCTTGTCGTAGAGCTGGCGATACCGTCCATTGACCTCGAGCAGCGCTTCGTGCGTGCCGCGCTCTACAATCTGCCCGCCCTCGAGCACGAGAATCTGATCGGCGCTGCGTATCGTGGAGAGCCGATGCGCAATCACGAACGTCGTCCGGCCACGTCTGAGCGCGCGGAGGCCGTCCTGGATCTTGGCTTCGCTCTCGGAGTCGAGGCTCGAAGTCGCCTCATCGAGCACCAGGATCCGGGGATCGGCAAGGATGGCGCGCGCGATCGAAATGCGCTGCCGCTGGCCGCCCGACAGCTTGACGCCGCGCTCGCCCACGAGGGTGTCGTACTTCTCGTCGAACTGATCGACGAACTCGTCGCAGTGCGCGATCCGCGCCACGGCCTCGATCTCCGCCCGCGTCGCGTGCGGCCGCGCAAACGCGATGTTCTCGGCGATCGTCCCGTCGAACAGGAAGTTGTCCTGCAGCACCACGCCGAGCTGGGTGCGGTAGTCGGCGAGGGGCACGGTCCCCAGATCACGCCCGTCGACCAGCACCCTGCCCCCTTCGGGACGATGGAACGCCAGCACCAGCCCGATCAGCGTGCTCTTCCCCGATCCCGACGAGCCCACCAGGGCGGTGGTGGACCCGGCTCTCGCGTGGAACGAGACGTCTTTGAGGACCGGCACGCCCGGCTTGTAGGCGAACGTCACGTGCTCGAACGCGACGTCGCCGCGGATCGGGCCCAGCGGCGCGCGCTGCGCGTCTTCGGCGTCCTCGGTCGTCATGCGGCGCAGCTCGTAGATCCGGTCGAGCCCCGCGAACGCCTCGGTGATCTGCGTCCCGATCGACGCAATGTTGATCAGCGGCAGCGCGACGAGCCCCACGAAGAAGACGTATTGGACGAACTGCCCCAGCGTCATCGATCCCGCGAGGACCGCCCGGCCGCCGACGAGAATCATGACGACCGAGATCGCGCCGATCACAAACTGCGCGAACGCTCCGACCCCAGAGACGCCGGTCATTGTGGTCGCCACGTTGCGGAACAACTTGTGGGCGCCGCGCGCAAACACCAGCCGCTCACTCCGCTCGGACCGGTAGGCCTTCACGATCCGAATACCACCCAGCGTCTCCGCGAGACGACCGGTCACCTCCGCGTTGAGCTTGCCGCGATCGCGAAACAGCGGCCGCAGCTTCGAAAACGCGTACGCCATCCCCCCACCGAACAGCGCCAGCACGAGTATCGAGATCGAGGTCAGCTTCCAGTTCAGCCAGAACAGCACGCCCAGCGCGATACTCGCGGTCACCAGGCCCCCGAGCAGCTGCACCAGCCCGGTGCCGACCAGATTGCGGATGCCCTCGGCGTCCGTCATGATCCGCGAAATGAGGATGCCGGTTTTCGTGGAATCGAAATACGAGATCGGCAGGCGCAGCACGTAGGCCTGGATGGACTTGCGCATGTCGGTGATGGCGCGCTGGGCCGCCACACCGAGGATCTGCGACAACCCAAACGAGGTCACCGCCTGCACGAGGGCCGCTATCCCCACCGCCGCGGCGATGACGCCAAGCAGGTCGGCGCGTTTCTGCCCGACGACCTGGTCGATGATGTACCGCGACGACCACGGCAAGACGAGGCCGGCGAACCGGCTGACCAGCATCAGGGCGAGACCGGCGGCGAGCCGGCTCCGATGTTGCCAGACCACGCGGCGCGCCTCGCGCCACGCGTTTGCGTAGTTGGGTTTCGGCTTCTTGTCCGCCACGACGAGAAGCTTACCTGGTCCGGGAAGGCCTTACCAGCAATCCCGTGGTCGAGACGCGGAGCTCGTAGGTGGCGCCGCCGGGTGCTGTTGCGCCGATGAACGTCGCCGAGCCGTACTCCGCATCCACGAGCGGCCGCAGCACCCAATAGCGCTTGGCGAGATCAAAGGCATCGAATGGCTTGGCCTGGGCAAGCGAGTAGACCGTCCGCGCGCGCGTCTGCTCGTCGCCGAGGGTCTGATACCGGCCTGCGATCCGGTCCAGCTCATAGACCGTTTGCAGTCCCAGGAACGTGCCGATCGGGCGCCACTTCAACACGTGCGCATCCACGTACACCGCATCGCCCGCGAGATCGAACATGTGCAGGCTGCTGTCGGGTAGCGTCACCGTGGCGCGAAAGTGGTGCGGCCCGATCGGGTCCGTCTTGATCGTCGCGGCCAGCGCTTCCGCGGTGAATGCGTGGTAGCCGCGGATCCCGACCGTAATCGCGGCACAGAGTGTACTCACCGTGAGCAACAACGCTCCGCCGAGGAGTGTGATGAGCGCGCTCACGCGGTTGCGCTTCCGCCAGGCTGACCCGCCGCCGTAAAACAGCACGACCGCAAGTAGTGCGAGTCCGACCATGACGAGCCGCAAAATGCCAGTCATTCCCTACACGTTACGCGCCGCCTGCCTCTGGCGCGAATTCGGCCTCCGAGCCACCTTGTCGGCTCACCGAACAAAACGGCATATGAAGCGCTCCCGAGTAATTACGTTGGCGATCGTGGTGGCGGTGATCGCCCTGTTCTTCTACATGTCGACCGCCCGGGCGAACCAGGAATGCACGGTCTGTGTCGATTTCCAGGGTCAGTCCAACTGCGCGACCGCCGCGGGGACCACCGTCGCCGAGGCCACGCAGACGGCACAGAACACCGCGTGTGGGCCGGTGGCCCACGGCATGAACGAGACCATCGCCTGCGGCAACCGGGCGCCAGTCTCGGTACAGTGCAGGACTCGGAGAGGCTAGGTGACCGGCTTCTCCCTTCCGAGCGCCGCCATTCCGGCGACCCTGCTTCAGACGGCAGGTGGGAAACGCGAGGGCCAGATCTACGTGATGGAGCGGGTATCGCAACACGCCGGTCCTGAAACCCCTCTCGACATGCTGAATCGCGCCGAGGGATTCTTTGCGTTTCGACCGAAGGACAACGGCGCCGGCGTGCTGCTGGTGGCAAAGGCACGCACCGTCTCGTTGACGGTGCCGGCCACCGCGCCGGAAGACACGACACGCCTCTCGGCGGCGAAGCGGGCCCGCCTCGAGCTGACGCTGGCGGATGGCTCGCAGCTCAGCGGCTGGGCCACGCTCGAGCTGCCCCAGCACCATTCGCGGGTGCTCGATTACCTGAATGCCACCGCTACGCCGTTCTTCGCCGTCGCCGCCGACGACGGCCTGCATCTCGTCAATCGCGCGCATGTGCTGTATGCGCGCCCTGAGGACTGATTCATGGCCGCACGGCTCGATCCCTTCGTCGACGTCATGCTGCGCGAGCGCGCGGACCAGCTCTACCTGCTGCCCGACGAGCCCGTCACGCTGGTGAAGGACGGCAAGCCGCGCAAAGTCTCCAAGCAGCCACTGACCGACCAGCACATCTACGCCTTGATGGTCGAGGTCGCACCGCCGGAAGCGGCGGACAAGATCGACCAGCAGTCGGAAACCGAGTTCGACTACGCGGGCGCCAACGGGCTGGTGCGGGTGAGAATCGTGCCGGAGGGTGGGCGCCTGACGGCGGTCATCTCCGCGATCCGTCGCGCGTCGCAAGAACAAGGCATGCCGACAGTTACCCAACCGGCCGCCGGCTCCCCCGACGTCACGGCCAAGCGTCCGGCCGCCGCGCCGGCGCCGCAGGTGCCGAAGGCAGCCGCAGCCACAAAGGCGCCGCGGGCGTCGGTCATCGCCGCCGCCCCCATGGTCGACAGTCCTGTCGCGACGCCCGGCCAGCTGCCGGGGGAGTTCGCGTCCTCGGAGTTCCAGGCCGCCGAGCAAAAGCTCGGCACGCTGCTCCGCGCCCTCGTGCAGTCCGCCAGCTCGGACCTCCATCTCCGAGTCGGGGAGCCGCCCATGTTCCGGACGCACGGCGAGATCAAGCGGCAAACGGGCACGCCCCTCAGCGTCAACGATCTCGAGCTGCTCGTGCTGTCGATCATGCCGGAGCGCAACCGCGGCGAATGGAAGGAGACGGGCGATACCGACTTCGCCTACGAAATCTCCGGGGTGGCGCGCTTCCGCGTCAACGCGGCGCGCGACCGCAAAGGCCCCGTCGCGGTCTTCCGCGTCATCCCGGCCAAAGTGGTCACGGTGGAGGAGATGGGGATCCCCGACGAGGTCCAGAAGCTCTGCTATCTCAAGAAGGGCCTGGTGCTGATCACCGGGCCGACGGGCTCGGGAAAATCGACGACGCTGTGCGCACTGATCGATCTCGTCAACCGCACGCGCACCGACCACATCATTACGATCGAAGATCCGATCGAGTTCGTGCACGACAACAAGAAGTGCCTCATCACGCAGCGCCAGGTCCACGTGCACACCGACAGCTTCAAATCGGCGCTGCGCGCGGCCTTGCGTGAGGATCCCGACATCGTGCTGGTCGGCGAGCTGCGCGACCTCGAGACGATCGCCATCGCGATCGAAACGGCGGAGACGGGGCATCTCGTCTTCGGGACGCTGCATACCACCACGGCCGCGTCGACGGTGGACCGGATCATCGATCAGTTCCCGGCGGACCGGCAGGCGCAGATCCGCGTCATGCTGTCCGAGTCGCTGAAGGGCGTGATCTCGCAGACGCTCTGCAAGAAGGCGGGCGGCGGCCGGGTGGCGGCACGCGAGATCCTGCTCACCACCCCGGCCATTTCCAACCTGATCCGCGAGGGGAAGACATTCCAGATCCCCTCGATCATTCAAACCAGCAAGAAGCTCGGCATGCTGACGCTAAACGACGCCCTGCTCGAGCTCGCCGAGAAAAAGCTCATCGACCCCGACGAAGCCTACGTCCGCTCGGTCGAGAAATCCGGGATGGCTGCCAGTCTCAAGGCGAAGGGGTTTAAGGTGACGTTGGTTGCAGAAGGTTGATCGATCCCTTTCTTTGGAGGGTGTATGCGATTTCCCCACCTAGCCGTCCGCATCACCGGACTCGCCATCATCGCCGCCACTGCGGCGTGCTCTGACAGCGGTCCCACGACGGGACCTGCGCCCATTCCGCTGATCCAGGCGCAGCAGGCGCCCGACATGGCCGCGCTGACCCGCGCGCTTCCCGGGTTCGGCGGCCTCTTTGTCGATCACGGCGTGCCCACCGTCTATCTCACCGATCTCACACAACAGAGCCTGGCCGAACGGCTCCTCGGCGGCTTTGCTCGCGCTCGCGGCGCGACGGGAATCCGCGTCCTCGCGGGGCGCTTCGCGTATGGTGATCTGGACAAGTGGTTCCAGCGGGTCTCGAACGAAGCATTCGCGCAGGGCGGCGTGGTCTTCGTCGATCTCGACGAGGCCGCGAATCGCGTGCTCGTTGGTGTGGAGCGCGGCGCATCGCACGCCAATATCCACGCCCTGGCCGCCCGCCTCGGCGTCCCCGCCGAGGCGCTCACCGTACGCGACGCGGATGCGATCTACCCCGTGGCAACGCTGCAGGATCAGGTTCGACCGGTCGTCGCCGGGCTGCAAATCAACTTCCCGGGCTTCCTCTGCTCGATCGGGTTCAACGCGGTCAGTAACGGCCAGAACTCGTTCGTCACGGCATCCCACTGCACGACCAGGCAAGGCGGCGTCGAGGGGACGCAGTACTGGCAATCCCTGTCCAGCCAGCCGAACAGCTTCATCGGGACCGAAGTGGCCGATCCCGTCTATGTCCGGAGCAAGGGGAAGAACTCGACCTGCCCCAAGGGCCGGCGCTGCCGCTTCAGCGACTCCGCGCGCGCGGCGTATGCGGCCGGCGTGCCATTCACCCTCGGTGGCATCGCCCAGACCAGCGGCCCGAACAACGGCTCGCTGGACATTACGGGAACGTTCTCGATTGTGGCCGAGGGCGGTGAGATCGTCGGCGACGTCGCCAACAAGGTCGGCCGCACGACCGGCTGGACCCAGGGCGTCATCACCAACACGTGCGTCAACACCGGCGTGTCGGGCACGAACATCGTGCAGCTGTGCCAGAACTTCGTGGACGCGGGCGTGGGCGCCGGCGATTCCGGCTCCGACGTGTTCTTCGATACCGGCGCAGGTGTCCGGCTGCTCGGCTTGTTGTGGGGCGGGAATGGGGCCGGTACGCAATTCGTGTACAGCCCGATCGCAAACGTCGAGCAGGAGCTCGGACCGCTGACGACGTTCTGAATGGCCACGGGCGCGCGTCAACCGACGCGCGCCCGTTAGGCTCATCGAGGTCAGCCCTTAATCGTCTTCGTCGCCTCGTCCCAGCTGACGGTGGTGCGCCGGAAGTATGCCTCGTTCGCCATGTGACACGCCAACGCCGCGTTGTGCCCGAACACCACGTCCTCGACCACCGGCTTCCGCGTGCGCACCGCCTCGAAATAATTCCACAGATGCGGCCGCGTATCGTCGAAGTCCGGCGTCGAGAACGTCATGGCTTCGCTGAATGGCGGCTGCTCGCCGGGCTTGAGATCGTGCTCGCGATGCCACTGCTCGTTGTACGCCTGGCGCAGCTTGCCCGGGTAGCTGCCGGTGTAGTAACTCGGCCAGTGGTCTTTGCCGTCCTGCGGTGTGAAGGTGAGCGTGCTCCCCGACACCTCGAGCACACCCTTTGATCCCTGGATGCGATACTGCTCGGGCATTTCGGTGCCGAGATTCAGCCGCATGTAGACGGGCAGGTCGCTGTAGTAGTAGATCGTCGCGTGGACGTCGGGCATATTGCGCCCGTCCTTCCAGCGCCGGATCCCGCCGACCGCGGCCGCCTGTTTCGGCGGCTCGTTGATGCCGAGCATGAATTGCATCCCGCTGATCAAGTGGACGAGCAGATCCCCCGCCACGCCGGTGCCGTATTCTTTCCAGCAGCGCCAGCGCGCGAAGATGTTCGGATCGAGCGCCCGTTTGGGCACATCATTCTGCCAGGTGTCCCAGTCGAGCGTCTGGAGCGAGAGGTCGGGCGGCGGCGGGTACTCCCACGCACCCGTCGGATCGTTGCGGCCGAGCCAGCCTTCGACCAGCGTCAGGTCGCCGAGGGTACCCGCGGCGATGATCTCCTTCGCCTTCGCGCAGATCGCCGAGCTCACACGCTGCGAGCCGACCTGGAGGATGCGGCCGCTCTTCTTCACCGCGTCCACCATCGCCACGCCGTCGGCCGCGGTGTGGGACATCGGCTTCTCGATGTAGATGTCTTTCCCGGCGCTCACCGCCTCGACGACCATGCGCCGATGCCAGTGATCGGGCACCGCCGCGACGATGCAATCGATGTTCTTGTCGTCGAGCAGCCGGCGATACTCGCGCGTGGTCGGGACAGTGGCGCCGGCGATCTCTTTGGCCAGGGTGTGGCGGCCGTCATACAGGTCCGCGGCCGCGGCGCACGTCACGCCCGGCAGCGAAACCGCTGTGCCGAGGAGGCCGGAGCCCTGCATCCCGATGCCCACCATCCCGAAGCGGACGGTGTCGCTCGGGGCGACTGCGCGGAACTTGAACGGTTTGGCGGCGAGTGAGACGCCGGCGGCAGCGGCGCCCATCTCCAGGAATTCACGGCGGGACCAGGTGGGCTTCTTCATAGGCGCTCTCCATGAAATAACGGTTAGGTCGCCTATTATGGCCGCCGATTCTGACTTTAGCTATCGCGCGGGATACGTGCCCAGGACACGGATACTCGAGGTGAAGGCACGCAGTTCCTCCAACGCGGCACCGATGCCCTGGCCGCTGTCTACGACATCGACATAGAAGAGATACTCCCACGGCCGTCCCGGAAGCGGCCGCGACTCGATCTTCGTCAGGTTCAAGCCGCGGGCGGCGAACACCCCCAACGCCCGATACAGCGTGCCCGGTGTGTTGCCCAGCGACAGGATCAACGAGGACTTCTCCGCCTCCGCCGGCCCGCGCGCCGCCGGCTCTCGTGCCACCACCAGAAACCGCGTGTAGTTCTCGGCGTGATCCTCCAACCCTTCCGCGATCACGTCGGCGCCATAGAGCTCGGCAGCCAGTTTCGAGGCGATGGCGGCGTCGGCGGCCGCGGTGCCTGCCATCACGTCGCGCACGCTCCCCGCCGTGTCGTAGGCCGGTACCGCGACGACATCGGGGTGGGTCAGGAAGAAGTGACGGCACTGCGCCAGCGCCACGGGATGCGATGCGACGCGACGAATCTGCGGTAGCGTGGTGCGCGGTGGGGCGATCAGGCAGTGCCGGATGCGCAGCTCGGTTTCGGCCACGACGTGCAGCGCGTGCGCGCTGAGCAGGTCGTAGTTCTCGTGCACCGATCCTGCCAGCGTATTCTCGATCGGCACGACACCGCTCGCCGCGGCGCCCGTTTCGACCGAGCGAAACAGCTCGACGAACGTCGCGCAGGGCACGAGCCGCACGACGGGACCACGAGTCTCGAGTGCCGCGGCGTGACTGAACGATCCCGCCTCGCCCTGGATGGCGACTGCCTCAGGCATCCGTGACCGCGCCCTGACTGCTGCTGGAGACCAGCTTGGCGTACTTCGCCAGCACGCCCGACGTGTAGCGGGGCGCCGGCGCCTTCCACCGCGCGCGCCGCGCCGCGAGCTCCCGCTCCGGGACATCGATCCGCAGCGCTCCCGCGGCCGCGTCGATCGTGATGGCGTCACCCTCCCGCACCAGCGCCAGCGCGCCGCCCAACGCCGCTTCGGGCGCGACGTGGCCCACGACGAGGCCGTGCGTGCCGCCGGAGAAGCGTCCGTCCGTCACGAGGCCGACCGACTCGCCGAGGCCCGCACCGACCAGGGCGGCCGTCGGCGCCAGCATCTCCCGCATCCCCGGACCGCCCTTCGGCCCCTCGTAGCGAATCACGATGACGTCGCCCGCCTGAATACTCCCGGCTAGAATGGCGGCGAGACACGCCTCCTCGGAATCGAACACGCGCGCGGGACCCGTGATGCGATGCTCCCCGCTCCCGCTGACTTTGGCGACCGCGCCTTCGGGCGCCAGGTTGCCGCGCAGAATCACGATGTGCCCCTCGCGCGCGAGCGGACGATCCCACGGATGGATGACGTCCTGGTCGGGCGAGGGGCGCGCCGGCACGTCTTGCAGGACCTCGGCGACCGCGCGGCCGTCGATCGTCAGCGCATCCCCGTGCAGGACGCCGTTCGTCAGCAAGATGCGCATCACCTGCGGGATCCCGCCGGCGCGATGCAGATCGGTGGCCACGTAGCGGCCCGACGGCTTGAGGTCGCACAGCACCGGCACGCGTGCGCGCATCGTCTCGAAATCTTCGAGCGCCAGCGGCACGCCCGCGGCGCGCGCAATGGCCAGCAAGTGGAGGACCGCGTTCGTCGAGCCGCCGATCGCCATCACCACCGCGATCGCGTTTTCGAACGCTTTCCTGGTCAGGATCTGGCGCGGCAGCCGCCGCGCGCGCACCGCGTCGAACAGGACTTCCGCCGAGCGCGCGGCGCTGTCGGCCGTCTCTTGATCCACGGCCGCCATCGTGGACGAGCCCGGCAGGCTCATCCCCATCGCCTCGATGGCGGCGGACATCGTGTTCGCGGTGAACATGCCGCCACAGGAGCCCGCGCCCGGACACGCGCGGCGCTCGATCTCGAGCAGCTCGGCCTCCGGCATGCGCCCCGCGCCGGCGGCACCGACGGCCTCGAAGACGCTCACGACCGTGAGGTCGCGCCCCGCGTGGTGACCCGGCTTGATCGTTCCGCCATAGATGAAGATCGCGGGGATGTCGAGCCGCGCGATCGCGATCATCGCGCCGGGCATGTTCTTGTCGCACCCACCGATCGCCACCAACCCATCCATCCGCTGCGCGCCGCACGCCGTCTCGATCGAATCGGCGATCACCTCGCGCGACACGAGCGAGTAGCGCATCCCCTCGGTGCCCATGGAGATGCCGTCGCTCACGGTGATCGTCCCGAACGTCTGCGGCATCGCGCCCGCCTGCCGCAGCGCCTGCTCGGCGCGGCGCGCCAGGCGATCGAGCCCGGCGTTGCACGGCGTGATCGTGCTGTGCGCACTCGCGACGCCGACGATCGGCTTGGCGAAATCGCCGTCCGTGAACCCCACCGCCCGGAGCATCGCGCGATTGGGCGCGCGCTCGAGGCCCTCGGTGATCGCGCGACTGCGGAAGTTGTCGGTCACGCGAGGCCGCCCCCCTCGAGCGCTTCAGCCACGATGCATTCGGTGATCCGGCCCCCCATCTCCACCGTCCCGATGCTCGACTCACCGGGCAGCGCGATGTCCTGGGTGCGCGCGCCCGCATCGAGCGCGGCGGCGACGGCAGCGTCGACGCTCTCGGCGGCGTCAGCGAGCTTCAGCCCATCACGGAGCAGGAGCGCGGCGGTCGCGATCGCGCCGATCGGGTTCGCGACGTCGCGGCCCGCGAGCGGAGGAGCGGATCCGTGCACCGGCTCGAAGAGCCCGGGCCCAGCGCCGAGCGACGCCGAGGGCAGCAGGCCAAGCGAGCCGGCCAGCACCGCCGCTTCATCGCTGAGGATGTCGCCGAACATGTTCTCGGTCAGGATGACGTCGAACGTCGCCGGATCAGAGACCAAGCGCATCGCCGCGGTATCGACGTAGCAGTGCTCGAGCCGCACCTCGGGATAGTCGCGCGCGACCCGCGTCACGGTTTCGCGCCACAGCTGCGAGACTTCCAGCACGTTCGCCTTGTCGACGGACGTGACGAGACGTCGCCGGGCTCGCGCCGCGGCGAAGGCCACGCGCGCAACCCGCTCGACTTCCGCCGCCGTGTACACGAGCGTGTTGACCGCCCTCGTGCCATCGCGACCGCGCGGCTCCCCGTAATACAGGCCGCCGGTCAGCTCACGGACGACGAGCACGTCGACGCCGCGCAAGCGCTCCGCCTTGAGTGGCGAGCAGGACACGAGCGCCGGATGGACGGCGACCGGTCGCAGATTTGCATAGACGTGGAGCAGCGCTCGCAGCGCGAGGAGCCCCGCTTCAGGGCGCAACTCGCGCGGGGCGCCGTCGAGCCGGGGATCACCCACCGCGCCGAGCAGCACGGCGTCACTGCGCAACACGGCGGCGCGGGTCTCGGGTGGGAGGGGGTTGTTGGCCACGGCCACCGCGGCCGCGCCGATCGGGAGCGTCTCGAACGCGAACCGCAGCTCGAAGCGCTCACCGACGGCCTCGAGCACGCGCACGGCCTGCGCGGTCACCTCGGGTCCGATGCCGTCACCCGGCAGCACCGCGATCGAATAGGTCTTCATGGGTGGCTTCGCTCGTAGGCCGCGATGCTCGGCTCCTCGAGCAGCGTGCGGCCGATTTCGTCGACACCGCGCAGCAGCAGCTCGCGACCGTACGCATCGGCGGTGAAACTCGCGGAGAAGCCTCGGGTCTCCGAGATCAGCTGTCGCTCCAGGTCCACGACGATTTCATGAGGGCCCTCCGTGCTCCGGATCAGCGCATCGACCTCGGACGCAGCCAGGCGCACGGGCAGCAAGCCGTTCCGATAACAATTCGCGGTGAAGATATCCGCAAACGACGGCGCGACGATGGCGCGGAATCCGTACTGCGCGAGCGCCCAGACGGCGTGCTCGCGCGACGATCCGCAGCCGAAATTCGGACCCGTGATGAGGATCGTCGCGCCCTCCGCGGCCGGGCGGTTGAGCTCGAACTCCGGATCGGGCGAGCCGTCCGGCTGGTAGCGCCAGTCGAAAAACAGCGCGGGCCCGTATCCCGTACGCTCCACGCCCTTGAGAAACTGCTTCGGAATGATCTGATCGGTGTCCACGTCGCGCCGTGGCAGCGCGACCGCCCGTCCCCGATGCCGCACAAGGGCGGTTACCATGCGCGCACATCCACGAGATGCCCTTCGATCGCCGCCGCCGCCGCCATGGCAGGGCTCATGAGATGCGTTCGGCCGCCGCGCCCCTGCCGTCCCTCGAAGTTGCGGTTGGACGTCGCGGCGCACCGTTCACCGGGACCCAGCACGTCGGCATTCATGCCGAGGCACATCGAGCAGCCGGCATTGCGCCACTCGAACCCCGCCTCCGTGAACACGCGATCGAGGCCTTCCTGCTCGGCCTGCGCTTTCACGCGCTGCGACCCCGGCACCACCAACGCGCGCACGCGCGCCGCGACGTGCCGGCCCCGCACGATCGCCGCCGCCGCGCGCAGGTCTTCGATACGCGCGTTCGTGCACGATCCCAGAAACACGCGGTCGATCGGAATCCCCTGGAGCGGTGTGCCGGGGGCAAGTCCCATGTACTCGAGGGCCCGCGCTGCCGCCTCGCGCTCATGCGCGGTGGCGAGCTGCGTGGGGTCGGGGACCCGGTCGGTGATGTCGGCGACCATGCCGGGCGTGGTGCCCCAGGTGACCTGGGGTCCCACCGTCGCCGCATCAAGCCGCACCTGCGAGTCGTAGGGCGCGCCGGGGTCGGAGCGGAACATCTTCCAATGTTCGAGTGCCCTCGTCCACTCAGGTCCGGCGGGCGCGCGCGGCCGCCCTTCGAGATAGGCGTACGTGACCTCGTCGGGCGCGATCATCCCGGCGCGGGCGCCTGCCTCGATGGACATGTTGCACACCGTCATCCGTTCCTCCATCGACAGCGCGCGCACCGCATCACCCGTGTATTCGATCACGTGCCCGCTCGCGCCGGCCGTCCCGATCTTGCCGATCAGGGCGAGGATCAGGTCCTTGGCCGAGACGCCCGGCGCGCGACGCCCCGTGATCCGGGCTTCCAGATTCCGCGGCTTGTTCAGGACGATGCACTGAGTCGCGAGCACGTGCTCGACCTCGCTCGTCCCAATACCCAGGGCGAACGCCCCGAACGCGCCATGCGTCGCCGTATGCGAGTCGCCGCACACGATGAGCATCCCGGGCTGCGTGGCCCCGAGCTCCGGGCCGATGACGTGGACGATGCCCTGCCCCGGCGAATGCAAGTCAAAGAGCTCGATGCCGAACTCCCGTGCGTTGGTGCTGAGCGCATCCACCTGACGCGCCGCGACGGGGTCGGCGATCGGGACGGAGCGCTCACCGGTCGGAACGTTGTGATCGACCGTCGCCAGCGTGCGCTGCGGCCGGCGCACCGTCCGCTTCTCGCGCTTGAGGCCCGCGAACGCCTGCGGAGACGTGACTTCGTGAACCAGGTGTAGATCGACGTAGAGCAGCGCCACGCCGCCCGCAAGCTCGCGGACGACGTGAGCGTCCCACACGCGGTCGAACAGCGTGCGGCTCACGCCCGCGCGCGCTCCGCTTCAGGTTGACGCTGCGGTTTGGGCTTCGCTGCGCGCTTCCCTTCCTCGGTCCACGGCATCATGGCCCGAAGCTTCGCACCGACCTTCTCGATGGGGCTGTCCTGCGCGGCGCGGCGCAGCTCGTTGAAACGGGGCGCGCCCGCGCGGCATTCGGCGATCCATTCTTTCGCGAATACGCCGTTGCGAATGTCGGCGAGCAGCTTCCGCATCTCTTCGCGCACCGCCGGGCTGATGACCCGAGCCCCACGGGTCAGGTCGCCATACTCCGCGGTGTTGCTGATCGAATGCCGCATGAACCCGAGGCCGCCGCGATAGATCAAATCGACGATCAGCTTCAGCTCGTGGAGGCACTCGAAGTACGCCATCTCGGGCGCGTAGCCGGCTTCGGTGAGTGTCTCGAATCCCGCCTGCACCAGCGCGGTCACACCGCCGCACAGCACCGCCTGCTCGCCGAACAAATCCGTTTCGGTTTCCTCGGCGAACGTCGTCGCAATGACGCCGGCGCGGGAGCAGCCGATGCCCGTCGCGTAGGCGAGCGCGTTCGGAAGCGCCGAGCCGCTGGCATCTTGATGGATCGCGACCAGCCCCGGCACGCCGCGACCGGCCTGGTATTCGCTGCGGACGAGGCCACCGGGAGACTTGGGGGCGATCATCGATACATCGACGCCGGCCGGAGGCTTGATCTCGCCGAAATGGATATTGAAGCCATGAGCGAACATCAGCGTCTTGCGCTCGAGCGCCGGCGCGACGGCGCTTTCGTAGACCGCCCGCTGCTCCTGATCCGGCACGAGCATCATGATGACGTCGCCCGCACGCGCCGCATCGGCGACCGGCCGCACCTCGAGGCCGTCCGCGGTCGCTTTCTGCCACGACGCACCGCCCGGCCGCAGCCCGACGATGACGCGCGCGCCGCTGTCGCGCAGGTTCTGCGCGTGCGCGCTCCCCTGACTGCCGTATCCGATGATGGCGAACACGCGATCGTGCAGCCGCGCGCGGTCGCTGTCCGCCTCGTAGTACACGCGCACCGATGAGCTCATATGGTCTCCGAAAGTTGAATCGTCGTTCCCCCTCTCCGGAACGGAGAGGGGGACAGGGGGTGAGGACGTGATGGTCGTCTTACGGACGCCAATCACATTTTGGATCAGAAGCGTGAGACTCTGCGCCGTGGCATCGTCGGCGTCGATCTCACACGACAGGCGCCACATGCCCGGCTGACCATGCGAATCCACGGTGAGTCCACGAACGGGCGAGTTACGCCGCCGCAGTACGCCGCAGGCGCGGCTCAGCGTCAGCAGGTCGCTGTTCATGAATATCGTCACCGTGCGAGCACTGGTCATACGGGTGCCGCTTCCAACGGTTCGGAGAGCGAGCCGCCCGGTACGATCATCGGGAAGACATTGGCTTCCTGCTCGATGACGAGCTCGACCAGCGTCGGCCCGGGCGTTTGGTTGGCCTGACGCAGCGCGTCTGCCACTTCGCTCGCCTGCTTCACGCGCCACCCCGGGATGCCGTAGGCGGCCGCGAGCTTCACGTAGTCGGGACTCCAGATCGGCGTGTTCGAGTACCGGCCGCCGTGGAAGAACTGCTGCCACTGCCGCACCATGCCGAGGTACCCGTTGTTGAAAATCGCGAGCTTCACCTCGAGGCCTTCCTGCACCATCGTCGCGATCTCGGCCATGTTCATCTGAAAGCCCCCGTCGCCGGAAATCGCCCACACTGGCTCGCCGGGACGGGCGAGCCGCACCCCCATCGCGGCCGGAACCGCGAACCCCATAGCGCCGAGGCCCCCGGAGGTGATGTGCGTGTTGGGGCGCTGGAACGGATAGCGCTGCGCCACCCACATTTGATGCTGGCCCACGTCCGACACGATCGTGCCGCGCCCGCCCGTGACCTCCGCGAGCGTCGAGAGGATCACCTCAGGCGACAAGCCGCCGGCAAAGACCTCTTCACGCGCGTGCATGAGATTGCGGATCTCGGCGCGCCACGGCAGACAGTCGCGGGGCGCCACCGCGGCCAGGAGGCGTTCGACGACGGAGCGCGCGTCTCCCACGAGACCGACCGCGACCGGCACGGTGCGGCCGATCGCCGCGGCATCGATGTCGATGTGCGCGATCTTGGCGCGCGGCGCGAACGTGGCCGTGTTTCCCGTCACCCGGTCGTCGAACCGCAGGCCGATCCCCACGATCAGGTCGGCCGCCTGGATCGCCTTGTTGATGTGAACTTCCCCGTGCATCCCCGGCATCCCGAGATGCAGCTCGTGCGACTGCGGGAACGCGCTGATGCCGAGCAATGTCGTGATCACCGGCATGCCGGTTCGCTCGGCGAGCGCCCGCACGGCGTCGTACGCACCGCTCACGATCACGCCGCGGCCGATCATCATGATCGGACGCTCCGCCGCTGCGATGAGATGTGCGGTTTGCTGGATAGCTTCTTCGAGGTGTCTGGCGTCAGGTGCCTGGTGTCTGGGGTTCCCTGAGCCCAGATCCCCGACCCCAGACACCCGGTATTCCGCCTTCTGGTTCTGAACATCCTTCGGGACGTCGACGAGCACCGGGCCCGGCCGTCCCTCCATGGCGATCGCCAGCGCCGTTCGCAGATCGTCGGCCAGGTCTTCCACGTCGCGCACGAGCACGTTGTGCTTCGTGACCGGCATCGTGACGCCGACGACATCGGTCTCCTGAAACGCGTCGCGGCCCAGCATCGGGCGGCCGACCTGCCCGGTGACCGCGAGAACGGGCGAGCCGTCCATGTGCGCCGTCGCCAAGCCCGTGACGAGGTTCGTGGCGCCCGGCCCGGACGTCGCGATACAGACGCCCACGCGGTTCCCGGCCCGCGCGTATCCGTCCGCGGCATGCGCGGCGGCCTGTTCGTGGCGTACGAGAATGTGCCGCAGGCCGGCGTGGCCGTGGAGCGCGTCGTAGAACGGCATGATGGCGCCGCCGGGGTAGCCGAACAGCACCTCGACGCCGGCGTCGACCAGCGTCCGGCAGATGATCTGTGCGCCCGTCAGGAGCTCGCTCATAGGCCTACACTCCCCAGAAGTAGCTGCTGCTGAGCGCGACGGTCTCGAGGCCATCGGCATGGTCGACCTTGTTCAGCGCGTGGATCAACGCGCGCGCACCGGCTTCGACGATGTCGGTCGACGCACCGTGGCCGCTCAGCGACTTCCCGTCGATGCGCACCTGGAGGATCACCCGGCCCAGGCTGTCACGGCCCGGCGTGACCGACTGCACCGACAAATCCAGGACTTCGATCGAGCGACCGACTGCTTCGGCAATCGCCGCGAAGGCCGCGGCGATGGGCCCGTTGCCGGTCGCGGTCGCGCTGCGCTCGGTGAACCCGGGGCCCGCCAGGCGCACGTCGGCCTTCGCCGGCTCCGTTCCGCAGGTCACACGGAGACTCGTGAGGTTGTAGACCTCGGGCGCACGATGGAACCCATCGTGCAGCAGCGTCAGCAGATCTTCGTCGAGAATCTGGCGCTTCTTGTCGGCCAGTGCCGTGAAGGCCTGATACAGCTGCTCCAACGTCTCGGCGTCGGGCTCGTAGCCCAGCTGGCGGTAGCGGCGCTCGAGCGCGTGGCGCCCCGAGTGTTTGCCGAGCACGATGCTCGAGCCGCCGGCGCCGACCGTTTCGGGCGCGATGATCTCGTAAGTCAGGCCGTTCTGCAGCACGCCGTGCTGATGGATCCCCGCTTCGTGCGCGAACGCATTGCGGCCGACGATCGCCTTGTTCGGCTGCGGGAACACGCCGATCTCGTGGGACAACAGCCGGCTCGTGCGGACGATCTCGCGCGGATTGACGCCGCACTGGAACGCCACGACCTGCGGCCGCACGCGTCCTGCCATCACGATCTCTTCGAGGGCGGCATTCCCGGCCCGTTCCCCGATCCCGTTGATCGTGCACTCCACCTGCCCGGCTCCGGCGTCGATCGCGGCAAGCGAGTTGGCCACCGCCAGGCCGAGGTCGTCGTGGCAGTGGGCGCTCAGCACCACGTTTGCCGCTTCGGGCACGCGGTCCGAGACGGCGCGGAACAGCGCGGCGTACTCGGCGGGGGTCGTGTAGCCGACGGTATCCGGCAGATTGATCGTCGTCGCGCCCTCGGCGATGGCGACCAGGACGACGCGGCAGAGGAAGTCGAGGTCAGTGCGCGTCGCGTCCTCCGCCGAGAACTCGACGTCGGCGGCGTAGCCGCGGGCGCGCTGTACCGCCGTGCGGACCCGTTCGATGCATTCCGCGCGATCGATGCGCAGCTTTTGCTCGAGGTGCAGATCCGAGGTGGCGATGAAGACGTGGATGCGTTTGCGCTGGGCAGGCTGCAGCGCCTCCGCGGCGGCGTCGATGTCGCGCTCGTGGCAGCGCGCCAGCGCGGCGATGATCGGGCGCCGCACGACTTCCGCCACCTGCTGAACGCCGCGCAGGTCGCCCTGCGATGCGGCCGGGAAGCCCGCTTCGATGACGTCCACGCCGAGCGTGTCGAGTTGGCGCGCCAGGCGCAGCTTGGCCTCCGGTGACATCGCGTTCCCCGGTGCCTGCTCGCCGTCGCGCAGCGTGGTATCGAAGATGATCACATCCCTGGCCATGGCTCTCCTCCGCGGTAGAAAAAAAAGACCGCGAACCTGTTGGGTTCGCGGCGCCGGTGCTGCTTCGTGCTACTTTCGAGCGACTGCTAGACTCTTACCTCCGCGCGCGCCGCGACCCCCCTGCCGAGCGTAAGGCTCAGCAGCAGGACCAGAGTAAGCAGCACGAGCGACAGTGAGGTCATCTGAAGACGGTAATCTTCACGGATACGGGGGCCTGTCAAGGGGTTGGGGAAGGTTGGTGCAGGATGGTGAAGGTTGGTGGAGGTTATTCACTACCGAGCACGCGGTACAACCGCCAAGTCAAGAAACGAGCCCGACTTTGATGACTGTCCATCTCTTTCCAGAGTGATTCGTCAAGCAAGCCTACTTCATGGGCAAATCGCAACGCGTAGCCCACCTCGCTGAGCGACGACAGCGAAATATCGAGAAAGCGACGGAATTCCTTGCGACTCTTTCGTGATGAACCTTCCACAATATTGACAGGAGCGGAGAATGCCGCGCGGCGGATCTGCGAAGTTAGACCGTAGCGTTCACCGGTAGGAAATGTCTTGGTGACTCGATAGGCCGCGAGTGCCAGTTCGTGGCACTCGCGCCAGGCATGGAGCTTTTCGTAGGGGGGAGCCACACCTCGACACTACGGGATAACTGCCTGGAGGCTGTACCATTCGGCAAACCTGCGTAGCGTTTCCCTGCAACCACCTCCACCATCCTTCACCATCCTTCACAACCTGCTAGGGCACCACCACTCCCGTCATCCGCACCACTTCGAAGTCGCTGCCGTGGATCTGTTTGAGCTGGTCGATGTTGGCGTCGTTCCAACGCGGGTCGGGCGCGCCGCTCAGGAAGAATGGCCCGCCGTTGTCCGCGACGTACATCCCGTAGGTCTTGAGCGCCTGCAGGATCACCCGATCCTCCGCTGGATATCCGGAGATGTCGACGCTCGCCTTGAGCCGGACCCGCATCCCCATCGGCGGCGCGTACATGAAGTTGGTCGAGCCCGCCTCGTGCCGCGCCGGCGGGACATACGCTCGGCGCGTCACGGGGCAGGTGAAGCGCAGCGCGTGGGTGATCACCCCTGTCGTGACCACCTCATCGTAGCGCGCGAGGCCAGCGAAGATCGGCAGCCCCGCTGCGTCAGCGGAGGTCCAGCCGTCCGGCCGCAGCGCGCCGGTCGCCAGGTCGAACACCGCGCCTGAGCCCGCGGTCCACGAGGCGCCGCCGTTGACCGGCCGCGCGTCGAAGAGCTCGTACAGCTTCCACGCGTCCACATCCACGACGATCACGTGGCGGTCGCCTGTGGACGCCGAGCCGCCTTCAATCGGGACGTTGGGCGGAATCGGATACGGACCGGGATCGCTTTCGCTCGCGTAGGAGAACGAGACCGGCACGCGCGGCTCAGTCGAGTCCACCGTGGCAAACGGAATGCCCCACAGGACGCCCTGATACCAGGTGCCGAAGTCGGGGTGTAGTGATGCCGCGGCGCCGCAGTGGGCGATGAGCGAATCGGAGGCGATGTCCACCGAGTCCGCCGAAACATCGCGGTTCCAGTCGTTGCCGGGTGGGAAGATGGGGCGGGCGGGCAGCGGTGGGCCCGCGATCAGAGAGTCGTTATTCGTCCTGGGCCGCGGTTCGACGGTGCCGCACGCCACCAGCAAGCCGCCGAGCAACATCGCGGCGATTGGACGCAGGGTCATGGGCCTGAAGCTTTGCCGGCGGCCCGCAATGGACGTTGACGGGGATCACTAAAAAAGCGGAACTATCCAGTTAAAGCCCGGCGCGATACGGGTGTTCGATTTCTAGCGAACCATTCTCGCGGT
>DATLXS010000246.1:0-12735 GCA_035575675.1 Gemmatimonadales bacterium
AGCCCGATTTTGCGATACGTGAGCGCCGCCTCAGGCGGGCTGCCACTCACGCAGGTGCGTGAAGCCGAAGCTTACGCAGCCAGTGCCAGGTTTGAATTGGCAGTTATGAATTGTGCCAGTGGTTTTACCAGGTGACTGACGACCTGGGCACGCAGCGATATCCTCGCCAAACCCGTCGAAGCCTGTCGCCCCCTCGCAGCAAACCTAGCCGTCCCCCAGCCCTTTTTCAACGATTCCGGCACCGTTCCCTGCAAAATGCAGACGTGCGCGCACGTAACGAGTCACCGCGGCGGCGTCGACGTGGGTCCCGGCCAGCGCGACATGACCGTCGGGACGCAGTAGGTAAGAAGACACGCGGGGGATTCTCGCGCGCGCGAGCGCCCGGTCGTTGGCGGGATCGCTCGGAACCTCGAGGATGCGCAACAGGTCCCCCAGTTCCCGGATCCCGCTCGGAGGCATGCCTTGGCCGATCAGGAGCAAGTGGAATCGCGTATCGTCGAGTTTCTCGAACAGGTCCTCGGTGGGCCCGCTCGGCGCGAACTTGAGCCGCAGCCACGGGAAACGATCGCCCGCGCGCGGGCCGTCCTCAGGCAGTCCTGCCAGTCCTTCCGATAGAGGACTCGCGCGGTAGCGAATACCAGTCTGGGAGATGGTGCGAAAGACGATCCGCTGCACGACGGCGGTGCGCAGGGCCAGCCCCATGATCGTTGGCATGACTCGCGTGCGGACGAACCCGGCCAGCCGACTGTCGGAGACCACGAGCGAAAACAAGCGGTCCGTGCGCTTCAGAAGGTGGTTGGCGACCGGGAGTCGCTCGTCTTCGTAGGAATGGACCAGGGCCGCCCCTGCGCGTCCCGACACGACGAGGGCGAGCTTCCACGCCAGGTTGTAGGCATCCTGCAGCCCGGTGTTCATGCCCTGCCCCCCCACCGGACTGTGAATGTGCGCCGCGTCTCCCAGCAGGAAGCAGCGGCGGTCGTGAAACTTGGCCGCCCGACGGTGATGAATGCGGTACGTGGAGTACCAGTTGCACGCCTGGAAGGAAAGCTCGGTCCCCGCTTCTTGGCGCAGCGATGGAATCGTTTCCTCGAACGTCACGTCGTCCCGCCCCCGCAGGTGGGGGGGCAGGATGCCGACGATCCGCCAATGATCGGTGCCGCGCATCGGGAAGAGCAAGTGAAATCCGCTGCGCCACAAATACACGTTGAGCACGTCGGGTACCATCGATCCCGTCATCTGCACATCGGCGACGAAGAACACGTGCTGGTAGGGCGCGCCCTCGAACGCGATTCCGCTGAGCTCCCGCACGCTGCTGCGTGCCCCGTCGCATCCGGCGAGCCATGGGACCGTCACCTCGCTGCGTGTGCCGCCCGGGTTCTTGAGCGTCGCCGTCACGTGGTCGGTATCCTGCGCGAGGCCGACGAGCTCGGTGTTCCACTCTACCGCCATCCCCTGGGCGCGCAGGGCCTCGCCCAGCAACCGTTCGTTGTCATCCTGCCCCAGGACCAGGAGATAGGGGTACGGGCTGACATCCCGTCCGATGTCACCCAACGGAACGCGCGCCGCGCGACGCCCCTGAGCCCACAGAACGGCGCCGTCGGCACGTTTGCCGAGCGCGACCGCCTGATCGGCGATGCCCAGGTGCGAGTAGATCTCCAGCGTGCGTGCCTGGACGCCGAGCGCTCTCGACTCGCGCACCGGACCGGCGTGCCGGTCGATGATTCGCGCACGCACGCCGCGCCGGACCAGCTGGTTGGCGAGCATCAGCCCGGTGGGGCCGGCTCCGACGATGATGACGTCCGTATCGATGTGTCACCTTCCACTTCTCGATCTTCAGGTCCAGAACGAAGATCGCGTACATCGGGCGCGCCTTCCCCAGAGCGACGTGCCGGTGGGCTAAGCCGCCTACCGGTGTGTTGCCGGGAGAAGGTAGTCGTGCGCCGCAACAATCTGCCAGCGCCCGCGCCGCTGGACCCACGTGTCCGTGAATCGGTACCGGCGATCGAACGGTCCACTCGGCCCTTGGCCGCCGACGACCAACCAGCCCGTTACCACGGCCGTCGCGCCGAAGCGGTGGACACGCATGTCCTCGTTGTGCGCGGTCTTCACGGTATCGGGCCCGGCGACCATATCGCGCAACACATCGTCGCGACTCATCGTGCGGTCATCTTCGGTGTAGATGAACCGATCCGCCAGGAGTCGTCGAAAGACCGCGGCATCACGATGGATCAACGCGCGAGCCCAGTCATCCTCCAACTCCAGGAGAACGCGTGGCTGGGTGTCCTGCACGGCACCCAGCGTGGCGAGCAGGACGGCGGGAAGAAGCAATGTCATCATTGGACCCCTCAGCGAGGACCCTGACTCCGCAGTGCTACCGGTTACCGTACGACACGCTTCCCTGCGGTCAAGTCTGTAGAATGGGCGCGACAGGCGCCGGCTGGTGCGTCGCCCACCACTCCCGCGCCCGCTCCTGGGTCCAGGCGCCCGCGCCTTCCACCTCGGCCAGCCGCTGCGACAGTTCTCTGGCGGACTGCGGTCGATGCGCGGGGTCCTTGGCCAGACAGGCTAGCACGAGGTCATCGAGTGCCGTGGGAATCGGCCGGTCCGTCCGGGCTGATGGAGGCGTCGGTGGCGTCTGGGCGTGCTGCACGAGAAGCGCCATGGGGGTCTCGGCGGTGAACACGAATTGCCCCGTCAGGAGCCAGTAGGCCACACAGCCCGTCGCATAAATGTCGGCGCGCGCGTCCAAATCCGTTCCCATCGCCTGCTCGGGAGCAATGAACGCCGGCGTTCCTTGGACCGCGTTCTCCCGCGTGTGCACCGGGCTCGGTTCCGCGGAGTCGCGGACTCCCTTCACGATGCCGAAATCCAGCACCTTCACGAAGTCGTACTCCTCGCCGTACCGGCAGAGGAAGATGTTCGCGGGTTTGATGTCGCGATGCACCAGCCCGCATGACTGGGCCTCCGACAGCGAGTGACAGACCTGACGAAGCAGGTAGATGGCTCGTTCGGGCGGGGTTGGCCCGAAGCGCCGGAGCAGCGAGTCGGCATCGAGGCCGTCGAGCAGCTCCATGACGTAGTAGAAGGCGCCGTCGGCGGCGATTCCGAAATCGAAGAGCTCCACGGTATGGGGCGAGCGGAGGCGGGCGATCACCTGGGCCTCGCGCTCGAATCGGCGGACTGCGTCCTCCGACACGCCGGCACGCGCGTCCCCGGCGAAGGAGGGCCGGATGAGCTTGATGGCGGCGGGCCTTGCGAGCATGCGATGCCGGGCTCGCCAGACCTCGCCCATCCCTCCCTCGCCGAGCTTCTGCTCCAGGCTGTAGCTCCCCAGCTCGCGCGCGCGCTTGACCTCGGTGCCCAGCTGGTAAACCACACGGGCACCCACATAGGCCATACCCACCACGAGGAGATAGGGGAACACGAGCCCGAAGAAGAACTGTCCCGGGTCCAGCCTGAGGGAGGTCGTGCCGGACGCGATCATCAGCCCGATGATGACAGGGACCGAGCTGACCGATGCCAGGGCGGCCAACACCGCCCGGCGCGGCGCGGTTGGGACGACGACCGTGAACAGCACGATCCATACGGCAACCCACGAGAGTCCCATCATCCCGTGCATCTCGAGTCCCATCGGATCAGCGAACTCGGCCGCGGCGATGGCGTAGCTACTGACGATCTCGAATGCCAGGCCGATGTTCATCGCCGCGGGAAGGGGAAGGCGCGCGCTCCGGATCACCGTCGCGACGAGCAGCGCCACCACGATCCCGATCACGCTGGGGCCCCACTGCACGAAGCTCCCGAGGAATCGGGCCCGATCGGTCGGGAACAGCAGCGCCGGAAAGATTCCGGCCATGAAGAAGACGAACGCGTACAGCAAGGCGAGGACCCGGAGGCGGCCGGCAGACTGGCTGAGCAGATCGACTGGGAATCCCGACGAGATCCCTCGAGCGCTCGGGTCCCGCGCCTCCGGGTGCATCAGAGTGACGTGCTCGTTCATGCCGAAGCTCCCAACGGGGCGCTTACGACCAAGCGTGATTACGCTCGTCTAACCGTTATTCGACGCGCCGCCAGACCTCGACCACATGCTGATATGGGCCAGGGGCCGCCGTCGTATCGTTAGGCGTCGTAAAGCTGTGATACCACCGGTTGCCTTCGATTCGACACATGGCCTTGAAGGATCTGCCGACCCAGCTCGGGACGATGAAGAGGTCGAGGTGCTCGACGTAGCTGTTGCCGCTGGCCGTGTAGGTTCCCGCTCCGCCGCCAATCTGGTATGCCCGGAGCGTGTCCAGTTGAGTCTTGAGCGGGAGTGTATCTCGCTTCGCTGCCTGGCCGAGCCACATGAAATGGTGGGCGGTGACAACCTTCATCTGCTGGTATCCGGCAAGGGGCTGGTCTTTGCCATCTTGAGACACTGACATGAGCTCCCAAACTCCCCGCACCTGACATTGCGCTTCCGGCCCGGCATCGTTCGTGGTCGTGAGGGCTGCGAGTCCTGATGTTGCAACGATCAGCGCGCTGAGGCGGTGGGTGAGAAGCATGGTCGTCCTCCGGAACGAGACTTGGCCGATCGGGATTCTGCCGTTTCAGTCTGGTACCTACGAGGACGTGGCGCAAGGTTGGCCGCGCCACTGTACATGTCTAGTCAGCACCCGTGAGCCGCAGCCTGGCGAGCGCGCACTGAGCCAGTCTGAGCGCGTGCACTAGCGTGGCACAAGCTCGGTGGTCGTCGCCCGAGACTTCGCCCGTCCAAGGTCTCGGGCGTACTTGATCGATCCCGGCGTCTGGTACTTCTCCAGGTAGGCCCGATCTACGGCGTTCTTGAGGCGCTCACTTCGCGTGACCACCGCGCGAACGGGGATCTCTCGCCCGCTCACCTCAATGGCGCCTCGCGACTCCTCGAGGAACGTCCGATACCAGCCGCGCGCCCCGACGCTCCAAGACCGGACGAACACGCGACGGTCCACCACCACGGCCCAGATACCGATAAAGCGATGCGCCTCGGTGCCCGCCCGAATGCGGAGCATCTTCTCGTTGTGGATGGCGGCGAGGGTTTTGCTCGCGAAACGGCGCTGGGCGCGCATAGACCCGGCTTCCGATCGCGGGCTTCGAGCGCTTGTCAGGCGGCGCGCCGGACGGTGCGGAGCTTTCGTTTCGCGCCCCCGCCCCTTCCCCCGCGCGCCACGATGGCGAGGTATTCCTGCGCCGCTCGCAATGCACGCCGCTTGCCCCCGTAGCCCGCGTCGCCGAAGAACTTCCGGTGGCGCGGGGCGTAGGTACTGTCCGCGCGCTTGTAAAATTCCGCGCGCACGAACCAGCCATGTGTGCGGGTGGAGGGTTGGTCGATGCGACTGATGCCCCGCCGGCGGACCGGCCGGCCGCGAGTTTTCTTCATGGAAGCTCCGCACGTGAAGTGATCTGCATGGTGCGCGCCGCGTAACGGATGGCGCTTAAGCTGCGGGCGACTCGCCCGCCGGCGCAAGGGTGGGGGACGACGGTCCGTTTCTAACGGGTCAGCGACCCATCCGCGTCGCCGGATCCCAATGCTCGTCCGCCTTGCCGTCCACGAAACGCCACATATCGAACCACGTCGTCGTGTAGCTCTTCGAGGAATCCTTGGCGTCCTTCAGCTCGCGCACATACGCGACCACTACGAGATCGCCCTCCGCCACCACTGAGACGACCTTCGTCTTCATCTTCTCCGGTATTGGTATGGGCTTCACCTTCCGGACCTCGGTGAAGTATTTCACCACACCAGCGCGTCCGGACGCCGCGTTCGGATTGTGCTGGATGTACCGCTCCGTCAAGTATTCGTCTGCCAGCTCCCAGTGCCCCGCCTCAAGCAGGTCCTTTACGATGTGGTAGGCGGCTTGCCTGTTCGTATTGAGCTTCGGGTCGCCGCTGTGGAACAGGGCCTCCGGATCGCTCGCGCCGACAACGGGTTCTTGTGCGTGCAGCGAAACGCTGCCGGCCACCAGAGCGATGGCAAGTGGCAGGGGTAGACGACAACGCATGTGTCCCTCCTTTGAGAGAGCGGTCCTCAACGGCTTGCATAACGGAAACGCGTAGACGCAACTTTGGGACACGCATCGGGAACCGTGTCACCAGGAGCCAGCATGACGAATCGCAAATATCGCGCGGCCGTAGGCCTTCTCTCCCTGCTCGCGATCCCGTCCCTCACACGGGTCGCGATTGCCGCGCAGCAGTCGCCACCCCCGCAGCAATCGGCCGCCCCGCAGTTGTCGGACGACCCGTTCGTCTGGCTCGAGGACATCGACGGCCAGCGCTCGATGGACTGGGTCAACACCAAGAACGCGGCGACCATCGCGGCGCTCACGCGCTCTCCGCTCTACCAGTCATTCTACGATCGGATCAAGCAGATCCTCGATTCCAAGGACAAGATCGCCAATCCCGAGATCATCGGGAACTCGCTCTACAACTTCTGGCAGGACGCGGAGCACGAGCGCGGGATCTGGAGGCGAACGAGCTGGGCTAGCTATGCAACCGCCCATCCATCGTGGGAAACCGTGCTCGACGTGGATTCGCTCAGCAAAGCGGACGGTGTGACGTGGTCCTTCGGTGGCGCCGACTGCTTCGAGCCCGAATACAAGCGCTGCATCATCGCGCTTTCGCGCGGCGGGTCCGACGCCACGGAGACACGTGAGTTCGATCTCACCAGCAAGACGTTCGTCTCCGACGGATTCACGATTCCCGAAGCGAAAACCAGCACGGCCTGGGTCGATGACAGCACCCTGCTCGTCGGTACCGACTTCGGGTCGGGGAGCATGACGACGTCCGGTTACCCGCGCATCACGAAACTCTGGAGGCGCGGCACCCCCCTCTCGTCTGCGACGACCGTCTTCGAGGTTCCACCCGATCACGTGGGGGGATTTGCCTTCAGTGTCGATGCCGGTGACCGTCGCTACTTACGGCTCACCGATGCCGTCACGTTCTATGAGAGCGCGCAGTATCTCTACGACAGAGGCAAAGCGATAAAGATCGACGTGCTGAAAGACGCGGACCTCTATCTCGTGCGCGATCAGATCGTCGTCTACGTGCGAGATCCGTGGACGGTGGGCGGCAAGACGTGGCCGACGGGGTCACTGGTCGCGATGTCGTTCGATGACTTTCTCGCCGGCAAGCGCGACCTACAACTGGTGATGCAGCCGGGAGCGCGCGAGACCATCAACCGCATCTCCTCGACGCGAGACTATTTGATCATCAACGTGCTCAACAACGTGCGCGGTGAGCTCCGGCGGTATCGACATCGGAAGGGTGCCTGGTCCTTCGATAGGGTTCCCGCTCCCGACCTCGGCACGGTAGGCGTCGTAGCCAGGTCGTCGCGATCCAATCGCTACTTTTTCACCTTTACCAACTTCATCCAGCCGACGACGCTGTACGTCACCGCGGAGAACGGGGGCGTGTCGGAGATCAAGCGGCTTCCGGCGATGTTTGACGCAACGGGACTCGTCGTTGAACAGATGGAGGCAACGTCGAAGGATGGGACGAGAATCCCGTTCTTCATCGTCCATCGCGACGGCATGAAGCACGACGGCAGCAATCCGACCTTGCTCGGCGCGTACGGCGGATTCGAGATCGCGATCACTCCTTCCTACAGCAGCCACACAGGCGCGGCGTGGCTGGAGCGCGGTGGTGTCTTCGTGCTCGCCAACATTCGCGGCGGGGGCGAATTCGGGCCGCAGTGGCATCGCGCCGGTCTGAAAGAGAACCGTCAGCGCATCTACGACGACTTCACGGCTGTCGCCGAGGAACTGATCAAAGACGGCGTGACGAGTCCACCACACCTCGGCATCCGCGGCGGCAGCAACGGTGGGTTGTTGATGGGCGTCGCGCTCACCCAGCACCCCGAGCTCTATAACGCCGTGCTGATCCAGAACCCGCTGTTGGATATGAAGGGCTTCAGCCATCTGCTCGCGGGCGCGAGCTGGATGGGGGAGTACGGCGACCCCGACAAGCCCGAGGAGTGGGCGTACATCTCGAGGTACTCACCCTACCAGAACCTGAAGTCGGGCACGAAGTACCCGACGGCGATGTTCACGACGACGACGCGCGACGACCGCGTCCATCCCGCGCACGCGCGGAAAATGGCGGCGAAGATGGAGTCGCTGGGTATTCCGTTCTTTTACTTCGAGAACACGGAGGGCGGACACGGGGCGGGCGTCACGAATGCCCAGGTGGCGAAAGAGTATGCACTGACCTACGTCTACCTCTGGCAGCAGCTCGGTGTGCCGAATGAGGTCAAGACGGGGGGCCGCTAGGGGCTCTTCCAATCGCTATTCAAGACGTCGCCATACTTCGATGAAATGCCCGTACGGACCGGGACCCGCCGTCGTATCGTTCGGGTCGGTGAAGCTGTGATACCACAGACGCCCTTCGATCCGGCATGTGGCTCTGAACGCTGTCCCAACCCAGCTCGGAATGACGAAGAAGTCTATGTGCTCGACGTACGTGGTGCCGCTCGTCGTGTAGGTACCCGCCCCGCCGCTAATCTGGTAGGCCCGCAGCGTGTCCATCTCGGTCTTGAGCGGCAGTGTATCTCGCCTCGCCGCCTGGCCGAGAAACATGAAATGCCGATCCGTCAGCACTTTCATTCCTCGGTACCCGGCGAGGGGCTGGTCCTTGCCATCCTGAGATACCGACACGAGCTCCCACACCCCGCGCACCTGACATCCGGCCGCCGCGTGAACGTCGTTCGCCGCCCTGCGGAGCTCGGCACCTTCCATGGTCTGAGACGGTCTATGCGGGTCGGCGAGTGTAAGCCCGGATGCCGCAAGCGTGAGCGCCGCGAGGTGGCGGAGCAGATTCATGGGTAGACCTCCGAGAGCGCTTGCTAGGCGCCTGCCGCATGTGGGACGACCGGCCACCGCATGAGCGCAATACCGAGCGTGATCATGAACGCTGGGAGCAAGTAATTGTTCAGCGCCGCGATCGGAGCCACGGCGCCCGTGACGTTGCGGAACATGCCGACGAACCCCAGCATCGCCGTGCCCACGCCCGCCCAGGCGATCCACTTGTTCCGGTGTGGCGATTGCAGCCACGTGATCGACGTCAGCAAGAAGAATGCGCTGAAGGAGAGTTCGCCCAAGAACTCACCGATGTAGTTGCCAAGGTAGGTATTGAGGCCGTCGAAAACGGCGGCGAGAACTCCCTGCTCGGACGGGGCAGCGTGCTCGAATGCCGAGGCGAGGTGCCAATGCACACTTGGCCAGCGCATGAGGCCCAGCATCATGGCGAGCGCTGCGACCGTCGCGAAGAGCAAGGCGAGCCGCATTGATCCTCGCCGCGCCGGGGCCAAGGCCTCATAGGCCGCGACGCCGGCAGGAAGCCATATCAGCGGGAGGAGGGCGTAGACGGCCCAGACGAGGCGGCCCTGCGGGCCGGTTGCGAGCAGGTTGGGCAGGACGGTTGCAGCCGGCCCATCGAGGACATCCGGATAGTTGAAGCGCGCGGCGAGGTAGCCGAAGACGGCGAGGAACACAACTGCGCCGCCCGCGAGACAGAGTCCGCCAAATCTGATGACGACGCGAGTAGTCACTGCGTCCTTTCAGCGGTGCGCCGCTTCGCTCAAGAACCGACGCACGTTCTCGTTCAGGAAAGCGCTATCCGCAGGATCCCGTCCGGCACCCGCCGCGTGCCCCCACAAGGAGGGAATCGGGATCCACTGAACGTCAGGAATGAATCGCCGCTCGGACTCGGCGTCACCGATCGGAAAATACAGATCCGTCGCACAGGGCATGTAGAGGACACGTGCTCGGATGCTGCCCAGCGCGCGGGCAAGGTTCCCGCCAAGGCCCGGGGTCTTTCCGACATCATGCTGTTGCCAGGTCCTCGCTTGCAGAATCGCGTCGTTAGGATCCCGGTCAGCCGTGTCGGCCGCCCAGGCTTCGAGCAGCGCTTCCGGACTGGCGAACTTCGGCTTGTAGAGCTCCCGTCGCCACCATTCCTGGGAGAACACCCACGCCGCCCAATGCGCCGCCCAGGCCCGATGCCCTTTTTCCGGCCGAACATGATAGTTGCCGCCGGCGAACGCGCTGTCGGCCTCGTACGCTAGAATCGCGCTTTCGAGTCGCACCACGCCGTGCGGATATGTCTTCGCGGTCCCACAAATGGGTACGATGCGATCGACGAAAGTAGGATAGCTCACCGCCCACTGGAAGGCCTGTTGCGCACCCATCGAGAACCCGACGACGGCCTGAAGGTGCTGTACGCCGAGTTTCTCTGTGATCAGCCGGTACATCGCGGCAACATTGTCTCGAATACTTATCGACGGAAACCTCGGCCCGTGCCGCGGGTCTGGAGTGTTGCTGGGGGATGAGGATCCGCCACTCCCGAACATCTCGGCGACCACAATAAACTGCTTGGTCGGATCCAAGGCCCGGCCGGGTCCGATCATGAAGTCGTATCCGTGATGGTTGCCTCCATACCAGGAGGGGAGAAGCACGGCATTGCGCCGGTCAGGGGCGAGCTGCCCGTGTGTGACGAACAGTAACTTGGCCGAGGGGAGACTATCGCCGCTCTCGAGCCGGAGTGTGCCGAGGTTGAAGAACTGGTGCGACGGATGCGGGGAACCTTGCGACACAACATCCGCTTCGACCAACCCCAGTAGCCCCAGTACGAGCGCGCCAACGATAGCAAGTCGCATGGCAGTTCCTCAATCCGCCGTGATAACGTGTGCCGTCCGCCTAGGGATCGCGCTTAAGCTGCAGCGCACTGGCGAAAGATCAACTACTTCTACGCGCGCTGGCAGGTTGAAGCGCTTGTTAACGCGAAGCCCCAGTCACAAGCTGGTCAAGGAACTGTACAGTTCCCGGCGGACCGGTGACCTCAAGGGAAATCGGCCCGCCGTCAGGCTCGGCCGCCACCGCGAACCGAAGAAACCGACAGCATCGCCGTTCGGCGTCAATGACCTGCGCGACCTCGGCTAGGAGTCCCGGTCTCGGCGCGAACGCCCAGCGGAAGCCGTTGCTCACCGGAACCCGCGCGATCGCCCCCGCCACCAGTCCGGGCAGGAGTTGCGCGCCGCGGGACTGGAGCTCAGCGGATGTGAGTGTGCAGGCGATCGGAACGTCGGTCATGCGTGATCTAACCTTTCTCGCGGTGCGCTCAGCTCGACCGACGGGTTGGTAGGCTGACCTGGACCCCCATAAGGAGATTCACCCCGACGGCGGACTCACGATCGAGGATGTCAACGAGATACAAGTCGGCGAACGGGCGAACGAAGGGGGTGGGGGCTTCCAGACCGAGCACGATGGCGTCGGTAAAGTTGCTTCCCGAGGTTTCGAGCTGGAGACTCGCGTCACGCAAGCTGCTGTGTATCAAGATGAAGCCATAGCCGAGGGAGGCGATTGACCACGGTCCTCGAGGCCTGACGCGCATCGTCCAGTAGGCCTGCCACGCCGAGCCAGTGAAGCCGGTGGCTCCGGGCCAGTCGGTGAAGACGCTGAACGCCCCGGCGGTCTCGAGTGGACCGATGATGTGCAGCGACGCCTGCGCGCCGAGACGCTCGTCCTCCCAGTGACCGTTACTGAGGTTGACGCCGTAGTGGGCGCCAACGCGAGCGGTCTGAGCCGCGGCGGTGTGGGCGACGAGGGGGACGAGACCGAGGAGAACTGTGACTCCGAAACGGCAGGTCATGGGAGCCTCCGAGCGCGTCGGCTTAACGGATCGCGCTTAAGCTGCGGGCGACTCGCCCGCCGGCGCAAGCGACTGTGAATGGCGGACTCACAAGCGCCCCGAGTCCGCTAGCCGGCGGGCTCCCGCTCGTCCGCCGACGGCCCGTACGTCCCCGGAACCGGCACACCGTTCAACCGCAGGTAGACGGTTAGTTGCCCGCGATGGTGCACCATGTGGCTGACCGCGTTGCGATAAACGGCCAGTCGGGACTTTGTCCAGAGCGCGCGGCCGCCGGACTTGAGGGTCCAAGGTTGAGCGAAGTCGTCATCGCTGGCCGCGGCAAGAGCCTGGCGCGCGGCCTGGGCGTGGTCTGCAAACCATTGGACGAGGTTCGTCACTGAATCAAAGACCAGTCGTCTCGTGAGCGCCCCGCCGAGCGGAGCGATGTCTACCTCGTCGAGGGCAAAGGCATCCAGCGCCCATTTCGGGAGCTCGGCGACATGCGTCGCCAGGCGGCCCAGAGACATGGAGTTCGGGTGCGGTTGCCAAGCATACCGGCTCCACGGCACACGTTCGAGCACGCGTCGAGTGGCAGCCATCTCCTCATCGAACTCTGGGAGTAGCCACTGGGCGATCGACACCGGGTACCTCCGAGCGGCCGTCGCAGTCCATGGAGTCGCCTCTAGCTGCCAATCCGCCGCTCGTCTCGTGCCTTGCTGAGTAACCGCTCTGTGAAATCGAGACGCTCATGTGTTTCTGCGAGCTGCTGTTGGAGGTCCTGGACGACACGTTCAACCGCCTCGAGCCGTGCAATGACGTCGGCCGATGGTGATTGGGGACGGGCGGCACGCAGACGAGCGACCTTGAGCACCGTGACCGCAGGGATCCCCACGAATATCAGGAGCGCGACAAGAAACACAGTAGAGTCCAAGTGCCCTTCCTCCCTTAAGCCGATCCCTTCAGCGAGCCTTGGCGAGAACGAGGCGCGTCACGAAGGCTGTGACGTTCGGCGGGCGGCAACGGACGATCTCTTGTTCATGCACGTTGAATGACGACCGCGGTCCCATAGCATAGCACCTCAGTCGCCGACCCCTGGCGGCC
>DATLXS010000247.1:0-47687 GCA_035575675.1 Gemmatimonadales bacterium
CGCGTCCCAGGTCTCCGGGGCGGCGCCGATCGTGAGCCGGCGCTCGGGGAAGCGGAGAATCGCGTTCCGAAAGCCACTCGTCTCGCCGGTATGCCGCCAGCGCCTCTCTCCCCGATAGCGGTCGATAAACCAGCCAAATCCGTACTGCGTCGGCGCGCCACCGGGCAGCTCGGGCGGGGTCGTCGCGAGTTGCAGCGCCGCCGCGTCCACGAGCTGTGTGGTATAGAGCGCCTGATCCCAGCGCGTCAGGTCGTCGATGTTCGTGTAGATGCCGCCGTCGCCCAGCGTCGCGCTCGTGACGCTCTGATCGGTCTGCACGAACGTCCCGCCGCTGGGGGAGTACCCGAACGCGCGCCGCGGGACGGTATCCGATCCTTCCACGTGTGCGACCGAGGCGTGCATGCCGAGCGGCTCGAAGATGCGCGCACGCAGAAACTGAGGGAGCGTCATACCAGACACCCTGGCGACAATCATCCCAAGCAGGACGTAACCGGAGTTGCTATAGCGATACTCGCTGCCAGCCGTGAAGTAGAGTGAATCCTTGGACTCGAGCAGCGACAGCACATCACGGTCGTCGAGCTGGGTCGTGCGTGACTCGGGAACCAGGTCTTCGTAGTCGCAGAGTCCCGACGTGTGGTTCAGCAGGTGCCGCACCGTGACGGCGCGTGTGGCCGCGGGCAGCTCGGGCAGGAAGTCGCGCACCGGCTGGTCGTAGCGGAGCTTGCCGTCCTTGGCGAGCAGCATCACCGCCATCGCAGTGAATTGCTTGGAGACCGAGGCAAGGCGGTAGCCCGTTTCCGGTGCAGCGCTGACGCGCCGCTCGAGATCCGCCATCCCGTAGGCGCGCCGGACGATCACCGTGCCGTCGCGAATCACCACGACACTGGCGCCGGGGACAGCGGAGCCCGTATACGCCGCGAACAGGGAGTCGACGAAGCGGAAGTCGTCAGTGCTCACACGAGTACCGGTGCTCGCACAGGCGGCGCACAGGGCGAGGGTCAGGACTTGGCAGCGGCGTACCACGCGTCCCAGGTCTCCGGGGCGGCGCCGATCGTGAGCTGCTGCTGGTAGCGCACCAGCGGCATCCGCAGCAGCAGCGGCTCGATGCTGAGTTTTTCGAGCCAGCGCTCCTCGCTGAGGACACCCGCGCGCAGCCCCAGCTCGGCGTACCGGCGCGAGCCCGGGTCAACCAGCGCTTGGATGCCGAACTTTTGGGCGAAGCGGCGCAGCTCGCCCACCGCCGCGGCGCGCTCGTTCAGGTCGACGAAATGGACCTTGATGCGGCGCTCGGCGAAAAAGCGCAGTGCCGCACGGGTGTCGGAGCTCTTTTTGACGCCGAAGATCTGCACTTCCATGGCCGGTAATATATTCCACGCCACCATGAGCCCCAGGTCCAAAATCATTCTGGCTGCCGTGCTGTTCTCGAGCGGCGGCGCGGCCATCAAGTGGTGCAGCTTCGGGGGCTGGCAGCTCGCCGCCTGCCGCGCCGCGCTCGCGATGCTGACAATCCTCATCCTGCTCCCCGAGGCGCGCCGCGGCTGGAGCTGGCGGACCATCGTGGTGGGCTTCGCGTATGCGGCGACGACGCTGCTGTACGTGCAGGCGAACAAGCACACGACGGCGGCCAGCGCGATTTTCCTGCAGTCCACGAGCCCGCTGTTCATCCTGCTGCTGGCCCCGCTGCTCCTGGGCGAACACGCGACGCGGCGCGACATCATCCAGATGGCCGTCATGGGCGTGGGGTTGGGGCTGTTCTTTCTCGGCATGGACCGGCCGTCGGCCACGGCGCCGAATCCGGCGTTGGGAAACGCGCTCGCCGCGAGCTGCGCCGTGACCTGGGCCTTCACGGTCATGGGGTACCGCTGGCTCGCGGCGCGCGGCGCCTCAGTCGCCGCGGCGGCGGTGGCGGGGAATATCACGGCGGGGATCTTCGCGCTGCTGATGGCGCAACCGCTCAGCGCGGGGCGGCCGGCCGACTGGGCGGTCGTCGTCTTTCTCGGCGTCTGCCAGCTCGGCATCCCGTATCTCTTCCTCGCCCGCGCGGTGCCCCAAGTGCGGGCGCTCGAGGTCGGCCTCTTCCTTCTTATCGAGCCGGTGCTGAATCCGATCTGGGCCTGGCTCGTCCACCATGAAACGCCCGGTCCGGCGACGCTGGTGGGCGGAGCCGTCATTCTCGGCGCGACGGCGGGCCGGATGATCCTCGATGTTCGCGGCGCCAGGCGAGAGTCGGTAGCCGCCTAAGTAAAACGGGCCCGCCCGTGGCGAGCCCGTTTGCCGAACCGTACGAGAGCTACTGAATTGCTCGCAGCGCGTTGACTCGCCCACCACCATAGAAATCGTCGTTGCCGGGCTTGCCGAGATCATCCGAGGACGCCCGGAGTCTCGCTTCGACGGCAGCCGGGCCGATGCGGCCGAACTTTCCGATGATGAGCGCCGCCACTCCGGAGACCGCCGGTGCCGCCATACTCGTTCCTGCGGCGAGACAATAGCGGTTGTTGGTGGCGACGGGACCACGGCACGGGGCTAAGACCAGGTCAAACGCCCAGCAGGGAGCGACGAGAAATCCGGTTCCCGGCGGGTTACGTGGAATGCCGCAGAGAGCGTTGCCCGGCAGCACAAAGTCTCCGCCACCTGCGGCGAAGCTCACCGCCGACTGACCGTAGTTGGTGTAGGACGCCGGCCGGTCGAAGTTGGTCGCGCCGAGCGCGTACCCCACTGGTCCGGTCGCTGACACGGCGATGACGTGCGGAGCCATAGCCGGTAGAGACATGAGGTCGTTCGTCTGGTCAAGGTTCGTGGCGTCGTTTCCGATGGCGGCGATGACCGTGACGCCTTGCTGATACGCGTACGTGGTCGCCTTGCCGATAGCTCGGGCGAGCTGTGCCGCTCCGCGCGCCGTGTGGATGACTTTGCCTGTAACCGTGTCCCGCAGCACTTTCCCTGTCGTGTCGTGGGCTTGATGCTCGAACGAGGCGCCCAGACTCATGTTGATGATGTCTGCGCCGGCCCCTCCCTGGGCAGTGGGCGTTGCCGCGTACACGATGCCATTGAGGACCCAGGAGAATGCCCCGCTGCCGCAATGCAATACTTTCACGCCGATGATTGTCGCGCTCGGCGCTATGCCCACGGTGCCCGAGTTGTTTGCGGGCGCTGCGACGATGCCGGCGACGTGCGTACCATGCCAGAAGGTGTCGTTGAGCACGCATTGACCCTGCGCGTTGCGTGCTTGATCAAAGTTGTAAGGCTGATTCGGCACGAACGAGCGTGAATGCGCGACGTCCAGCTCGGGTGCGATGTCGACGTGAGCGCTGTAGATGCCGCCATCGACGATGGCGACGCGGGCTCCCGCCCCGCGCGCCCCCGCGTCCCAGGCGGACGGAGCGGCCATGGCGTCGGGCACCCACTGCGCGAGACGGAAGGTCTCAGCTGCTCCAAACGCCGTATTGGGCTCGACCGTGATCTCGCCACCGGGGCTCGCATCAGCCTCATCCGCTTCGACAACACGTTCCGGCTGCACCCACTGCACCATCGGATCGGGTTCGACGCTGTAGACACCCTTGATCGCGATGGCGCGGTCCGCGAATGTCGGATCGTCGGACGTCGCAACAGCGATGCCAATCTGGTCGATGCTCGTGGTCAACACGCCGCCGGCTTTTGCGACCTGCGCTGCCAGATTCGCGGGCAATGCGTTTCCCATGAAGTCGATGATATAGGGCGTGGCGTTGGCTGATGCGGAAACGAGCTGCAGGGCGGGGCTGCCGGATGGGCCCTGCGTGGCGCCGTTCATGGTTGGACTGACGGGTGCGTACTCGACGCAAGCCGCGGCGACGATCGCAACCGCGATCGTGGCGGTTCTGCGGACTAAGGTCAGCATGTGTGTGCTCCTGAGACCATGGGGACGGGCGGGGGCCAAGGACTCCCCGAACCTGACCTCAGTTCAGACGGTCCGCAAGTTCTTCCGCAGGATCGAGCGGATTGGCTTTCCGGCCCGCGCGCTGCATCGGCTTCTCCATGATGCCGCGATTCTTGTCGAGCATGCTCCAGAAGTCCACCGCCCGCTCCACCAGCTCGCGTGATGCATCACGCAGCGCATCGCTCGCTTTGACCTGCCGCACGTTGTTCTGCATGTCCTCGGCGTCCCAGCCGCGCGAGTGCGCGATGAACGGAAACTGTGGGAAGACGAAGCCGAGCTCCGACCAGAACGTCATCAGGCCTCCGGCGACGGCCTGAATGTTGTCCTGGCCGCCGGTGATGATGAACGCGGCGACCTTGTTGCGGATCAGCACATTGTTGTGAATCGTGATCTGGTTCTGCACGCAGTTGAGCCGCTCCACCATCTTGTAATACAGCGACGACGGACTGCCCCAGCGGATGGGCGTGGAGATCAACACGACATCGGCCCAGTGGACCAACCCCTCATACACCGCGGTGAGCTGATCGTCGGGATCACGCTCGGTGATCGCGCATGGCCACGTGCAGGCATGGGAGGCCTTGGAGTAGTTGCCCTCGCACGTCCGGAATCGCAGCGAGCGCAGCGTGATCAGCTGCGTATCGGCCTCGAGCTCGCCGGCGCGCGCCATCGCATGGTCGAGTAAGGCATCGGAAGTCGAGAAGCGCGGGTTGGTGTCGTCCATCCCCGTCGTCGAGATACCGAGCACGCGGCAGGGGGCGGCGGCGGCCTTCGGATGCTCCTCGAGCAGATGACTCGGTTTGTGCTTCACGAGCCTGCGAGGCGCGATGGGCGGGATCTGGACGTAGACGCCGTCCGCCCGCTCTTCCAGCGCGTAGACCGGGACCTGCTCCTCATCGTATCCCGCCGGCCCTTTGCCCGTCACGACGCTGTACTCCCAGCCGTGCCATGGGCAGGTGACGAATTCTCCGTTCAGCCGTCCGTCCGACAGCGGGCCGCCCTTGTGGTTGCAGATGTCGGAGATCGCCGTGAGCCGGCCGTCATAGAGGAACACCGCGATGCGGTGGCGCTCGATCTTGATCGCGCAGGGCGCGCGTGTGAGTAGCTCGGCTTTGGTGCCGAGTCGGTACCAGTCGGCCATGGCATTACTCCGGGAGAGAGAGTCGCTCAATGCTATATTGCAGCCCCAATGCCCGCATCCCGCGCCCGCGTCGGCGTCATCTTCTTCACCGTCTTGATCGACCTGATCGGCTTCGGGATCGTGCTGCCGATTCTGCCGTCCTACGCGCAGCGGTTCGGCGCCGGCGGGTTGGGCTACGGCGCGATCATCGGCGTGTTCTCGCTGATGCAATTCGTCGCGACGGCGCTGCTCGGCAAGGTGTCCGACCGCGTGGGCCGCCGGCCGGTGCTGCTGACGACGATGTTGTGCAACGCCGTCGGGTACACGCTGTTCGCATTTGCGGGATCGTATTGGATCCTGTTTCTGTCGCGCGTGGTCTCCGGATTTGCGGGCGGCAATATCTCCGCGGCGCAAGCGTACATGGCCGACATCTCCACACCGGCCGAGCGCTCACGCGCGATGGGACTCGTCGGGGCCGCGTTCGGCCTGGGCTTCAGCCTCGGACCCGCGATCGCGGGATTCTCGGACTACTATCTCGGCCCGGCCGCGCCGGGGCTCATCGCGGTCGGTCTCTCGCTCGCGAATTTCGTCTCCGCGTACTTCATCCTCCCCGAGTCGCTCGCGCCCGAGCATCGCGTCACACGTCGGCTATTCGACCTCGGGCACATCGGCGAAGCCGTTTCACGGCCGCGCCTGCGCCCGCTGATGGCGGTCTGGGCGCTCACGCCGTTTGCCTTCGCGGGCTACACCGTGGTGCTGCCGCTGTACGCGGCTGCGTCCCTTGGATGGGGGAAACGCGAGCTCGCGATCCTCTTTACACTCATCGGCGTCACGGCGGCTTCCATTCAGGGCTACTTCTTTGGCAAGATCGTCCGCCGCACCGGGGAGCGCACGCTGGTGATCGCCGGGTCGCTCGGCATGGCGTTGTCTATTGCGGTGATTCCGTTCCTGCACAGCTCCCTGCTGCTCTACGCGTGGACATTCGTCCTGGCGGTTTCGAACAGCGTCTTCGCACCAGCCGCGACGGGCTTGGTGTCGGTCTATGCCGCCGCGACAGAACAGGGCACGGTGCTGGGAGCGGCGCAGGCAATTGCGGCGCTGGGCCGGACTGCGGGCCCCCCGGTCACCGGCACGGTGTACGACGTTGTGAGCCCCATCACGTCGTTCCTGCTCTCAGGCTCGGTCATGGCGCTGGCGGGCCTCGCGGCGTTTCGAATGGCACCGGTGAGTCACCCCCCGCCCACTCCCCACGAGTCTTAACGGCATTTAAGCTTCAGCGTCAAAGGGCCAGACTTTTTCATGGAGCCGTTGATGCACAAGCGAATGACGATTGCACTTGCCGCCCTGACCTTTGCGGCGGCCTGTAGTCAGGATCCCACGGGTGCCACCACCAATGAGCTGATGCTCGCCCAGAACGCCCAAGTCCTCGCCGACAGCGCGGCGGCGTCCCCGGCCGGCAGCGCCACGTGGGACGGCTGGTTTAGACGGCTGCTCGACACGCTGCGCACGACCGACAACGCCGCGGCGCGCATGGATATCGATTCGGCGCACGTGTATCGCGACTCGGCGTGGGCGGCATTTCAGCGTGGCGACACCGCCACGGCGCGCGCCGACGCACGCACCGCGTTCCGGTTCGTGCTCGCGGCCGTGATCGAACTCTTCCCCAACGCTCCCGAGCGCACCGGTCTCGCGGTCGACAGCGCGATCGCCAGGATCGAGAAGTTCCTGGGTGATCGAGATGCACCGAGGATCCGCGCGATTCTGGCGCACGTGAAGGATCTGAGAGTGCAGGCGGACCAGGCGTTGGTGAATGGAGACAAGGTCACGGCGCTCGCGCTCAACCTGAGGGGAATACAGATCCTGCACAGGCTGGTCGAGCATGTCAGATACGCGAATCACGATCATGATGCGACTGCGGATGCAGAGATGGAAGCGGTAGGGTACTAGACGCTGAGGTAGACGCTCAGCGGCCGAGAGGCTGAGGGGCTATGAGGCTGGAGTTGCGAGGGTTGTCGTCCTCCCCGACTCGGTCCTCATAGCCCCTCAGCCTCTTAGCCTCTCGGGCTCTCCCTCGACGTCTAGCCGCCTCGCACCTGCGTCGTCCATATTTCTCTCCCCCCTCGCAGGAGCTTTGCGCCGTATGCGTGTGTATAAGACGCCGGAGATCCGGAATGTGGCCGTCGTTGGCCACGGCGCGAGCGGTAAGACCTCCCTGGTCGATGCCCTGGCGTTCGTGGCCGGAACGAGCAAACGGCACGGATCTGTAAAAGATGGTACCGCCCTCACCGATTACACCGCCGACGAAATCGAACGCAAGTACTCCATCAACCTCGCGCTGGCCGTTGCCGAGTGGATGGAGACGAAGATCAATCTGATCGACACGCCCGGATACCTGGATTTCACCGGCGATGCGCTCGCGGGCGTGTACGCCGCCGACTCCGCGGTCGTCGTGTTGTCCGCGACGGCGGGCGTCGAAGTGGGAACGGAAAAGGTCTGGGACTATTGCGAGCGCCGCGCGCTCCCGCGCCTGTTCTTCGTGTCGCTGATGGACAAAGAGCACGCCAACTTCGAGCGCGTCTTCGATCAGATCAAAGAGCGGCTGACGCCCAAGGTGATCCCGGTGGAGATTCCGGTCGGCGAAGGGCTGGAATTCCACGGGATCATCAATCTCTTCTCGAAGAAGGCGCACCTGTACAAGAAGGGCACGAAAGCAGGCGAGTACGACGAGGTCGATGTTCCGGACGAGTACCAGGACCGGTTCGAGAAGTACTCGCAGGAGCTGATCGAAAGCATCGCCGCGACCGACGACACCCTGCTCGAGCGCTATCTCGGCGGCGAGGAGATCGGACGCGACGAGGCGATCGGCGCGATGAAGGCCGGCATGGCGAAGGGGGAGCTGTTCCCGCTGTTCTGCGGCGCCGCCGAGCTGACATACGGCACCCGCGCGCTCCTCAACAAGCTCGTGGAGTTGTGCCCGGCGCCGCAGGAGCGGCCGCCGGTCGAGGCGCAAAAGTGGGGCAGCGCGGACCGCCTCTCGCTCACGCCCGACAATGCGGGCCCGCTGGCGGCGCAGGTGTTCAAGACCGTGTCCGAGCCCCACGTCGGCGACGTGACGCTGTTTCGTATCTTCTGCGGTCACGTGAAGAACGGGCAGGACGTGTGGAACGCCCCGCGTGACCTCGCGGAAAAGCTCAACCATCTCTGCGTGGGGCAGGGTAAGGAGCGCATCGAGATTCCCGAGCTCAATGCGGGCGACATCGGAGTCGTCGCCAAACTCCGCGATACGCACACCAACGACACGCTGTCGACGCGAGACAAGGGACTTGTCCTTGCGAAGATCCCGTTCCCCGAGCCGGTGATCACCGTGGCGGTCGAAGTGAAGCAGCGCGGGGAAGAGGACAAGCTGTCGACCGGCCTGCACAAGCTGCACGAAGAGGATCCCACGTTTCATCACGAGTACAACAGCGAGTTGGGTCAGACGCTCATCCGCGGATTGGGCGAGCGACACCTCGAGATCGTCGTGGGCCGGCTGGCGCGGAAGTTCGGCGTGCATGCGCAGACCACCAAGCCGAAGGTCGCCTACCGCGAAACGTTTCGCGGCAAGTCCGAAGGGCAGGGCAAACACAAAAAGCAGACCGGCGGCCGCGGGCAGTACGGCGATTGCTGGATTCGGATTGCCCCGTTGCCCCGCGGCTCAGGCGTGCAGTTCGTGGATGAGATCGTCGGCGGGGTGATCCCGCGCCAGTATATCCCGGCCGTCGAGCGCGGCGTGCTCGAGGCGGCGCACAAGGGGCCGGTGGCCGGCTATCCGGTCGTGGACTTCAAGTTCGAGGTCTACGACGGCTCGTATCACGACGTCGACTCGAACGAAATGTCGTTCAAGATGGCCGGCATCCTGGCGTTCCGGAACGTGAGTCCCGGCGCGCGCCCGGTCCTGCTCGAGCCGATCATGGACGTGGAGGTCTGGACGCCGGACGAATACCAAGGCGCCGTCATGGGCGACCTCTCGTCGCGGCGTGGCCATGTGATGGGCACCGAGAAGGATGGCCGCCTGACCAAGGTGAAAGCCCACGTGCCCGAGGCCGAGCTGGACCGCTACGCGACGACGCTCCATTCGATCACGCACGGGCGCGGCACATACAAGATGAAGTTCCACGTTTATCAGGACGCGCCGCCGGAGATCGCGGCGAAGGTGACCGAGGCGCGGAAGAAGGAGCTTGAGGAGGCGAAAGCGTGAACCCTCCACACCCTGGACGGGTACTTCGGTGCGGCCCCGGACAAGGAGGAAGTGCACTGATGCGAACGACCGTCCTTTGTACGACTCTTGCCGTCGCGACGGCATGCCAGGTGGTCGATCGGAAAAAGGTTGCCAACGTTCTCGACACGCTCCAGGCAGCGATGGACACCGCCGCATTGGTGCCGCCGCCGCCACCTGCCGCTCCCGGCGCCACTCGTTTTCTGACAGTCGCCGGCTTCTCCACGCCGGAGTCGGTGCTGCACGACTCGACGCAGGACATCTACTTCGTCTCGAATATCAACGGATCGCCAACGGCGAAAGACAACAACGGGTTCATCAGTCGCGTGCGGCCCGACGGGGCGATCGAGAACCTCAAGTTCATCGAGGGCGGCCGGGCGGGCGTCACGCTGAATGGGCCGAAGGGCCTGGCGGTTGCCGGAGACACGCTGTGGGTGGCGGATATCGACGCCGTGCGCGCCTTCAACGCGCGGACCGGGGCACCGCTCGACAGCGTCAAGCTCGACAGTGCGGGCGCCGTGTTTCTGAACGACCTCACCATCGCCTCCGGAGCGATCTACATCACCGATACCGGCATCAAGTTCGACGACGTCGGCAACGTGCTGCATCCGGGACCGGACCGCATCTTCCGGATCGGACCCGATCGCAAGATCACCGTTGCGGCGCGCGGTGACAGCCTCGGCTGGCCCAACGGCATCACGGTCGATCCGGTGGGCAAGCGGTTTATCATTGTCTCGTATGGGCCGAGGAAAGCGGTGCTCGGGTGGAAGCCGGGGGACAAAGCGCCAAAGGTCATCGCCAAGGGGGCCGGTGGATTCGACGGCGTGGAGGTCGCTGGGACGAAAATCCTGGTGTCGAGCTGGACCGATTCCACCGTGTCCGCGTACGAGAGCGGGCAGGAAGTGAAGGTGATCACGGGGGTGCCCAGCCCCGCCGACATCGGCTATGACGCCAAACGCAATCGAGTGCTGATTCCGATCCTTACGGGGAATCGAATCGAGATCTGGCAGCTGAAGTAACTGCCGGCTCCTGCTGCGTGAGGCAGTGCAACGTGCCGAGCCCCCAGACGAGATCCACGGCGTGGATCCCGACGACGGGGCGATCCGGAAACAGCTCGGTGAGGATGCCGAGCGCGATGCGATCCTTGGGATCGTTGAACGTAGGCACGAGCACGGCGGCGGTGGCGATGTAGAAGTTGGCGTAGCTGGCGGGAAGCCGGACACCGTCGAAGGAGAGCGGGGCGGGCATCGGGAGGTCGATCACCTCGATGCTCGCCCCTCTTTCCAGGTGCATGCCCTGCAGCCGCTCGCGGTTCTCGGCGAGCGGCTTGTAATTGCTGTCCTTCGGATTGTCCTCACGGCACAGGACGACGGTCCCGGGCTTCACGAAGCGGCAGAGATCGTCCACGTGGCCATGCGTGTCGTCCCCGGCGATGCCTCTGCCGAGCCAGAGCGTATTCGTGACGCCGAGCGTGTCCCGAAAGACGTTCTCGATCTCGTAGCGCGACAACCCCGGATTGCGGGTCTGCACATTCGGATCGAGGAGACACTCTTCGGTCGTGAGTAGCGTGCCGCGGCCGTTCACGTCGATGCTGCCGCCTTCCAGGACGATCTTCGCGTCGACCAGCGGGAGCTTGAGCCGCTTCGCCGCAAGCACGGGGATCTTGTCGTCCCTCTTCCAGTCCTTGTACTTGGCCCAGGCGTTGAAATGGAAGCGGGCAATCGCCAGCCCCGTGGCTCGGCGGACGAAGATCGGTCCGAAGTCGCGCGTCCAGCCGCGATTGGTGGGGAAGCGCAGAAAATCCACGCGCTCGAGATCGACGCCGACCTGCTTGAGAATCCGGCTCGCCTGCGCCTGGTGGCGCGGAGAGTTGACGAGAATCCGGACGACTTCGCCCCGCGTGAGCGCGCGGACGATCTCACCATAGACCCAGGGGATCGGCGGAAACTTGCCGGGCCAATCGGTGACGTTATGCGGCCAGCCGATCCAGGTCGCCGCATGCGGCTCCCACTCGGCCGGAAACCGATAGGTATCGGTCATCGGGACTAATCAGTCAGAAAACGATGCTCGATGCCGCCGTACGCATCAGTGCGTCGGTCCCGCAAAAACGGCCAGTTGCGGCGTACTTCCTCGATCCGCGCGAGATCGACCTGCGCCAGCAGCAGCGCCTCATCCTCGGCGGCTTCGGCGACGATGATGCCGAACGGATCGCACACAAAGGAGTGGCCCCAGAACTCGATCCCGGCCCCCTCGCCATCGAGCTTCTCCAGGCCGACGCGGTTGACGGCGGCGACCCAGCAGCCGTTCGCAATCGCATGACTGCGCTGAATCGTCTTCCACGCGTCGAGCTGCTGCTCGCCGTACTGCGCTTTCTCCACCGGGTGCCAGCCGATGGCGGTCGGATAGAGCAGAATGTTTGCCCCCTGGAGGGCCGTGAGGCGCGCGGCTTCGGGATACCACTGGTCCCAGCACACCAGCGTGCCGATCGGGCCGACCTTCGTGTCGAAGGCGCGAAAACCGAGGTCGCCCGGCGTGAAGTAGAACTTCTCGTAATAGGCGGGATCATCGGGAATATGCATCTTGCGATAGATGCCCTTGATTTTCCCGTCGGCGTCGATGACCGCTGCCGTATTGTGATACAGGCCGGCGGCGCGGCGCTCGAACAGCGACGCGATCACCACGACGCCGTTCTCCTTCGCGATCTTGCCGAGCGTCTCGGTCGTGGGCCCCGGAACCGCCTCGGCGAGATCGAACAGCGCGTGATCCTCGCGCTGGCCGATGTACTGCGTGCGGAACAGCTCCGGCAGGCACACGAGCGTCGCGCCCTGCTGCGCGGCGTCGCGAATGCGGGCGACGGCCTTCCCGAGGTTCGACTCGGTGTCGTCGCTCATGCTCATCTGCACGAGCCCGACCTTGAACTGCGACGGCAGCGACGTCGTCATGGGGATGAAGAATAATCTTAGAAAGCCGCTCCCGCCCCCACGTCCATCATACGGCCGGCTCGGGCGCGGAGGCCGGTTCTCCGGCAAAGGCGTCGACGACCACGCTGCCGCCGAGCGAGCCGCCCGCTCCGGCGGCACTGCCCAGGTCCGATCCGAAATACGCCTCTTCGCCGTGCTGGCTGAGGTCGAGTCCCGCGCTCTCCTCGGGTACATCTGCCCGCGCGCCAATCGTCACCTGAACGAATTTGAGGATCACGAGGGTGCCGAGGGCGGCGAAGGCGACCGTGGCCAGGACCGCGAGCAGTTGGACGCCCATCTGGCCGGCATTCCCCGCGAGGAGCCCGTCGCCGCCGGCGGGGTTCATGAGCTTGGTTGCGAACACGCCCGTCAACAGCGCGCCGGCCATACCCGCGAGCCCGTGGCAGGAGAACACGTCGAGCGCGTCGTCGAGCTTCGTCCTCGACCGGATCTGGATGGCCGTGTAACTGACGCCGGCTGCCAGAACGCCGATCAGGAGCCCGGACATCGGGGTCACGTACCCGGCCGCCGGTGTGATGCCCACCAGGCCCACGACGAGGCCCGTGGCGGCGCCGACCGCCGTGATCTTGCCGGTGCGTGCCAGGTCGAGCCCGGCCCATGTGACGAGGGCGGCGGCTGCCGCGGTGTTCGTGTTGACGAACGCGAGCGCCGCGAGGCCGTTCGCCGCGAGGGCGGAGCCGGCATTGAAGCCGAACCATCCGAACCAGAGCAGCCCCGCGCCGAGCAGCACGAGTGGCACGTTGTGCGGCGCAATGGGCACGCGGCGGTAGTCCCGCCGGGGCCCGAGGAACCATGCGGCGACGAGTGCCGAAACGCCGGCGCTGATGTGGACGACGGTGCCGCCCGCGAAGTCCAGCGCCCCGCGCTTGAGCAGCCAGCCGCCGGATCCCCACACCCAGTGCGCCAGCGGGTCGTAGATCAGTGTCGCCCACAGGACGAGGAACACGATGTAACCCCGGAAGCGCATTCGCTCCACGATCGCGCCTGAGATCAGCGCGGGCGTGATGATCGCGAACATGCCCTGGAACATCGCGTGGGCCTGCAGCGGGATCGTCGAGGAATAGGTCGGGTTCGGCTCGAGCCCCACGTGATTCAGGCCGAGCCAGGAGAAGCCACCCACCCATGAGTTGCCGGGACCAAACGCGATCGAGTAGCCGAACAACATCCACTGGACGCCGATCACGCCGAGCGCGACCACGCTCATCATCATCGTGTTCAGGGCGTTCTTGGGGCGCACCAGGCCGCCGTAGAAGAACGCGAGACCCACGGTCATCAAGAGCACGAGCGCGCTCGAAACGAGAACCCAGGCCGTATCTCCTGCCGACACCGTTGCCTGGGTCACGCTGCACCTCCGATACCGGCCGCGTTGATGGCCGCGCGTTGGACCGCGTCGGCATTGACCGCGGTGAGAGCGGCATTGTCCGCCTCGCCGGTACGGATCCGGACCACGCGCTCGACCGGCTGCACGAAGATCTTCCCGTCGCCCACCTCGCCGGTGCGGGCCGCCGAGAGAATCGCCTGCACGCACGGCTCGACGAAGGGCTCAGAACACACCATTTCGATTTTGACTTTCTCGTGAAACTCCATGACGAGCGCGGTGCCACGATACTGCTCGAACCGCTCGTGCTCACCGCCGTGCCCGCTCACCCGGCTCAGCGTGATCCCTGTGATTCCGGCCCGGAACAGCGCTGCCTTGACTTCGGGAACGCGGTCGGGGCGAACGATGGTCGTGATGAGCTTCATGGCGTGCTCTCCGTCGATTGGAAGTGAGCCACTGGTTCGGACACCGCCACAGGCGGTGCGACCTTGCGAAAGAGCGTGCGATACGATTCCCACCGCGCGAGGATCAACCGGGCGCGGGCGCTGCCGGTCTTGTGGAAGTGCTGCTGGACGAGTTTGCGCAGAACGCGCTCATCCATCGAATTGAGGCCGCTGACCGCCACCATCTCGCGGTTGCAGTGCGCCTCGAGCACGCCCTGCTCGTCGAACACGTACGCGAGGCCGTTCGACATCCCGGCCGCGAAATTGCGGCCCACGGTCCCCAGGACGACCACCACGCCACCGGTCATGTACTCGCAGCAGTGGTCGCCGGCGCCCTCGATCACCGCGACGGCGCCGGAGTTCCGGACGGCGAACCGGTCGCCGGCGGCGCCGGCCGCGAACAGCCGGCCTGAGGTCGCCCCATAGAGCGCGGTGTTGCCGAGCAGCACGTGCGCGCCGGACGCGTAGGCGGCGCCGCGGAAGGGCCGGATGACGATCTCGCCGCCGCACAGCCCCTTGCCGACGTGATCGTTCGCCTCGCCCTCGAGTTGCAGGTGCATGTGCGGGAGCGTGAACGCGCCGAAGCTCTGACCGGCGCTGCCGCGGAACCGGAGCTTGAGCGGTGTGGCGGCGCCCTGACTCCCGTGCGCGCGCGCGAGCTCCCCCGCGATCCGCGCGCCGACCGTGAGGTGATGATTCCCGATCGCGACCACCTGAGGAGCGGTGATCCGCTGCGCCAGGATGTCGGCGTCGAGCGACACGATGCCCGGCCGCGTATTCCGCAGGGTCGTGCGCCGGCGGGCCTCGGTGGGGTCGGTGGGCGGCGTCAGCAACGCCGACAGATCGAGCAGGGCGGCGCGGGGCGTCTCGCTGCGCTCGATGCGCTGCAGCAGCTCCACGTGGCCGATGAGGTCGTCCATGCGGCGCACGCCGAGGGAGGCCATGATGCGCCGGACGTCGTCCGCAATGTGCGTGAAATACGCGATGACCTGCTCCGGCGTGCCCTTGAACTTGGCGCGCAGGTCAGGCCGCTGTGTCGCGATCCCCGTGGGGCAGGAATTCAGGTGACACTGGCGCGCCATGGCGCAGCCGACCGCCACGACCGTCGCCGTTCCAAACCCGAATGCCTCGGCGCCCAGCAGCGCGGCGATCACGACATCGCGTCCCGTGCGCAGCCCGCCGTCGGTCCGCACCTCGATGCGCTCGCGCAGCTTGTTGCGCATCAGGATCGCTTGCGTCTCGGCAAGGCCGACTTCCCAGGGCGAGCCGGCGTGCTTGATCGACGACAGCGGTGACGCGCCCGTCCCGCCGTTGTGGCCAGAGATGAGGACGTAGTCGGCGTACGCTTTCGCGACGCCGGCGGCGACGGTGCCTACGCCCGCCTCGGCCACGAGCTTCACGCCCACCCGCGCCGTCGGGTTCACCTGCTTGAGATCGTGGATCAACTGCGCCAGATCCTCGATCGAGTAGATGTCGTGGTGCGGCGGCGGAGAAATGAGCGGGATCCCCGGGACCGCATGGCGCAGCCGCGCGATGAGCTCGGTGACCTTGTGGCCGGGGAGCTGGCCGCCTTCACCGGGCTTCGAGCCCTGCGCGATCTTGATCTCGAGCTCGTCCGCGCGGACCAGGTACTCCGCCGTCACCCCGAACCGGCCCGAGGCGACCTGCTTGATCCGGTTATCGGCGCGGTCCCCGTCACCCCGGACGACATACGTCGCCGGGTCCTCGCCGCCTTCCCCCGAATTCGACCGCGCGTGCATGCGATTCATCGCAATCGCGAGCGTGGTGTGCGCCTCCGGTGACAACGCGCCGAGCGACATCGCGCTCGAGATGAACCGACGGCGGATGTCTTCGGCAGGCTCGACCTCGTCGAGCGGCACCGGCGTCTGGGCGCGGAAATCGAGTAGATCGCGCGGGCCGGCGGGCGCGCGCGCACGTGTGCCTGCAACGAATCCGGCGTACTCCCCGCGCTGCAGCGCGCGCACCAGTGGCGGCGACCAGCCGTGATCTTCGCCGTCCCGCCGATAGCGCACGCGGCCGTGATCGGGCAGGACGCCGGCGCTGTCGTGTCTGGCCAGCACATCCTCGGCGATCTCCTTGAAACCGATACCGCCGATGACCGACGCCGTGCCGGTAAAGCAGCGCTCGATCACGGCGGGGCCGAGCCCGACGGCCTCGAAGATCTGCGCCCCGGCATACGACTGCAGCGTCGAAATCCCCATCTTCGAGAGAATCTTGAGCAACCCCTTCTCCGCGGCGCTGCGGTATTTCCCGGCCGAGGACTCGACGTCGCGCAGGCATTGCAACGCGAGCCAGGGGTGCACCGCCTCGGCGCCGTACCCGAAGAGCGCCGCCAGATGATGCACGTCCCACGCATCGCCGGCCTCGGCGACGAGCCCCACGCGGATCCGCTGCTTGGCCTGCACCAGGCGTTGGTGCACGGCACCGATGGCGAGCAGCATCGGAATCGGCGCGCGCGCCTTGTCGGCGTCGCGGTCGCTGATAACGAGAATCGTGGCGCCGCGGCGTACCGCCGTCACGGCGTCGCGCGCGAGCGTCTCGAGTGCGCGCTCCAGCTCCTCGGGGCCTGCCGCGGCCTCCCACACGGCGCTCAACGTGGTCGGGTCCGAGCCGCCCCCCCCGCCCCCCCCGGCGCGCCGCAGGGCAGCCATGTCCTCGGCCAGGAGGACCGGGTGCTCGATGCGCAGCAGGGTCTTGCCGCCCGGCCGCTGTGCGAGCACCGAGCCGCGCCGCCCGAGGTACATGACGAGCGACATCACCAGCTCCTCGCGGAGCGGATCGATCGCCGGATTCGTCACCTGCGCGAAGCGCTGGCGCACATACGCGTACAGGCTCTGCGGCACCTTGGAGAGCGGCGCGATCGGCGTGTCGTCGCCCATGCTCCAGATCGCGTCGCGCCCTTCGGCCGCCATTGGCTCGATGACGTAGCGCAGGTCTTCGTGGCTGTATCCGAACGCGTGCTGGCGGGCGGTCAGCTCGTCGGCGGGGAGCGCGGGCCCCAGCGCGGGGACCTCGGCGGGCAGCTGGCGAATGACGCGCGTCGTCCAGCGGCGGTACGGGCACCGCTGGGCGACCTCGAGCTTCGCGTCGGCGCTGCGGAGCACGACGTTGCGGAGCGTATCGACTATCAGCAGCTCGCCCGGACCGAGCCGGCCGGACTCGACGACGTCAGCGGGATCGAGGTCGACGATGCCGACCTCCGATCCGGCGACGACGATGTTGTCGCGCGTCACCTTGTAGCGACACGGCCGCAGCCCGTTGCGGTCCAGCGCCGAGCCCGCGACGACGCCGTCACTGAAGGCGAGCGCGGCAGGTCCGTCCCATGGCTCCATCAATCCCGCGTGATACTCGTAGAAGCTCCGCAGTGCCGGAGGCATATCGGGGATGCGCTCCCACGCCTCGGGGAGCAGCATCATCAGGGCGTGGACCGGATCGCGTCCCGAGCGGACGAGCAGCTCGAACGCATTGTCGAGACTCGTGGAGTCGCTGCCGTCCTCCCAGATGACGGGCTTCAGCAGCTCGACGTCTCGCTCCCACGCCGGCGCCGCGAGGGCCGGTTCCCGCGCGAGCATCGCGTTGCGATTGCCCCACAGCGTGTTGATCTCGCCGTTATGCGCGAGCAGCCGGAACGGTTGCGCGAGCGGCCAGCTGGGTAGCGTGTTCGTCGAGTACCGCTGGTGGAACACGGCGATGCCGGTCTCGAACAGCGGTGACTTGAGATCGGCGTAAAACGCCGGCAGCTCGGTCCCGACCAGAAGCGCCTTGTAGACGACCGTGCGGCACGAGAGGGAACAGACGAACACCGGAAGGCCGGCGCTCGCCGCACGCCGCTCGATCACCCGGCGCGCGAGGTAGAGCCGCCGCTCCCAGGCTTGCGCGTTGGCGGGGCCGGACGGCGGGCCGACGAACAGTTGCCGGATCGCCGGCTGGCTCGCCGCGGCGAGCGGGCCGAGCACGCCGGCGTGTACCGGAACGACTCGCCAGCCGAGCACCGACATGCCCAGCCCCACGACGACGGTTTCGATGAGATCGATCGCGATGTCGCGCCCCGGGCCGGTCGCCGGCAGGAAGAACATGCCGAGGGCGACGCGTTCGACCGGGCCCACGCCGAGCAGGCGGTGGGGGATCTGGGTGAGGACGCCGGCGCCATCGCCCGACTTGTCGTTGGAGGCGGCGCCGCGATGCGCGAGCCGGGCGACGGCCGTCAACGCCATCGTCAGGATGTCGCGCGTCCGCTCGCCGTCGGCACGGGCGACGAAGCCGACGCCGCAGGCGTCGCGCTCGCGCCACGGGTCGAGTAAACGAAAAGCCCGCTCTGCGGAGGGAGCGGGCTGGCTGGGTTCGCGTTTTCTTGTCACGCTATCGTGCCCCGCCGCTCCCTCGAGAGGGTCCGCCGTGAATATTCGGCTTATTCGTCAGCAGCAGGGCTATCGTATGTTTATGCATTGTTGAACATAAATATACGGGCCCGGCCCTGGCCGTCAACCCCACCCTAGGGCAAGCAGAAAAAGATCATCGGGTTCTTCAGGGAGTCATGAATCGGCTCGGCCAGCCCGAGCTCCCGCTTGAGCGCGACAATCCGTTGGTGCGCGCCGCCGGGCTGCCCGGGCGCCGCCGTGAGGAACGGAACCCCGCGCCGCTCCAACCATTCGCGCAGCACAAGGCCTTCTTCCATGGGCGCCAGGTCCCCGCGCACGATGTCGTGGACGCCGACCAGCGTCCCCGGGGCGAGCCGCGGGAACAGCGAGTCCAGGTACCAGCGGGCGAACTCCGCGGTGTGGGACGCGTCCAGGAAGAGGTATCCGACGTCGCGCGGCAGTCGATCCAGGCAGTTCTTGATATCCGCCTGAGTAAGGAGCCACCGGTCGCGGGCCAGCTCGGGGGGTATGGTCCAGCGGCTGTAGTCCACGAGGTCGTAGGAGTGCAGCCGGCCGGCGCCGTTGTCGCGCAACGCGTGCAGCAGCCACGTCGTGGACCACCCGTAGTACGGGGCGATCTCGAGTACGACGGCGGGGCGCAGGCTCCGGACGAAGAGGTAGGTGAGCTCCGCTTCGATATCGTCGAACTTGGGTCGGAAGCGGCGCCTGTAGTGGGCGGGCAAGCCGGCGCCGCGGAGCGCCGCCGCAGTCCAGCGGTACGCGGCGAAGCGCTCGAGACGGGCGTCGCTTCGTTGGGCGTACAGCCGTTTTTGGGCCCCGCGCACGATCCGCAGGGCGGCGGCATGCTCGCGATACAACCGTACGACGAAATCGAGGGTGAGCTCGCTCACCCCACCTGGACCGGATCGAGCGCCGGTTCCTTCGCGCCCTGCGTGTAGTGGTACAATTTCCCGGCATAGTTCCGCAGGACGACTTCCTTGTCAGTCAGCTCGACGACGTATTCGGGCAGGAGCGGGATTTTGCCGCCACCTCCCGGCGCATCGATCACGAAGTGCGGCACTGCCAGCCCCGAGGTCCAGCCCCGCAGCGCCTGGATGATCTCCAGCCCTTTCTGCACGGTGGTCCGGAAGTGCTCGGCGCCGGCAACCTGGTCACACATATAGATGTAGTACGGCCGTACGCGCGCGACGAGCAGGCGCTGCATCAGCACCTTCATGACCTCGGGGTCGTCGTTCACGCCCTTGAGGAGCACCGTTTGGCAGCCCAGCGGGATCCCGGCGTCGGCCAGCATGCCGAGCGCCCGCACGGCGGGGGGGGTCAGCTCGTCGGGATGATTGAAATGCGTGTTGATGTAGAGCGGATGGTATTTCTTCAGGATCCCGCACAGCTCCGGCGTTACCCGCTCGGGCAGGTGACAGGGCACCCGGCTCCCGATCCGCAGGACCTCGAGATGTGGAATGGTCCGGAGCCGCCGGCAGATGTCGTCGATCCGGCGGTCGGACAGAAGCAGGGGATCGCCGCCCGACATGATGACATCGCGGATCTCGTGGTGCTCCTCGAGATAGCGGAACGCGGACTCGAGCTGCGCCAGCGGGATCTTCTCGGGGTCGCCGACCTTGCGGCGGCGCGTACAGAAGCGGCAGTAGGCGGCGCACACCGGCGAGACGAGGAACAGGGCACGGTCCGGATACCGGTGCGTGATGTTGGGCACCGGCGAGTTGGCGTCTTCCTCCAGCGAATCGACCAGCCCGTCATGGACTTCCAGCTCCTGCACGGTGGGCACGTATTGCAGCCAGATGGGGTCCCCGGGCGACTTGATCAGATCGACCATCGCCGGGGAGATGCGGAACTCGAAGTTCTCGGCGGCCTGCCGGAGCCGGGCGATATCCCCGACGTGCTCCGCGCCGAAACGCGCGGCCAGAGCTTCGAGCGACGCGATGCTCTTCTTACGGAGTAGTTCTTGCCAGGTCTCCAGCAATCAGATCCTTGGTATAGATCACCAGGTCGTCACCGGGCGCGTAGTACCCCGGGATGGTTGCGGCTCTGGTGTAGCCGCGTGCTTCGTAGAAACCCCTGGTCGCCTCGTAATCGGGCCGAGAGGAGGTTTCGACGACGACGAGCCGTCTGCCGTCTGCCGCCAGCCGGCGCTCTACCTCTGCGAGCAGCTGCGACCCGATGCCCGACCCCTGGCGGGCGCGATCGACGACAATCCAATACAGGTCGCTCGTCGCCACGGTGCCGGGTGTGGGCCCCCAACAGCCGTACCCGATCAGCTCATCGCCTTCGAACCCGCCGACGAATTGATAGTCGTCGTCGCCGGCCAAAGACTCGTCGAGCAGCCCGACCGCAGTGGCGACCTCCTCCTCGCGGAAGAGACCGGTGCCGCGCGTCAGCCGCTCAAGCCGTGCGCGGTGCGCGCGCCCGAGTGGGCGCAGCGAGCAGCTCACGCGCGGCTTTCGTGCCCTGAGCTTCGCGCAGCGCCAGCTCGGCGATGCGGCGGATCAGCTCGGGGTAGTCCCATCCCGCCGCCTTTGCCATGCGCGACAGGCCGGCCTCGTCGGTGAGATCGGGGTTGGGGTTCACTTCGAGAATCCAGGGGCGCCCGGCGTCGTCGACCCGCAGGTCGATCCGGCCGTAGCTCTTCCCCTGCACCGCCCGCCACGCGGTTTCGGCCAGCCGGCACAACCGGTCGGCGAGGCGCTGCGGGATTTGCGCGGGGCACACCGGACGGCTGCCCAGGTCCTCGGGCGATCCCACCTGCCATTTCGCGGCGTACGTCAGGATGTGCCAGGTGCCCTCGGGCATCGCGCTGAAGTCGATCTCCGCGACCGGTAACGTGCGACCGCCGACGATTCCGACGTTGAACTCGCGTCCGGCGATGTACTGCTGCACCAGGACGTCGTCGAACTGCTCCGTCATCGCGGCGATCCGGGCCTTGAGCGTCTTGCGGTCGGTGACGACCGACGACCGATCGACGCCCGCGCTCGCATCTTCCGCCGCCGGTTTTACGATCGCGGGCAGCGGGAAGTCATCCTCGATCTTGCCTTGGGCAATCGTCCAGCGCGGCACCGGCAGGCCGGCGTGTTCGAGCAGGGTGTTGGCGACGGCCTTGCGGCGGCACACGCCCGTGGTCCACGGCCCGCACCCGGTGTACGCGATGCCGGCCAGCTCGAGCGTACCGACAACGTGGTCCTCCCACTGGGCGACGCCGCGCACGCCTTCGCACAGGTTGAAGACGAGGTCCGCGCGGCGGCAGGCGTTGAACCAGCGCATGTCGTGCCGGACCGGAACCCGCCGTACCTGGTGGTTGAGCCGTCCGAAGATCGCGGCGATATCATCGACCGCTTCCATCACGCCCGCGATGTCCTCGGCCGTCCAGTCTTCGGCGCCGGGATCGTAGAGGATGACGACCTTCACGCGCTGGCCGCCGCTTGGGCGGCCGGAATCGTGTGCCCCGTGATCCGTGTCCAGGCGATCCGCACGACCTCCTGGATCAGATCGTCGTAGCTGTAGCCGGCGACGCGCGCCGCCTTGGGGAAGCAGGAGTTCATCGCCGGATCCGGGATGATGCCCGGCAGCGGGTTCAATTCGACGACGTTCGGCACGCCAAAGCGGTCCACGCGGACGTCGATGCGGCACCAATCACGGCAGCCGAGCGCGCGATACGCGTCGAGCGCGGCGCGTTCGGTCTCGCGACAGAGCGCGGCGGAGACGCCGGTCGGCGGGCACTGGAAAATGTCGAGCGGATGCTCGCGCGTGTCCCAAATCCATTTCGCCTCGTAGCCGTACACGGGCGGCGCGCCGGCCGGGAGCGTGTCGAAATCGAATTCGACGATCGGGAGACACCGCACGTCGCCGTTGTTGCCGAGGATCGCGACTGTGAATTCCGGCCCCGGGAGATACGTCTCGACAAGGACCGGCTGGGCGTACCGATCTAAGAGGAAAGGCACGCGCTCGGCCAGCTGCGCCGGCGACTCGCATAAGTTGTTGACAAATATGCCCTTACCAGACCCCTCCGCGACCGGCTTTACGAAGAGTGGATAGGGCAGGGGCATGCGCTCGAGATCGGACGCCGCTTCGATGACTCGGAACGGCGCCGTCGGCACGCCGCGGTAGGCGAGAATCTCCTTCGTGCGCCCCTTGTGCAGCGTCAGCGCGAGCGCGAGTGGATCGGAGCCCGTGTACGGAATGTTCAGGAACTCACACAGCGCGGGGACGTGCGACTCGCGACACGGGCCGTGCAATCCCTCCGCCATGTTGAACACGATGTCGGGATGCGCGAGCGACAGTTTTTGCGGGAAGAACTCGTCGGCTTCGAGACGCACGACGGGGCCGAAGAGACTCAACGCCTGTTCGACCGCGTCAATCGTCGACGGGTCATCCCATTCTGCGTAGGCGTCAGACGCTGCGGGCGCGTCAGGCTTCTCGTTGTATGCGAGACCGATTCGCATTCGTAAATCAGAATACGAAATGAGCAGGAGATGCGCAAGAGAGAAACGTCGAGCAAAAGCGTCGAGCAGATCGTTTTTGTTAGACGATTTTGCTCGACGACGTTGCTCGACGCCTTCAGACTTTGTGATACGTGACGCGCGCGGCTTCCTGTTTGTCGTCGGCGCTGTAGATCTCGAAATCGGAGAACAGCGAGCCCGCTTCCTTCTGCAGCACGCGCAACACCCCGATCGCCATCCGGCGGATTTCCAGCTCGGCGCCTTCGCCGCAGCGCAGCTCGAGCATCGTGCGCCACGCGCGTGCGTTGCCGGACACGACGATCTTCACCTCGGTCGCGTTCGGCAGCACGCTGCGGGCCGCTTCACGCGCCAGTTTTCTCCGGTGCACCTTGTCGCTCACCCACTCGTAGCGCCGCATCAACCCGTCGACGGCGCGGACGTAGGCGGCCTGTGCGTCGGTGACCTGCTGCAGCCATTCCTCTTCGAGCCGCGGATCGCCGAGCATGGCGGGCGGCATGACGAACGCCGCGTGCGATTCGTCGACGTAGCGCTGCGAGATCTGCGAATAGCCGAACCCCGCGCGGTGACGCACCAGCTCGTGGGAGCAGGACCGGGAGATGCCTTCGATGAGCAGCACGTAGACGGCGTGCTCGAGGACCGAGCCGTGGCCCTGCTTCTTGATGTTCTCGAGGTAGTCGGCCGTCGTGCGGTTGATGGGATTGTGCTGGCTCATGTAGCACAGGCGGCCCGCGTACTCCGCCAGCCGCTCCCCATCGCTTGCCGCACCGCGCCACTGCACCGCGAGATGCGCAGGTTCGCGAAACTCCGGACGCGCGATGAGCGAGATGCGCGGCGTGCGAAAGACTTCCACGGGCGCTAGCGTGTCAGCTCGAGTTTCGGGGTGTCCCATGCGGCGCGGCGCTCCACCTCGCGTAGTCGCGTGGCGATGTCGTCAGGGATGGCCGCGGCATCAGCGCCCACCTTCAGCGCCGCCACGGGCGACCAGTCGGTCGCCGGAATGATAACACCAGGGTTCAAGATCGACAGCGGGTCGTAGGCGCGCTTCACGGCGCGAAACAGGTCCATCACTTCCTTTCCATAAAAACGCTCCAGGACCCCGGCGCGCAAGCGGCCGACGCCGTGCTCACCCGCCGGTACGCCGCCGAGTCCCCACAGCAGATCGGTGGCGTCGTCGAACAGCTCGTGCAGCGCGCCGCGCCATCCGTCCGTCGTCGTGTCGGGCAGCGCGTTGACATGCACATGGCCGTCGCCGGCGTGCCCGAAAATCACGATCGGAATGCCGCGGCGCGCCGCCGCGGTCCTGAGGCCGGCGACGTACACGCCCAACGCCTCGAGCGGCACACACCCATCCTCGATCACCTGCAATGAACGCTGGCTTGCAGGGAGGCGGGCGAGGGCCGGAGAGGCGAGTCGCCGCACGCTCCACAGCTGCTCGAGCCCGGCGCGGTCGACCGCCGTCTCCACGTGGACTGCGGACTCCTTGAGCCCGCGAACCGCGTCCCCGACGGCGCCCCGTGCCGCCCCGCCGCTCTCGCGCTCAAATTCTACGAGCAACAGACAGGCCACCTGCGGGGCGCCTGGAACGAAACGCAACAACGACGCATCCAGCAGCTCGATGGCGGACGGCGCCAGGGTCAGGAGGTACGGGACCGCCTCGGCCATGGCATCGAGGTCGGCAAAGCCGAGCGCCACGCCCGCGATGTCCGCGGGAATGGCGTCGAGACGCCAGTGGACTCCGGTCACGATACCGAGTGTGCCTTCGGATCCAACGAGGAGATCGATCTCATCGCCTGATTCAGCAAAGCGATCGAGCGCGTAGCCACACGAGTTCTTGCGGGTCTTGGGGAAGTGGTCGGTAATCAGTTTTCGGTTATCTGTACTCAGATCAAGCTTGGCTCCTTCCCCGCGCCTCACAGTCCTTGCAATACCATCCGCCCCGACAACCTCGAGAGCCTCCACCCACTTCCTTACACTGCCGTATCGCACCGTGCGCGGACCGGCGGCGTTTGTCGCGACCATGCCGCCACTCGTGGCAAATGCACCGGAGGACGGATCGGGTGGCAGCCGCAGGCCGTGGGGTTTCGCGGCGTCGTTCACCCCTGCCCAGGTCACCGAGGCACCGGCTCGCGCGATGCGGGTGTGGGGATCGATGACCAGGTCTGAGAATCCCCTGCTCATGTCGACGATGACGCCGCTGCCGACGTTGCCGCCCGGCATCCCGCTCCCCGCGCCCCGCGGTATCAACGCGAGTTGCGATTCGGCGGCGTGGTGAACGAGTGCGACGACGTCGTTCCGGTTCCTGGGAATTGCGACGGCGGAGGGCACGATACGATAGATCCCCGCGCCTTCGGCGTAAGCCGCCCGGATACGAGGATCGGTGACTAACACGCCCCAAACTTGACACGGGCGAACCACAACGTGAAGCTTCGATTCCCGATGGCTGCCCCACAGACCGCGACGCCGCCTTCTCAAGCACCCCGTGCTCAGCTGATCCATATCGAGGTGGATCGGCGGCTGGGCCATGAGTGGGACGAATGGAACGGCCGGCCGCTGCCCAGGGGCGGTGACTTTTCGGCGGCCCCGGGGCTGTTTTTCCGCTTCGCGGCCCTGACGCTCGCCGCCCTCGCGGCCGGCGCCGCCTTTCTTCTGTATCTCGTCGCGCCGCGGCTCGTCACGCTCTCGCCGCCGTTAGCCAGGGGTCTCTGGATCGTCCTCGCGGCCGCCCTGGGGCTCGCCACGCTGTACCTGATTGTGCTCGGCGCCTCGTTTTACGGCGGCCGGAACCTGTTGCCCGAGCGCCTGATGGAGCGGGGTCCGTATCTGCAGCTCATGAACTACGCGTCGCTGATCGCTAGGGGCTTCGGGAAACGCGACTGGGTCGAGCACGCCGCGATCGACATCTACAACACGTTGGCTGAGCGGCGGGGCCGGAGGGTGGGGAAGGGCGAGCTGCTGGTGCTGATTCCCCGCTGTTTATCGAAGCAGGCGCTGGACGGCGTGTTGGAGATCGCGGGTCGCTACGAGGTTCCGGTGTTCGTCGCGACGCGTGGCCAGCTCGCCCGGCGCGTGATCCGCGAGCGCCGGCCCCGCGCGGTCGTCGCGGTCGCGTGCGAGCGCGACATGATGACCGGGTTGCGCGACGTCGCCGGCAAGCTGCCGGTGCTCGGGCTCACGATGCAGCTTCCCAACGGCCCGTGCCGGGACGCGGTTATTGACCTCGACCAGATGGAGAAGTGGGTGCAGGGTCTGGTCTCGACGGCCTAGCTCGACGCGATAGCAGCACTGCCCCACCCACCGCGCACCAGCCCAGAAACGCGAGCCACTCGACGCCCGTGAGGCTACCCGGGACGGCCGGGATCACCTTTATCAGAATGATTGCGACGCTGACGAGCACGCCGAGGGCGGCGGTCATCATCCCCTCGGGCTGGCCGGCGCGGCGGGCGCCGGCGATGAACGCCAGGCAGGTTGCGCCCCATCCCATCGCCCCCACCGCGGCGCCCACGTCGCTGATCGGCACGAGCACCGCGTCCCCCAGGAACGCCGCGGCGGCGGTAGGGATCGCGACGAGCGCGATCGCCACGGCGGGTGTTCCGAACCTCGGGTTCACGCCGCCCGCGGCGGGCGGGAGGAGGCCGCGCTTGCCAAGGGCGTACACCAAACGCGTCGCCGCGACGAAGTTCCCGTTGAAGACCTTGAAGAGCGACAGCACGGCCGCTGCGAGGATCAGCCGCGCGATCCACGGTGTGCCGAAGGTGCGTGCGAACGCCGCGTCGGTGCCGAGGTGATTCGCGACGAGGTCGGTCCAGGGATACACCCAGGCCACGATCCCCACGATCACCACGTAGAACAAACCCCCGGAGAGCAACGCGGCCGTGATGAGGCGTGCCAGCGTGCCGGGTCGCAGCTCAGGCAGGGACTCTTCCGACGCCTTGGGGATCGACTCGAAGCCGGTCATGAAGTAGGGCACGATCTGCAAGGTCAGAAGGATCGACACGAACGCGCCAGCGGGGCCGAAGAGCGGTTGGGCGTTGGCCGGCGCGCCGCGCCCGATACCCAGGGCGACGAACAACGCGAAGCACGCCAGCAGGCCGATGGTCGTGACGTTCTGAAAGCGCCCGCTCAGGCGAATCCCGCGATAGTTCACGATGCCGATCGCGGCGGTCAGGGCGAGCCCCGCGAGGAGCCGCGGCAGCGCGATCGCCTTGCCTGCCACCGTGTAGAGCACCACCGCGTTCATCCCCGGGAACAGTCGCGCGAGCAAGTTCCCGATCGCTACCGCCTCCCAGGGGCAGACGATCGCGTACGCGAGCACCATCATCCAACCAGCGGCAAAGCTGACGATGGGGGGGAACACGCGCTCCGTGTAGGCGACCTCGGCGCCGGCATCGGGAATCATCCGGACCATGCGCCCATACGTCTGCGCGATGGGGAGGAGCAGGAACGCGCCGATGCAGAAGCCGAGCATGGCGCCGCCCGGGCCACCGCGACCGAGCCAGTCGTCCATCACGACGAGCCAGCCGGCCCCTACCATGCTCCCGAATCCGAATGTGAAGTACTCGAGTGCGCCGAGGCCTTTAGTAAGTCGTGACTCCAAGCTTTTCCTTTAAGGCGGCGAGAAGCTGCTCGGCGCGGAGCTGGCCCGGCGAGCCGGGCGGCGCGGCGCGCTCGAGGTCCCGCGCCGTACGGGACGGATCGTCGGCCGGCCGGAACACCGCCTCGATCGTCACGCGCGTCTTGCCCGGGACGTCTGGATCGGCCCAGAGGCGCAGGCGGCACGTCCCGGCGAATCTGTCCGTTTCGAGAAACCCGTCACGCGGGCTGACGAAGTGGACCGCGATCGTGTCGGCGCGCAGCAACGAGTCCGCGAACTGGGTGACGCGTGCCGGCGGTGCGTTGATCACGACGTGGAGCGCTTCGGGGATCGGCGCGAATGGCGGCCGCGTCGTGGCAGGCGTGCATGCCACTAACCAAAGGGCGAACGCGGAACGCGGAATGCGGAACAAACTCGCCTTCCAGTTCCCCGTTCCGACTTCCGCGTTCCGAGTTTTGCTCAATGTGTATGCGGCGGCGTGCCAGGCGGATCTGTGTGCGATGCCTTTACGGTGTCAGGGTGCTCGTGTTCCTCGCCGGCCTCGTGATGATGTCCCTCTTCCCGGTTTTCGATCTCAGCCTGCAGCGTCTTGGACGGGATGCCGGCCGCGTGGTCGAACACCAGCCGGCCACCGAGCACGCCGGTCCAGACCAGTCCCAGGATGCCCACGATGCTCAGCGCGCGCGTCAGGGCCAGCTCTTGCGTGGGCATCTGGAAGCGGCGGGCGAGCCGCCAGACGAGGACCACGGTGAACAGGCCCATCGTCAGAAGTGCCATGTCTTCGTGCTTCTCCATGATTTCGTGGATCGCCTCACCGTGCTCGATGGCGCCGGAAGCGAGTTTGCCCGCCACGACCGCCGCCCAACCGCCGATCACACCGGCCCACAGCGTCCAGATGCCCGCCCACATGAGCGACTCGCGCTTCGTAGCGGCAGCAGCGAGATCGAACAGCACCGCGACGAGCAGCAGTGCCGCGGGAAGGTCGTTCAGGACCGCGTGCCAGCGCGCAGCGTCGTAGCCGAGCATCAGAGCCCCAGGTTGCTCACGATGGGTGGATTTGCCGAGTAGTCATAGAACCCTTTCCCGCTCTTCTTGCCGTGCATCCCCGCCAGCACCATCCGCTTGAGCAGCGGCGGCGGCGCGTAGCGCGCTTCGCGATACTCGTTGAACATGATCTCGGCGATGTGGTGCGTCGTGTCGAGACCGACGAAGTCGAGCAGGGTCAGCGGCCCCATAGGATAGCCGCATCCGAGCTGCATCGCCTTGTCGATGTCGGGAACGCTGCCCACGCCGCGCTCCACCGCGCGAATCGCGTCGAGCAGGTACGGCACGAGCAGCAGGTTCACGATGAACCCGGAGTTGTCCTTCGCGGCGATCGGCTCCTTGCGGAGCGATGCGGCGAACGCGAATGCGCGCTTGAACGTCCCCTCGGATGTCGTCACGGTGCGCACGACTTCCACCAGGGGCATGAGCGGCACGGGGTTGAAGAAGTGCAGGCCGACGAAGCGGTCGGCACGCTTGGTCGCCCCCGCCATTTCCGCGATCGTCAGGCTGGAGGTGTTCGACGCGAAGATCGTTCCCGGGCCGCACAGCGCGTCCAGCTCCTTGAAGAGCGCATTCTTGAGCGCCAGATCCTCGGTGATTGCCTCGATGACGATGTCCGACTGCTTCAGGTCGGCGACCGCGGTCGTGAGCGTCAGCCGTTTGAGCGTCGCCTCGCGGCCCGCGGCGTCGAGCTTGCCTTTTTCGACCAATTTGGCGAGCGACTTCTCGATCACGGCGCGGCCACGATCGAGGAACTCCTTCGACACGTCGCGCACGATCGTGTCGTAGCCGGCGCTGGCGGCGACTTGCGCGATGCCGCTCCCCATCAGGCCACACCCCAGCACCCCGACGCGTTTGATATCGGTCATCGCCTCGTTAGCCTCGTGGTTTCGGCTTGGGATTCTCGAACGCTTTGCGAACTTCCTCGGCGATGCGGGTAAACGCCTGCACGCCGGGGAGGGCGTCCTGACTGGACGACCGCGTGTCGCCGCGCTCCAGCCGGTCGAGCACCTGCTCCAGCGCGATCTGCATGCGCTCGTTGGCTCCCCGATACGTACGGGCGACCATGGCGCCGCCGATCGTCAGGCCGACGCCGGGCACGAGCATCAACGCCTGGGCGAGCGCGAGGGGCGGTGCGATGAGCGCCGTCGCGCCGGTCAGGCCCCAGCCGACCGCCGCCATCACTGTTGCCCCGGAGATGCGGTTCGCGCGCTGGCGTCCGATGTCCGCCTCGAGCCGCACCAGGCAGAATCCAGGCTCGAGCTGAACGACCTGCGCGGTGATCTCCTCGGCCTGCGCCAGTGAGTAGCGGCGTTTGCCGGCCAGCGCGCGCTGAATCGATGCCAGCGCCCCCGCCTTTGGCTCCCACGACGTGCGGTCCGGGTAATGCCGCTTGGGCTGGAGGAGCGCTTCCTCGGTCATCCAGCGGCTCACGGCGCGCTCGACCGACGCCCGATCGCCGGGCACCACCCGGTGCGCGATGATCGATCGCGGACCCGTCAGCCACGCCCACGTGCCGGTCGCTACTTCCGGTGTGATCCGCGTCTGCTCTTCCAACATGGCTTGGCGGAGGTAGCGGTCGGGAATCCCGACATCCTTGCCGAGCGACAGGACTTCGTTGCTGGTGAGCCCTTCTCCGATGTCGCGTTCTCCGGCCTGCAGCTCGGCGGCGCGCTTGATGATCCGCTCGAGCGCTTCACGGCTGATGAGGTCGTTCCCCATCAGACCTTTGTCTTTCCCTTATTGCGGAGTGCCGGCAGGCGCTCCCCGGCCGTGTGAGCGGGCAGGGCGCGGCCGCCGGAGTCGGCGATCTTCTCCATGAACCCCTTGAACAAGTCGATCGGAATTGGAAAGATCGTCGTCGAGTTGTTCTCGGACGCGATTTCGTTGACCGTCTGCAGATAGCGGAGTTGAATGGCCGCCGGCTCTTTGCCGATGATGTGCGCGGCTTGCGCGAGCTTCTCGGCTGCCTGCAGCTCGCCCTCGGCGTTGATGACTTTGGCGCGGCGCTCGCGCTCGGCTTCGGCCTGGCGGGCCATGGCGCGCTTCATCTCCGGCGGCAGATCCACGTCCTTCACCTCGACCGCCGACACCTCGATGCCCCAGTCCTCCGTGCGCGTGTCGATCGTCTGGCGCAGGATCGCGTTGATCTTGTCGCGGTTCGCGAGCAGCTCATCCATCTCGGTCTCGCCCAGCACCGATCGCAGCGTCGTCTGCGCCAGCTGGCTCGTCGCGTAGAGGTAGTTCTCCACTCCCACGACGGCCTTGTCGGGCGTCTTGACGCGCATGTACAGGACGGCATTCACCTTGATGGAGATGTTGTCGCGCGTGATCACGTCCTGGGGCGGGACGTCGATGGCCATCACGCGCAGCGACACCTTCTGCATCCGCGCCAGCACCGGAGGTAGAAAGATCAGCCCCGGTCCCTTGGTGGGCCGCAGCCGGCCGAGCAGGAAGTAGACGCCACGCTCGTACTCGCGCAGCACGCGCAGGCCCGAAAACAGATAGAGCGCGATGAGGCCGATCGCGCCGACGAGTATGTCGCTCACAACGCTTCGACGATCACTGCCGCCCCCTGACCTCCCCCAATGCACGCCGAGCCGAGTGCAAAGCGCTTTTTCTCACGGCGCAGCGCGTGCAACAGGTGAATGGTGATGCGTGTCCCGGTGGCGGCGAGTGGATGCCCGATCGCGATCGCGCCGCCGCACGCGTTGGTGCGGGCACGATCGAGCCCCAGCGCTCGCTCGACCGCGAGGTACTGGGGCGCAAACGCTTCGTTCACTTCGACGAGATCCATCTGCTCGAGTTTCATCTTGGCCTTCTCCAGCGCTTTCCGGGCCGCCGGTACCGGACCGATCCCCATGTGCTTCGGCTCGACGCCGGCAACGGCCCACGCCACGAGGCGGCCGAGCGGCTTCAACCCGTGCCCCTTTGCATACTCCTCGCTGGCGATGACCGTTGCCGCTCCGCCGTCCGAAATGCCCGAGGCGTTTCCAGCCGTGACCAGCCCATCCTTCTTGAAGTACGGCTTCAACGTGCCGAGGATCTCGAGCGTCGTCTCCGGTCGCATGTGCTCGTCGGCGCGGAATTCGACTTCCTTACCCTTCACCTTGATCGTCACGGGGATGACTTCGTCCTGGAACGCGCAGGCATCCCAGGCGCGCTTCGCGCGTACTTGGGAGGCGACTGCGACTTCGTCTACTTCTTTGCGCGTGAGCTTGTACTTCTCGGCGAGGCTCTCGGCCGTCTCGGCCATCGACAGGCCGCAGTGCGGGTCCTTCAGCGACTCCCACAGCAGGTCCTCGAGCGGCGCCGGCCCGAGCCGCAGGCCCCAGCGCGCGCCGCGCACGACGTGCGGCGCTTGGCTCATCGACTCGGCGCCGCCGGCGAGCACGGCGTCGGCCTCGCCAAGCAGAATCAACTGCGCGCCCTGCGTGATTGCCTCGAATCCTGAGCCGCACAGCCGGTTGACGGTGACGGCCGGCGTCTCGAGCGGGAGCCCTGCCTTCAATCCGACGTGGCGCGCCATGTAGATGGCATCGGCCGACGTTTGGAGCGCATTCCCGAAGACGGTGTGTCCGAAGTCGCTCGCCGGAACGCCCGAGCGTTGAATCGCGTGGCGGGCGGCAGTCACGCCCAAGTCGATGGCCGACAAGTCCTTCAAAGAGCCGCCGAACGCTCCGAATCCTGTCCGTACGCCGGACAGGAAGACCACGTCCTTGGTGGCGCCCTGGGTTTTCATGAGACCAACTCCATCATAAGTGGGCGGAATATGGGCTTGCGCCGAATGTGACGGTAGGTCATGGAGCAAAAACAGGAGCGGCGTGTCCTGGCGCGTGCGCGGGATTGTCAACGCACGAGGTCGACCCACCCCGATTCATTGGCGACGATCGCCACCCTGCCGAGACGGTCGAAGGCGACATGGCGGGGCAGGCCGCCAGTCTCGAGCGTGCCAACGCTGACCAGCGTATGCGCGTCGACCATCGCGATCCGCCCGGCCGATCGGAGACTGGCGTACACCGTCGTCTGGTCGGGCGTCAACGCCACTTCGTCCACCGGAGTCGCGAAGGTCCGTCTCACCATTTTGCCCGTCGGCAAATGCAACAGGTCGAGCCAGCCGTGTTCGTTGCCGCAGTAGAGGCGCAGGCCGTCGGAGGAGACCGCGACGCCCAACGGCGCGCCACCGACCTCGTAGCGGTGAATGAGCGCGAGACTCCGCGCGTCGAGCTCCAGGATGTGGCCCGCCTTCCAGGTGGGTACGAAGACGCGGTGACCCCCAGGATGCACTGCCAGCTCTGTACACGCTTGCGGCAGAGCGGTTGATCGTACGATCCGGCCGCCATCGTCGGTCAGCGCGCACGCGCAGAGACGATCGACGTTCGTCGTGACGTACAGGGTGCGCAAATCCGGCGACAGTACTGCGCCGAGCGGATCACCTTCCATCGCGATGGAGCCCGCGCGGCGGCGCGACACGAGATCGACCACGGCGACGTCTTTGGTGAATTGATTGGTTACCCACGCACGTTCGCCCGAGGGTGCGAGGATGACGCGCGTAGGAGCGACGCCAACACGAATGACGCCGGTGGACGCGAGCGGCTGTGATTGCAGACGTTCCAGCACGGCGGCGTGTAGCCGCGTGAGCCAGGCCGCGCCGTCGGGCGCGATCGCCACGTCGAAGGGATAGCCGGCGATCACGAGCCGTGAGGCGAGTACGCCGCGAGGCCTGCCGGTTTCCTCGGCATGGTCGGGAGGGGCGGTTCGCGCAGCGCGAACGGAAAAACTGCATCCCGCGCTGCCACCACCCACCGCGATCGCCGCGCGCGTTTCGCGCTGAGCCGCGGCCACCACATACGGCTGCAGCACCAGCGCGTGGATCCCCTTGTCTCCCCGGATCGTTCGGAAGCGCAGAATCGCGCCCGCAATACCGCCGCGCCGGACCTGCGACCACGGCTGCCCCATCAAACGGCGCACCAGGCGGTAGCAAGTTGCGGGCTCGACACGGGATTGACGGGCCAGCGCGAGCAACGATGCCCCGGTTTGCTCGGATTGAAGAACCCAATAGAACAGCCGGGTCCACGCGGCCAGCTCCTCGAGGGGCGGCAAGCTGGCGCGACGCAGCGTCCGGGCGACTTGATGACGGGTTCGGAGTCCGAGGAAGGTGGCGACGTCACCGGCGGGAGGCAGCAGGCCGTTCTTGCATGCGAGCACGTTGACGACTGCGCGTGCTTCGCCGGCTAACGACGGCAGCGCCACATCGAGAATCTTGGCCAAGGGAAGCGGCGGCATGCACTACCTTGTCCCAAATTGGAATTAATTCTACCCAGATTGCAACAATGAGTTCACGCCGTCAACCAGGGTTCAAACCAGGTCGCTTAGAGCCTTTGCGACCGCCTTGGTGCCGGCGCTCCCGCCTAGATCGGGGGGCCGGATCGCGCTGGAGAGGAGTTCCCGCACCGCGCGCTTGAGTTGGGCGGCGGCTGCAGGATGGCCGAGGTGCTCGAACAGGAGCCCGCCGGTCAGCACGGCGGCCAGGGGGTTGGCCACCCCCTGACCGGTCAGGGCTGGAGCCGAGCCGTGGACCGGCTCGAACAGGGCGTGCGGCCTCCCGGGATGGAGGTTGGCGCTTGCGGCGACGCCGAGCCCGCCCACCAGCCCGGCACCGAGGTCGGACAGGATATCGCCGTAGAGGTTGTTCGTGACGATGACCTGAAAGCGCTGCGGCTCACGCACCATCTCCAGCGCCAGGGCGTCGACATACCTGTGCTCGGCCGCGATGGTCGGGTACTCCTGCGCGATGGCCTTGAAGCGATCCTGCCAAATCCGGTGCGTGGGAATCGCGTTCGATTTGTCGCTCATCGTCACGCGCGTCTTGCCGTGCGCTTTCGCCCACTCGAAGGCCGCGCGGATGATCCGCTCGACGCCCTTGCCGGTGTTGACCTCTTCCGCGATGTGCTCGTCGCCACTGGAGCGGCCGCGGCCTGAATACTGGCCTTCTGTGTTCTCCCGAAAGATTACGAAATCGATGGCCGGACGGCCGGACGGCCCGACGGTCGGAAGACGGAGTGGAGTCAGATCAGGATGCAGGAGCTCAACGGGCCGGAAGTTTACATACAGATCGAGCCTAAAACGAAGCCCGAGCAGAATGTCGCGCGCGTGCTCGTTGCCCGGAACGCGTGGGTCGCCCAGCGCGCCCAGAAAGATTCCATCCACGTCGTCGCGCAGATGCTGAAACGCAGCGTCAGGGAGTGTTTCTCCAGTTTTCAGAAAATGATCGGCGGAATAGGGCAGGCGTTCCCACGCTAGTGAGAATCCATGTTTTGCAGCCACGCGATCCAAGATGGGGATTGCTGCTTCGATCACTTCGGGTCCGATACCGTCTCCAGCGATGACGGCGATTTTGGCCGTCGGGCCGTCGGGCCGTCCGGCCATCATTCAAACCCCGTCGGGCGTCCGCACGCCAGGCAGTAGGCCCAGCCCACGTCCAACTCACTCCCGCATCCCTGACACCGCAGGTCTCCTTCCTGCGGCTGGCCGCAGTGCGGGCAGAACCGCGCCTCGCGGTTTCCCGGTAACCCGCCGCCGCAGTACTCGCACTGATTCGCGGTGAGAGGATCCTTGGGTTTCGCGCCGGATGGCGGCGAGGAGGTGGCCCGAAACGAGCTCGGGCGGGGCGGGGGGATGTACGGCACTGGGACGGGGTTCTCTCCCGTCGTGTCCACGAGATCCTCGTCCTCGTCCGGGGTCGCCGGCGCGTATGCGCGATCGGCCAGCAGGACCCGCTCGGCGGCTCGGCCGTTCACCATCACCTGTGCGTCGGGAAAGCTGCGGAAGTAGGCGGGATCAGGGTTGATGGTGGCGATCTCGCGCTGCATCGCCTCACGGACGGTCTCCGGCTCGAGCTGCACGTAGTTGCGCTCTCCTGCCAGGAGCCGCAGCACTGCCATTTCGTAATCCTGGTGCGTCGCGACGTTCAGCTGCGACCGGTTGGAGCGATACGGCACGAGCCGCTCGTACACCTGGGCGGCCGGGAAGGGCACCGCGACCCGCGTCTCGCGCGCGAGCGCAGCGACCAAGAGCCCAAACAACCGGTCGAGCTCATCCATCGGCGTCAGGCACCGTTCCTCCACGCACTCACCCAGCGATCATAGAGGACCGGTACCACACCGCCTTGTTGCAGCACTTCCACGCCGGACGGATCGCGGTACGCTTTGCGGTAAAACACGTGCGTGACGCCGGAATTGATGATCAGCTTGGCGCACATCACACAGGGCGACGCGCTGACGAACACGACTTTGTCGCGCACGCTGCCCGGTGCCTTCACGAGCGCGTTCATCTCGGAGTGAATACAGCCGCAGTTCCCCGGCACCGCGGAGTCGCATTTGTTCGGCAGGCCACGCGCGTTGCCGTTGTAGCCGATCGCGAGCACGTTCTCGAGCCGCTGGTCGGTGACGACCGTCCCCACCTGCAGCCGCACGCACGTGGAGCGCTTGGCCAGCTCTTCGGCCATACGCATATACACCTCGTACAACGGTATCCGCTCGACGGGAACGGACTGATCCGAGGCGACCAGGTGGTCCTTACCGGCTGTGCTCATGCAGCTCCTTGTCGGGATCGAAGTCCAGATATTTGCCGCGGGCGCGCTGCTGCGCGAGCCAGGTGTCGAAGCCGGAGGGGACGAGGCCGTTGGAGCGCTCCTGCTGATCGGCCGAGCGGATCGCGAGCGCGTTGGCGTACTCGTTCTTGACGTGCTCGTTGTGGCCCCGGACCCAGCGCCAGTCCACGGTATGCGCCGCCGCGGCCTGCGCCAGCTTCTGCCATAGCTCGACGTTCTCGAGCGTGCCCGTTTTGCGGCGCCAGCCGCGTGTCTCCCAGCCTTTGATCCATTCCGTCATTCCTTTCACGAGATACTCCGAGTCGGAAACGAAGCGGACGTGGGCGTGCCGCCACTGGCGGCGGATCCACTCGAGCGACGCGATGGCCCCGGCGAGCGCCATCTTGTTGTTCGTCGTCTGTGGCGAACACTCGTAGAAATCCCAGCGCGCCACGCTGTCCCCCGCCGGCGCTTCGATCAACGCGGCGTTGCCACCCCGACTCGCCTTTGTGGAATCGTTGCCGAGGCAGCTCTCGTCGGCATGCACGAGCACGAACGGCGTCGTCACGGCTGAATGACCACCGGAATGTCGGTATGCAGCAGGATCTCCTCGGCGTGTGAAACCGTCACGTCACTGCGCCGCCCCGACCCGACATGGGCGCCTGCAAACAGGGCGTCGCACTCCGTTCGTTGAATCACGCGGGCGACCGCCTCCCCGGGGGTACCCCGCTCGAGGTGGGTGACGAACGTCACCCCCTCGAGCGAAAGCACCGCTTCGGCCTCGCCCACCACTCTGGTCCCGCTCGCGGGATCGACCGTCGCATGAATAACGTGCACCGTGCTGTGCGTGACGCTCGCGAAGCGCGCCACGAGCTTGAGGGCGCGCTGCGCCGTCGCGCGGCCATCGTACGCGACCGCGCACGCCTTCATCGGCGACGGCTTGCTGCCGCACACGATGACCGTGCGCTCGGCGATGCGAATCAACGACGAGACCGTCCTGCCCAGGACGTCGGCTGGAGACGAGCGGCCGCGGCGCCCTACCAGCACCGTGTCGACGTCGCTCGCGAGCGCCGCCAGCTCGGCGTCCGGATGGCCGTGCTGGAGAATCGTCTCCACCGCCAGGCCCGCATCTGCGACGCGCTCGTGCGCCCGCTGCAACAGCGCGCCCGAGTCGGACGTGCGGGGAGGGCTCACGAAATGCGTCTCCTTCACGTAGGCGACGACCACACGGGATTTGAAACGGAGGCCGAGGTGGACGGCCTGCTCAAGCGCTTCGTCGGCGCTGGGACTGCCGTCCAGACCTACGAGCAAGCGCGTGAACACGGGTCTTGGGCGGTGCTCAGGGCAGCACCGCGAAACTCTCCAGCTCGCGGAGCCGGAACGTGAGCAGCTCGCCGGTCATCGGGAGCCGTCCCGCCAGCGCGTCGTCACGTCCGCTCGTCTCGAGACGTTCGGCCACCACGACATATTCGGTGCCGCGACGCCGCAGCGCCACCCGCAGATGCTGACGCACGGCGCGCTCCAACGCGTCCAGCGCCTCCGGCGTCAGCGCGCGGTACTCCGGGATCCTGGGGGAGGGCACCCGCATTCAGCTCACCGTGATCGCACCGGCCACGCCGCGCGCGAGGCGCCCAATCTTGGCCGCTGCAGGCGTGCCCTCGCGCTCCAGCGTCGCCACCAGCGCGCTCGCGCGATCAGGATCCACCGCGATCAACAGCCCGCCGGATGTCTGTGCATCGAACAGCAGCACGCGAAGGGGTTCCGGGACCGCACCACCGAACGTGACGTGGGAAGCCAGGGCGTCCCGGTTGCGTTTCGTCCCGCCCGGAATCGCACCCCGCTCGGCCAGCTCCACCGCCTGCGGCAGCAGGGGCACCGATCCGGCATCGATCTCGGCTGCCAGGCCGCTCGCCATGAGCATGTTGTGCAGATGACCCAGGAGACCGAACCCCGTGACATCGGTCGCGGCGTGCACGCCGCCGCCCGTGGCGCGCATCGCGCGCGCCGCGCCGGCATTCAGCGTGGCCATCGATTTTACCGCGCCCGCAAGGTCGGCCGCCGTCGCGAGATCCCGCTTCAATGCGGTGGTGAGCACGCCGGTGCCGATCGACTTGGTCAGCACGAGGGCGTCGCCGGCGCGCGCGCGTGCCAGCGTGATGATGCGATTGGGGTGTACCTCGCCGATCGCGACCATGCCGTACTTGGGCTCCGGGTCATCGACGGAGTGTCCGCCGAGTACGAAGGCGCCCGCTTCTTTCGCGATGTCGGCACCGCCGCGCAGCACGTCGCCCAGCAGCTCGTAGGGCAGCGTGTCGCGCGGCCAGCCGACGAGGTTCAGGGCGAGCAGCGGCGTTCCCCCCATCGCATAGACGTCCGAGAACGCATTGGCGGCGGCGATGCGGCCGAAGTCATATGCGTCATCGACGATCGGCGTGAAGAAATCCACGGTCGCGACGATCGCGCGGTCTGGGGTCAACTGATACACGGCGGCGTCGTCCCGCGTCGAAGCATCGACCAGGATGCGTGGATCGGAGATCGTCGGCACGTGGCGCAAGACCTGCGCCAACTCGGCTGGGCCGAGCTTGCAGGCTCAGCCGGCGCCGTGCGAGAGCGCAGTCAGTCGAACAGTAGTCATTGGTTCAGCGAAGATAGCAGGGCTCCCGCTGCGATGTAGCGAGCCACGTCGAGCAGTGCGTGCGCGAACAGGTGTCGGCGTCGGAGAGCGTCAACGTGCCGCCACATCACGAGCCGGCGCGGGAATGCGGCCAGCAGGCCGACGAGCAGGAACAGCAGCCACCAGCCACCAGCGCCCAGCGTATCGAACCAGAGCGATGCGAACAGCGTAACCACGGCCGCTTCGACGAGTCGCCAGAAGACTTCCCAGAGGTTGAAGGACCAGACGAGCGCGCGCTGGTCGGGCGGCAGGGCCCCCCCTCCTCCCCAGCGGTACCCGAGCGGTGGCGCCACGGCAAATAGCGCCGCCACAGGGAGCCACGCGAGGATGAGCCGGCCGAGTGTCACCCTACCGGTGGTACCCCGGCCCCCTGAGGCCGCGGCCCGGACGCGCGCTCGTGAGCTGGCCCTTCTTCAATACTACCTGGCCGTTCACCAGGACGTACTCGATGCCTACGGACGTCTGGTGCGGCTGCTCGAACGTCGCGCGATCGATCACCGTCTCTGGATTGAACACGGTGATGTCGGCGTAGAATCCCGGCTTCACGAGGCCGCGATCGGACAGATTGACGCGCTGTGCCGCCAGGGATGTCATCTTGCGTACCGCGAACTCGAGCGGAAACAGCTTCAAGTCGCGCGCATAGTGGCCAAGGATGCGCGGGAAGGTACCGTAGGCGCGCGGGTGCGCGGACTGCGCGCCCAATGGCCCGTCGGGCGCGACGCCGCCGAAGTCGGTGTTGACCGAGACCCACCACTGTTTCATCGCCGCCTGCACGTCGGGCTCGTCCATGATTGCGTAGACCGCGTCGGTGCGATGGCCACCCTCGGCGAGGACGATGTCGAACACGGTTTCGACCGGATCGCGATGATGCAGCGCCGCGATCTCGGCGACGGTCTTGCCCTGCATGTAGCGCAGCGAGTCCTGGAACGTGCCGGTGATGAGCACGCCCGCGCCGCCACCCGCGGCGACGTAGAAGCTCTCGGTGCTCGGATTGACGATTTCGCTGCGCAACCGCGCGCGGGTCACCGGGTCGCGCAACCGGATCAGCAGCGAATCCCAGCCCCCGCTCTCTGCCCAGGTGGGGATCGACGCGTCCAACGACGTCGCCGCGCGGATGTAGGGATACTGGTCGGCCGTCACGTCTAGCCCAGCGGCCCGCGCCGAATCGATTTTCGCGAGGACCCGGGGCATCTGGCCCCAGCTGCGGCGTCCCGAGAGCTTGAGATGCGAGACCTCGGCCGGAATGTTCGCTTCCTTCGCAATGCGGAAGACTTCATTCAGCGCGTCGTCGATATGCTGGCCTTCGTCACGCATGTGCGACGCATAGATGCCGCCGTGCCGGCTCGCGGCGCGCGCGAGCGCGATCAGCTCGTCGGTCTTGGAATAGCTCGCCGGGGCGTACTCGAGCGCGGTCCAGACACCCAACGCGCCCTGCTCCATGAGCGTGTCGACGATCGCCACCATGTGGGCGAGCTCGGCGGCGGTGGGATCGCGATTCTCGTTTCCCATCACCGCGAGTCGGACCTGCGTCGCTCCCACGAACGTCGCGAAGTTGAGCGCGGACGTCTGGCGCTCGAGCTGCGCGAAATAGCCGTTCAAATCGCGCCAGTCTTCGCGGTAGTGCCACTTCTTCATGCCGTCGGAATCGGCGGCGGCCAGCTTGTCGGTGAGTGGCGCGACGGACCCGCCTTCGCCCGTGACTTCGGTGGTGATGCCTTGCGTGACCTTCGACAGCACGCGGTTGTCGATGAGCACGTTGATCTCCGACTGCCCCATCATGTCGATGAACCCGGGCGCGACCACCAGGCCGCTCACGTCCAGCGTCTCGCGGGCCCCGGCCGCGCCGAGGAACCCGGCGGCCGCAATCCGGTCCCCGCGAACCGCGACGTCGCCGCGATATCTGGGATTGCCGCTGCCGTCCACGATCCAGCCGCCCTTCAGGATCACATCGAACGGGCCGTCACTACGCTGCGGCGGTTTCCCCACTCCGCAGGCGGTGAGGAAAAGAAGGAAGACCGACCGTCCGACCGTCAGACCGTCCGACCGTCGCTGTTTCATTTCCATGTGGCTCTCAGGGAATCCGGCCGGATCACCCGGCCGCGGATGAGGACCAGCGCGATGTTGCGCGTCGCAAGGATGTTGCCGGCGGGATTGCCGTTGAGCACGACGAGGTCGGCGACTTTGCCCGGCGCCAGCATGCCGAGGGAGTCGGCCCGCAGCAGCTGCGCGCCGCGGCGGGTGGCCGCGGTGATCGCCTCGAGCGGCGTGAGACCGGCCGCCACGAGGAGCGCCATTTCTTCATGCAGCGAATAGCCGGGAATCAGCAGCTGATTCGCGGCATCGGAGCCCGCGGCAATCGGCCCGCCGGCGCGCTTGTACTCGCGCACGAACTGATCTTCGCGGCGGCGCGAGCGGCGGAAGGCGTCGAAATCGCCCGAGCGCCAGCCCGTGCGGCGCAGCAGACTCGACACGCTGCGGACGCTCTGGGCGCTCTCGGGCACGTCCTCCATCCCGGGACGTGTCAGGAGAATCGGATTGTCGAGGCGGGCGAGCATGTCGTGCACGACCAGGGTGGGGACGATCGTCACCTTGGTCTGCGCGAGCGCCTGGGCGGTGCGCGCCAGCGTCCCGGAGTCGAGGCCCGCCCAGCCTTTTTCTTCCGCCGTCCAACCCGCGAGGAAGTTGTCGTGCGCGTTCGCGTACGAGGGATCGCCGGTCGCCGCCTGTACGACGCCGGACATGTGCTCGATCGAGACCACGCCGGCGTGTGCCGCGGTCAGCGCGTCGGTCTTTCCCAGATGCGCGGCGACCGGCAGGCGGAGCTTCTCCGCCTCGTCGAGCAGCGGCCGCAGCAAGGCGGGCGTCACCTTCGTGTAGACCTTGAGATAGTCGACCCCGGCGACCGCATGCTGGTCGACGGCGCGCCGCGCCTGGTCGGGCGTCGAGATCGCGGTGGCATTGGCGTAGGTCGGCGGGACGCCGTCGATCATCGCGCCCGCGCTGAACATCCGCGGCCCGACGATCGACCCCAGGTTCAAGGCGTTGCGCAGCGCGAGCACGGTGTCGCTCGCGCCGTGCAGATCGCGCACGGTCGTCACGCCCCAGGCGACATAGCGTCCGGTCGCCCACCGTTCGACGTGCGCGTGCGCATCGATCAACCCCGGCATCACCGTCTTCCCCACGAGACTGACGCGCTCCGCACCCCGCGGCACCGGGATTTCGTTGACTCGCGCGATTGCGTCGATGTGACCGTTGCGGATGATGATGAGGGCGTCCTGTTTCGGCGGGCCGCCGGCGCCGTCGATCAGCGTTGCGCCCTCGAGCGCGATGACGTGGTCCTTCGGCGGCAAGAGCTTGGAGCAACCGCCGAGGAGCAGAAGAAGGAGCAGACCGACCGTCCGACCGTCAGACCGTCCGACCGTCACTTGGTGTCCGCGGACGTGTGATCGTGCAGGATCCGCCAGCGATCGCCCTGTTTCTGCAGGACCAGCGTGAAGGGTCCGCTGGCCACGACCGAGTCGCGGCGTGACAGCTTGAAGCGGGCGGTGGCGTACGCGAAATCAGGTGTCAGGACCCGCACGTGCAGCTCATCAAACGAAAGCGAGTCGCGCGCTTTGCCGGGCGCGAAGTAGTTCGCTTGATAGCGGTCGTACATCGCCTGCCATCCATACATGACGTGACCGGCCGCCATGTAGCTCGTGAGCGAGTCCTTGGCGTAGTCGCTCATGAAGCCCGCGAGGTCGCCACGATTCCAGTCGGACGCGGAGCGCTGCAGCATTGCCGCGATTTCTTGCGGCGGATTCCCAAACGGGATCTTGGGTGCTGAACAGGATGTCAGAAGCAAAGCGCTGAAGAGAAAACGCATGAGTCTCCTTAACGTGGCCGCGGGAGCGTCTCGTCGAGACGCTCCCGCGGGTGTTGGAGCGAGATCTGTTAGCGGCGGCGTTTCTTTTTAGCGGCCTTCTTCTTCTTCGCCGGTTTCCTCTTCTTGGCTTTGGGCCGCGATTTCTTCTTGGCGGCCTTCTTTTTGGCGGCCTTCTTCTTCTTCGCTTTCGGCTTGGAAGAGGGGCGCGACTCTTCCATCGGCATCGACGCGGGGCTCGGCGCAGGCGCGGGCGCCGAAGGGAACATCGGTTCCATGAACCCCGGTCCAGGCCAACTGCTCTCCGTGAACTCCATCTGCTCAAGCATCGGATCTTCTCCTATGCTGATAGGTGCAGGGGCGTCGTCGGTGGCCTATAGCTTACCCCGGGATTCAGACCTCGCAAGTGACACGGACGACCGCGCTTTGGGTCGCTCCAATCGCAGTCGATTGTGACAAGTTGGCTTGACAACGGCATTTAGCCGGACGCACATTCGCGAGCCATGATTAGACGCGGACTCATCGTCGCGCTCGCCTGCCTCCTGCCGGGCGCAGCGGGGGCGCAAAACGTCGCCGAAGTTCAGGTAGCTCCTCCTACGGTGACGATTCGCGTCGGGGAGCGCAGCGGTCTGCTCGCCACGGCCTTCGATCGGATCGGCAATGTCATCCCGACCGTGCGCATCATCTGGTCGTCGAACAACGTCAACGTCGCCAAGGTCGATAACAGCGGCACCATCACCGGGGTCGCCAATGGCGTGGCCATCATCGAGGCACGCGTGGGCGCCCGGCGCGGCCAAGCCGCCATCCAGGTGACTGGCGGCGCCGCCCCACCGCCCGCCGCGCCACCGAGCGGTCCGCCCGCCGCACCCCCGCCGGCCGCGCCGCCGGGCCCCGATCCGTTCCTTGGCCAACCCCCCGGCAGTGGTCCGGCGGTCGCGCTGCGGCTCGAGCCGGGGGTGGTCTATCTGCTGGCCTCAGAGAATACGCGCGTTTCGCCACGGGCCCTGCGGGAAGACGGCTCACCGGCTGCCCCGGTTCTTGTCACCTGGACATCACTGCGTCCGGACGTGGCGAGCGTCGATCAGAGCGGCAACGTCGTCGCACTCTCCCCGGGCCAGGGCACGATCCAGGCGACCGGTACCGGTGGGCTTACCGCGACGGCACCCGTCGTTGTCCAGCAGGCGGAGTTCAGTGTGCGGGAAGGAACGACATTGATGCTCTCACCCGGAGAGCTCGACACGGTCCACGTCATCGTGGCGACCCAGAACAACCGCACCGTGAATCCGCTCGTGTTGCAGTGGGCGTCGAGTGATCAAAGCGTCGCGCGGGTCAGCCTGGCCGGCGTTGTCACCGCGGTCGGGCCCGGCAAGGCGATTTTGACCGTCGCGGGGTTGCTGCAGAGCAAGAGCATCGAGGTTTCGGTGCACAAGGTCGTGGAGAAGCTGGCCGTGACTCCACGAGCTTCAGCCGAAGTACAAGTGCCTCTCACCGGGACCGTCAAGTTCAAAGCGGATGCGCTGACCGGTGACAACACGCCGGTTCCGGAAGCGCCGCTGCGCTGGACTGTCGCTGACCCGTCAATCGCAACCTTCGACATTCAGACGGGTCTGCTCACCGGCCGCGCCGTCGGCAAGACGCAGCTGACCGTCCGTGGGCCCGGTACCGGGCTGGCGGTGAACTGGACGGTGAGCGTGATCGCGGGATCAGTGAAGTTCACACAGCCACGCGTGGGGATCGGCCTCAATCAGCGGCACACCCTGCGCGCCAACTACGCCGACGATCAGGGCAATGTGCTGGGACCCGCGTCCAATCTCACCTGGAGCAGCGACAATGCGCAGATCGCCCCCGTCGGTGAGGACGGCACGGTCGCGGGGGCCGGCTACGGGCATGCGAAGGTCACCGCCACCGCCCCCGGTGGAAAGACCGCAACGGCCGACATTTACGTCGTTGGCGAAATCGTCGTCGCGAGCTCGCGCGGCTTCCCGAACACGCCCGGCAAGTTCCAGCTGTATGCCGTCGAGCGGTCCAACCTCGCGCAGCTCACCAAGCTCACGCCCGATACGACATCGGCCAGCGATCCGGCGTTTTCCCCCGACGCCTCGCGCATCGCCTTTGTCTCGCTCCGCGACGGCAATGCCGAGATCTATGTGATGAGTGCGGACGGAACGGGCGCGACGCGCGTCACGAACGACCCACAACCGGACGGCCGGCCCGCGTTCACGCCTGACGGGCAAGCGCTGGTGTTCCACTCCGCGCGGACTGCCGGCAAGCAGCAGATCTGGACCGTGAACCTGGACGGCACCGGCCTCACCCAGTTGACGCGCGACTCGGTGAACTCCTCACCCACGGTGTCGCCGGACGGGCAGACGATTGCCTACGTGTCTACGCGCAACAAGGACGGCGACATCTGGCTGATGGCGCGAGATGGCTCCAATCAGCGGCAGTTCACGCGTTCGCCGCAGCAACGCGAGTCGGAGCCTCGGTTCCTGCGCGATGGGACGCTGGCCTATCTGGTCGAGCGGCGGGATGGGAATCGCACGGTGCAACAGGTCATGCGCGCCGACCTCGCGACGGGCGCAACGACCGCCATCACCGGCACCGACTTGGCGATCGCGTCGTTCGCGGTCTCGCCGTCCGGCGATCTCGTCGCCCTGGTCGTGAATGCCGAGCCGCAGAATCGCCGCAACCCGACCTATCGCGTATATGTCCAGCCGGTCAGCTCCGCGACGCCGATCCCCCTGCCCGCCACAGGCATGGAGCAGATGATCACGCCCACGTTCCGGCCTTGATAGGGACTCGGGGCTAGGGACTCGGGGCTAGGGGTGCGCGCGGCGGTTCTGACGGCTACCGGCGGTATTGAGCACCTCCACATCAGCGATGTTCCCGATGCGCCCACCCCGAAGGCGGGCGAGGTACGCGTCGCGATTCGCGCGGCGGCCTTGAATCACCTCGATCTCTTTGTCGCCGATGGACTGCCCGGCAGCGCGCCGCCCTTCCCACACATCGTGGGCGCCGATGGGGCCGGTATCATCGAGTCCGTCGGTCCTGGGGTTAGCGCAGTCCGACAGGGCGACAAGGTCATGGTGAATCCAGGTATTTCCGACTACACCTGTGAGTTCTGCCGTGCGGGCGAACATTCCCTCTGCGCGAGCTACCGGATGCTGGGCGAGCAGCTGCCGGGGTCGATGGCGGAGCTTGTGACGGTTCCCGCCCACAACGTCGCCAGAATACCGGCACTCTCTCCCGAGCTGACCTGGGCGGAAGCGGCGGCATTCTCGCTGGTCACCCTCACGGCGTGGCGCATGGTCGTGACCCGCGCCCGCCTGAAACCCCACGAAACGGCACTCATATGGGGAATTGGCGGCGGCGTGTCGCTGACCGCGCTGCGCATCGCAAAGCTGCTCGGCGCCCGCGTGATCGTGACCTCGTCCGACGATGGGAAGCTCGCCACGGCAAAGCAGCTCGGTGCCGACATCACCTTCAATCACAAAACGCAGAAGGTCGCGCAGGAAGTCCGGGCGCTGACGAACAAACGGGGTGTCGATGTGGTGGTCGAGAACGTCGGCGCCGCCACGTGGGACGACTCGCTCCGCTGCCTGTGTCGCGGCGGCCGGCTGGTCACCTGCGGGGCAACGTCAGGCCCCCAAGTCGGGCTCGATATCCGGCGGCTCTTCTGGCATCACTGGAGCATCCTCGGCTCGACGATGGGCAACGCGGCCGAGTACGCGGAAATCGTGCGGCGGTTAGGGACGGGAGAGCTGCGGCCGATCGTGGATCGCGTCTATCCGATGGATCGCGTGCGGGAGGCTTACGAGCGACTCGCTACCGGACAGCAGCTGGGAAAAGTGGTGGTGGAAGTCACGTCGTAGACACGATTTAGGCGTCCGTTTTCCGTTGCTTTTCCCAGCCTAAGTAATTAGGTTTTATTGACTTAGGCTGCTTCCGCGGCGGCCCGACCCCCAAGCCCCGAACCCCGAGTTTCATGACCGGTCCTAACGTCCGCGAACGCATTCTTCCGCGCCTCATCGAAGACGAGTTAAAGGAATCGTTCCTCGACTATTCGATGAGCGTCATCGTGCAGCGCGCGCTGCCCGATGTGCGCGACGGCCTGAAGCCGGTGCACCGGCGCATCCTGTACGCCATGCACGAGCTCGGCCTGGTGCCCGGGCGGCCCTACAAGAAAGCCGCGACCGTCGTCGGCGACGTGCTCGGCAAGTATCACCCCCACGGCGACATCGCCGTCTACGATTCGCTCGTCCGGATGGTGCAGGACTTTTCGCTCCGCTATCCGCTGATCGACGGGCAGGGGAATTTCGGCTCGGTCGACGGCGACTCTGCCGCCGCCTACCGCTACACCGAAGCGCGCCTCACCCGCGTCGCGATGACGATGCTGGAGGACATCGACAAGAACACCGTCGCGTTCGTCCCCAACTTCGACGACCGGCTGCAGGAGCCGACGGTGCTGCCGGGCCGGCTGCCCAATCTGCTGGTGAACGGATCGGCCGGCATCGCGGTCGGGATGACGACCAACATCCCGCCGCACAATCTGAGCGAAGTCGTGCAGGCGGTCGTGCATCTCGTCGATCACCCCACCGCCACGCTCAAGGACATCCGGAAGTTCGTGAAGGGTCCCGATTTCCCGACCGGCGCCATCATTTACGGCCGCGAGGGCATCAAGGAGTGCTACGAGAAGGGCCGCGGCCGCATCGTGATTCGGGCCCGCGCGATCGCCGAGGAGAAAGAGTCGACCGGCAAGCAGCAGATCGTCGTGACCGAGTTCCCCTACCAGGTGAGCCCGGAGCGGGTGCACGAACAGATCCGCGATCTCGTCCTGGCGAAGAAGCTGGAAGGCATCAGCGACGTCCGCAACGAATCCGACAAGGAAGGAATTCGGCTCGTCATCGAGCTGAAGCGCGACGTCATCCCCATGGTCGTGCTCAATCAGCTCTACAAGCACACGCAGATGCAGCAGACGTTCGGCGCCATCATGCTGGCGCTGGTGGACGGCACGCCGCGCGAGCTGACACTG
>DATLXS010000248.1:0-4353 GCA_035575675.1 Gemmatimonadales bacterium
ACGGTGACGCGGCGGCTGGACTTCACGTTGAGCCCCGCCCTCCGCTGGTTCCTCGATCCGATCCTCACCCGCTGGCTCAAGGCCGAGGTGCCCCGCGAAATCGCGGCGGCCAAAGCTCGCTTGGAGCGCTGAGAGCGCACCTCAGGCATTGCGGAGTTCCAGGGCGAGGGAACGCAGCCAGGGCTTCAAAAGGCAGATTCCTTCTGGCGCTGCCGCCGAACGGCTCTGATGCGGCTGATGAGACGAGTCACTCCAACGGCGTCGGGAACGGGAACGGCTTCGACCACGAGCACGCGCAACCAGCGGTGCCGAGGATTCTCCGTCTCCTCGTGCCGGCCGCCCTCCCCGCCGAGGTTGAGTTGGACCGCATCCCCCAAGTGCTGAGCGAGACCGCGAGCGACTTCACCAGGTCTGCTGCCGCCTTGATGACCTCGCCGTGCGCCACCGCCGCACAGTGGCGGTCGCAACCCTTGCCCGGGTAGCCTTTCAGATGTAGTGGGCGACTGGCCGTTCGGAGGCGACCCACGGCAAGGCGCAGAGGCAGCAACGGCGGCGAGATGGGATGGAGCGCGCTGGTTGCGTTGCCCGACTTCGGCAACAGGGTGCTCTTGGCGAGACGGTCCTCGGCGGCTGTTGAGTTTGTGGCGATCACGAAAGCTCGTTTTGATTACCAGCGGCCGAAATGAGAGCCGCCATCCACGTATAGGATGTCACCAGTGACCGTCGCGGCGTCGGTCAGGTACATGACCGCGTCCGTGACGTCTTTGACCGTCGAAGGCCGACCCATTGGCGACAGGGTCTCCATCACGTCTTTCGGAGTCTCCCGGTGAAGCGGCGTGTAGACGGCGCCCGGCGCGACGGCGTTCACGCGGATGCCCTCTTTCGCGTACTCCATCGCAAGGTGCTGGGTGATCGTTTCAAGACCGCCTTTGGTGAGCATCGGCACCGCCGCCGTGACGCCCCGCATCGGGTTGCGAGCAAGGGCCGCCGTGATCGTGACGATGCTCCCGCCGGTCTTCTGCGCCAACATTTGCTTGATGGAGAGTTGGGTGACGTACAGGAAGCCCTCGACGTTCGTCGAGACGAGCGACTTGAAGTCCTCGGCCGTGTAGTCCGTGCACGGCTTGGTGAAGAAGATGCCGGCGTTATTGACCAGTGCGTCGATCGACTTGAAGCGAGACAGCGCCGTCTCGACGATATTGGCGGCAGTTGCCGGCTCGCCGATGTGGCCGTCCACCAGAGCGACGTGGTTGGAAGCCGCGACCTCGGTGGATTGGGTCATCTTCCGGGAGTTGGCGACGACGTTGAAACCCCGTTCGACGAACCCTTTCACGATTCCGGCGCCGATCCCCTGCGAAGCTCCGGTCACGATGGCTGTCTTCCGTTGGCCGTTCATGGTTGCTACCTCGAAAACGTCTCGTCACTAAAAACAAGTCGGTGGTCAAGCGGATCAGAAATCCCCGTCCAGCACGATCGTGTAGCGAGCCTTGCGTGACTCGAGTCGTGCGAAGGCCTCGTTGATCTTGCTCATTGGAAAGTGCTCGTTGTGTGGCTCGATGCCGTGCCGTGAAACAAAGTCGAGCATCGTCTGAATCGCCATAGGCGAGCCTGCCGGCGAACCCGAGACGCTGCGCTGCTGCAGGATGAGCGAGAATGCGGCGACTGGGATGGGCTCCAGCACGGCACCGACGACATGGAGCCGACCGTTCGGTGCGAGCGTACCGATCATCGCGTCCCAGTCGAGCTTTACGTTGACGGTGCTGATGAGGAGGTCGATGCTGCCACCAAGCTTCCTGATCGCCGCCGAGTCTCTGCTCGACACGACGTGGTTCGCGCCGAAACGCTTCATCTCATCGACCTTGCCCTCGCTCGACGTAAAGGCGGTCACATCGCAGCCGTACGCGGCCGCAAACTTCACGGCCATGTGCCCCAGCCCACCGATGCCAATGATCCCTACCCGATCGGTCGGCTTGCCGTACATCGCCAGCGGCGCGAACACGGTGACGCCTCTGCATAGGAGCGGCCCCGCCTCCGCGACGTTCAGCTTCTCCGGCAGCGGGATGGCCCACGCCCACTGCGCGCGGATGTGCGTCGCGAAGCCACCGCGATGACCGATGATGGTCGGTTGCACTTCTGGGCAAAGATGATGCGTTCCCGACATGCACTGATGACAGTGCATGCAGCTACCCGAGTCCCAGCCGACGCCGACGCGCTGTCCGACCTTGAGTCCCTTCGCATTTGGACCCATGGCCGTGACCCGACCGACAACCTCGTGGCCGAGAATCGCCGGGTACTGCGAAATTCCCCAGTCATTGTTCAAGACGGAGAGGTCGGAGTGACACACACCGCAATGTTCGACAGCTACTTCAACCTCCTCTGGTCCGAACAGTCCGAGATCGACGGCCTCGAGCACCAACGGCTGCTTCGGTGCCTTCGCAACCCATGCCCTATGATCCATCGCTAACCTCCGTATCTCTTCGGCCAGAAGGTCACGCACGTCGGTTCTGGTAATCTCGACCTCACTCCTTCGTCCCCGTTCCCCCGGTGGAATGACGTGACAATGTAGAAGTTAATTTTCCGTGACACTCTCGCCAACTGACCCGCGCGCCGCAGCCGCTAAGCGTGCGGGGGTCCCAGGTACGGGAACTCGTCTAGCAGATCGCCGTGCGGCCCGACCTTGTCTCCTGTCACCTTTCCGTTCGAGAGCATGGACAAGAACCCGTCGACGACATCGTCGGTCAGTGTCCGCCCATTGTCCGGAAAGCGCGTCGGTCTGCGAGGGTCATACGACAGAATGTCTGGCAACAACTTTCTCGCGACGCTTACTGCGTCCTCTGGCGTATAGTCGCCTGTGTGTCCCAATTGGTACGCGAAGACGCCGATGAAGCGACCATCATCCGCTGGCTCTCCACTGAGGTATGCCTCCCTCTCGTCTCCGGGGAGGAAAACCGCTTGCAATGGCCTGCCACCGCGATCTGCCTGCACCCAGCCTTCGGCAGTCTTGTCCAGTGTGCGAGCCCAAATTCCCACCCTCCTGCTTCCCAAATCCGCGTTCGGCAATTCAATCACGATGCTGCAGACGTTCTTGTCGAGGAAGAAGTCGTCCCCCGTGAACTGCATGTGATTGAAATTGCCGTTTACGTCGAAAAAGAACGGATCGCTGCGCCAACCGAAGAAGAACCGGTACTCACCGGCTTCGGTCACCACGGCTTCTCGCCCGACTGAGACCGGTATTTGTTGGACGATAACTTCACCCTCCTCGCCCACGCCAGCGGCTTGCACGCCCTGAACACGGCGAACTGTCGCAGTCTGCTTCGCGTCTTCGGCAGATGCGAACCGGACGCTATAAGCGAGATCGGCAACCGCATCGCCATCCGTGTCAACCTTGACCTCGTATAGGGCACCTGGGGCGAACGGCTCAGTCGTTGTCGGTTCAGGCGAGTTCAAGGCGAAAGACGGGTGCACATTGAGGACGATGATTGACTTGGCAGGGTCTCCTGGCTTGGTGAAGGCATAGAGATCGGTCATGTCCAGTCGGGCATCGCCGCGCGGAAATCCAAAGTTGGGACCTGAGGCATGATGTGACATCGGCATTCGCCTTTCTTCCGACGCTCAGCGCCCGAGTTGGCCGACGTGGTATCCCAAGCGGTCTTCCACATCACCAGGCTTGTGAAAGCCTCGCTCCATCAACTTCTTGATCCTCTCTTGCGCGGCCGGCCGCATGATCGAGGCAAAGCACACGTCCCACTCCGGTGCGATTTCGAAGTCAGGCGGCAGACTGGCCACGTCGGCGAAGCGCTTGGTCTCGCTGATCGCCCGCTTGTCGAACGATGCGATGCGGGTTGCGAGGGACTCGACAAACGCGTCGAGGTCGGCATCCGGCAATGACCGGTTGACGTATCCGTATAGTTCCGCCAGATCGCCGGGGATGTCGTCGGCCCCCAGAAGCACTTCCAGTGCGCGTCCTCGTCCCATCAGACGCGGTAGCCGTGCCATTGGGCCACCCCCAGGCACCAGACCAGCCCCGACTTCCCACTGCGACAAAATGGCTTTTTCGCGGCTTGCGAAACGCATGTCGCATGCCAGGGCAAGCTCACTTCCGACACCCGTAGCGCGTCCCCGGATTGACGCGATCGACGCAACCGGGGCACGACTCAGCCGTACCAGCATATCAGGCAGAGGCTGAAGCCCTGTCGGCCCGGGTGGTAGACTGGTCGTATCCTCGAGTTTCGCAAGGAAATCGTAATGAGTGAGAAAAAACCCTTGAATCGCGCTGTCAAAGACGACCACTTTGACGTGCGCGTCAGTTTCCAGCGCTGTGATGATTTCGTTGAGCTGCGGAATAGCGTCTGG
>DATLXS010000249.1:0-2185 GCA_035575675.1 Gemmatimonadales bacterium
GGGATTGACGATCAGGGCTTCCGGAAGCTCTCGCGACGCCCCCGTGAACTGGCTGAGAACGAGCACCCCGCGCTCGTCGTCGCGCGAGGCGACGAACTCCTTGGCGACGAGGTTCATGCCGTCGTGCAGGCTGCTCACGAAACACAGCTCCGACCCCCGGTAGTACTCGTAGACGTCGTCGGGGTCGTAATGCTCGATCTTGAGCAGGATCGGCTCGTGGCGCTTGTTCGAGAACTTGTCGTTGATACGGCGTGCGAGCGCGCGCACGCGCGCGTCGTAGTTCTGGTACTCGTCGATGCTGGAGCGCGAGGGCGCCGCGATCTGTACGAACACGAACTTGCCGATCCATTCGGGCTCGATCTCGAGAAAGCGCTCGACCGCGAGGAACCGCTCGAGTATCCCCTTGGTATAGTCGAGTCGGTCCACGCCGACCCCGATCATCGTGTCTGCGGCGAGGCCGTTCCTCTTGCGCACGTCGGTGCGGCATTCGCCCAGCGGTTTTTGCATGGTCTTGGAGTTGAGCGGCCATTCTATCGAGATGGGATAGCGCCGCACCGCGGTCTGGTCGCCGCCGTAGGATATGGTGTAGGTTTCGCGATCGATCCGCGCCTCGACGTAGCGGTCCACCGCGTCGATGAAATTGTTGCAGTGGAACTGGGTGTGAAATCCCAGAATGCTGCTGCCGAGAATCCCGTCGAGGATCGCCTCGCGCCACGGGCAGATTCCGAACGCTTCGGCGTTGGGCCAGGGAATATGCCAGAACGTGATGACGGTCGCCTCCGGCAGGCGCTCCCGGATCATGCGGGGCAGCAGCGCGAAGTGATAGTCCTGGACCAGGACGATGGGATCGGAGGTCTTCGCTTCGCGCACGACCGTGTCGGCGAACCGGCGGTTGACGGTGACGTAGGCGTTCCAGTCCGCGGTGCGAAAGATCGGGCGGGTGTGCGCGATGTGGCACAAGGGCCACAGCCCGCTGTTCGAGAACCCGTAGTAGTACCCGGCTTCCTCCTCCTTGGAGAGCCAGACCCGCCTGATCCGGTAGGCCGGCCGCTCGGGCGGCACCATCACGTGGTCGCTCGAGTCCGCCGTTTCGCGGTCGGCGTTGCCGCTGCCGTGCGCGATCCACGTTCCCGAGCACGCCCGCATCACGGGCTCGAGCGCGGTCACCAGGCCGCTCGCGGGCCGCTGCACCTCGATGCGCTCGTTGCGCCGCATGTGGATGTAGGGCTCCCGGTTGGAAACGATGAGCACTTCCTCGCCTTTCAGGTCGTTGCGCAGTATCGCCCGGAGCGTGTCGGCCGACCAGTTGATTTGGCTTTCGTCCCGCGCCTTGCGCTCCGACTCCAGATCGCGGATCAGCGCCTGAATATCGCGCGCGACCGGCCGCAACTCGCGCAGGGGCACTTTCGTCTCGCCGCGACCGAACGCTTCGCCCCGGATCACGGCCTTGAGGCCCGCGACCCAGCCGCGCCAGCTGATTTCCGCGATCACCACGGTCACCAGCGAAACGATCGCACCGATCGCGGCGAAGAGATAGAAGATGTATTTCTTCGTGTCGTCGCTGCGCCGCTGCACGAAGCTCATGTCGTGCACCAGCATCAGGTAGCCGTAGGCCGTGCCTTCGGACTCGACGCGATGGATCGCCACGTGGATCGGGCCGCGCTGGAGGTTGACCAGGCGGCTCTCGCTGACGAGCGCCTCGTGGTCGTCGCCCGCGCAGGTGATCGAAGCGGGGAACACCGCCGTCTTGTAAATCATCTTGCGGGACGGGTCGCAGAAAGCGACCGCGAACAAGCGTTCGTCCTGCATGATCCGGTCGAAAAAGCGCAGAACCTTCGTTCGCGAGCCTTCGCGGACGAGGTCCCGCAACGGATCCTGGATCGTGTTCGCGATGAGCGAGGTGCGGATGTCGAGATCGCGCACGAACCACTGGAGCGTGAACCTGTCGACGAGCGGGATGACCGCGTACGCGATGGCCGCGAGCGTGATGGCGAGGGGAACGATGAACCGGAGCGACAGTCTCATGCGGACTCCTGTCGGGTTTCTGCGTTATGCGGAAAACGGGGCTCGGAAGCAATGTAACACGATACGACCCGGAGTAAAAATGCCCCGGGCGGATGCTACAATCGCCGCCTCGCTCGGGGAGGAACGCTGCAGTCTGCACCCAGCATCGTTGTGGGCGTCA
>DATLXS010000250.1:0-13193 GCA_035575675.1 Gemmatimonadales bacterium
GGCGCACCGTACGTCCCAGCCGCGGAATCGATCGAGTGGACTGTTCGAACGGTGGAGTACGCGGCCTCACGCGGCGCCCGCAGGGTTGCGATCATCCCCGTGCGCGGCGGCAATGGCGAGCTCGAGCGGCTCGAGGCACTCGGCGACTTCGTGCCGCCTACGCTCGCACAACTGGAGCACGCACTCGAGCGATGCCGAGGGATCAAGTCCGCTGTGGTGACCGCGGATCTCTGGGATATCGAACGCCTGCCCGGTTGTGAGAGCTGCCGGCCGCAGCGGGTGGCGCGCATCCAGACAATGAATCTCAGCCCGAGTCCCCAGTCCCCACCCCTAATCCCGTGTCAAGCGTGCGCGTAGCAGTCGTCGGCAGCGGCTTTGCTGGATCGCTGCTCGCGCGTGTGCTCGCTGTTCAGGGACACGACGTCGTACTGCTCGAGCGCGGCACCCATCCGCGTTTCGCGATCGGGGAGTCGAGCACCCCGCTCGCGAACCTCACGCTCGAGCGCCTGGCGCGCCGCTATGGTTTGCACGACTGCTACGACCTCGCCGCGCACGGCCGCTGGGTCGCGCGCTTCCCCGAGCTCCGCCGCGGGCTGAAGCGTGGCTTCACGTTCTATCGCCACCACCACGGACGCCCATTCTCCCAGACCGGCACGAACCTCGAGCGCCTCCTCGTGGCGGCGAGCCCCAACGATCACGTCGCCGACAACCACTGGCTCCGCGCCGATGTGGACCACCACTTCGTGCGTGCCGCCATAGCGGCGGGCGTCGAGTATCGCGACCGCGTCGACGTAACGGCCGACGTGCTGGAGGCGCTGCGCGCCGACTTCGTGGTCGACGCCTCAGGGCCTGGCGGAGTCATGGCACGCCGGCTGGCGATACCATCGGGACTCGACCGCACCCACACGAACGCTGGTCTCTTGTTCAGCCACTTTGACGGCGTGCGCCTGTTTCCGGAGGTCGTGCGGGGCCTGCCAGCTGGCCCCTATCCCGACGATTGGGCGGCGGTGCACCACATTATAGATGAAGGGTGGATGTACTCCCTGCGCTTTGACCACGGAGTCACCAGTGCGGGGTTCTTACTGAAGCAGAGGGTGCCAGGATCACCGGAGCAGATCTGGCAATACCTGCTCCACCGCTACCCGACGCTCGGCGCGCTGTTTGGCGACGCGAAGCCCCTCATGCCGCTCGCTTACAAACCGCGAATCCAGCATCGCCTCACCCGGGCGGCAGGTGCGGGCTGGGCAATGCTGCCCCACACCTATGCCTTCGTAGACCCCCTGTTCTCGACCGGAATAGCCTGGAGCCTGCGCGCGATCGAGCGGCTCGGCCTTCTCTTCGAGAAAGAGGGGGGTCCGACCGAGCGGGACCTTGCTCGTTATGACGCCGCCTTGAGCCAAGAGGCCGATCAGATCGATGCGCTGGTCGCGGGAGCATACCACGCGATGGCTCGCTTTGATCTCTTCGCGGCACATGCGATGATCTATTTCGCCGCCGTCTCATTCGCAGAGATCCGCCAACGATTGGTGAAAAACGAAGCATTCGCGTGGGCCGGATTCCTCGGTGTGGGCGATCCACGGCTTGGTGGGTTGCCGCGGGCCAGCCTGCGCCGCTTGCGCCACATTCGCACGCCCGAGGATCGCCGCAGATTCGTCCAATGGGTGAGTAAGACAATCGCGCCGCGGAACGTCTGCGGGCTCGCCAGCCGAGCGGCGCACGGCCTCTACCCGGTGGACCTCGATGTCCTGGTCGCGCGCCATGCGGTCCTCGGGCTAAGCCGCGAATCGCTCGTCAGTGCTCTTCCCGCCCTCCGGGGGGGGGGTGGTTGATCACTCGCGTGTTGTACTCGCGCAGATAACGCTGCCGCGCCGAATCGGCGGGGTAGGCGTCGCCCGGAGCGTAGGGGTAGGACCTGATCGCGTGGTAGGGCAGCGGGTCGACCGTGGTGCCGTGCGCGGTATTCAGATCCGAGTCTTTGATCCAGCCATCGCTGTAGAGCAGGAAGTCTCTGGTCCATCCCGCGGGCGGCTCCGGTAACGCGTCGAACTCCACGGTCGTTTCGTCGCCGGGCACCATGATGACGTACTGATCGTCGCTGCCATCGAGCAGCGGGCGTACATCACCGTACCGCGTCACCGCACCGGTGATGGGCCGCCACGGCGATTCCTGCGTGACGCTGTCGTAATCGAACCAATGCGGGCCAGAGCGCCCGCCGCGCCGGTACATCCGCGAGAACCCGCGGAAATGCAAATCGCCGGACATCGGTGCAAGGGTCGTGACCCGCGCGCTCCCACCGCCGTGGTTTACATCGTCCGCCACAAACGCCTGATCCCAATACACCTGCAGGTTTGTCCGCACGCGCACGTGGTGGTCACCGGTCGGAAAGATCCGCGCGAGATCGATCACCATCGTCTTGTCTTTGCCCGATGGGAATCCAATACCGCCACGCGATACCCACCTCCCCCGCGCGTCCCGCACCTCCAGCACCGGAGGCTCGGCGCGCACCGTGTGCTGCTGCGACAGCGCGACGTTGATGCTCGCGTCTGATGGAAAAATCCAGCCCCTGAGCACGAGCAGCGTTCCCGGGCGGCCCGCGTCCCGGTCGAGGTCGAGAATCAGGTCGTGCGGTTCGGTGAGCCCCTGGTACTGCAGGGGCGTCAGGTTCGAGACGTAGCGATCGTCGTGCTCGCGGAGCGCGTCGCGCACGTCGGTTCCTCGACCATCCACCGCCGAGCGCGGCAGGCGCTTGTGGATCGTCTGGTACAGCCGCAACCCGTTCGTCACGGGGGGGAATCGCTCGTCGACCAGGACGTCGACCGAATCAGGGTGATCGACCGCGAGCAGCCGCAGTTGATCGAGATACGCGGTTTCCCACAGCTCCTCGGTGACCTGCAGGACGTAGCGTCCGTCTTTAGGCCGCAATGCTTCACCGGGAATGCGCACGTATTCTTGCGACGCTCTCGCCGGTGCGTACGCGGCGTTGCCGCCCATTATCCCAAGGGGCATTCCTAGCGCGCTCCGCCACATCACATCCGTGATGAAGCGGAAATGCGTGCCATCCCAGGTATAGAGGAAAGCACACGAACCCTTGAGCTGCTGGAACTCGAGCACGTCCTGGTCGGTGCCGGGGAAGTAGATGCTCTGCGGCACACCGTTGGTCCATTGGACGCGGAGCACGTCGGCCTTGAAGTGGGTGCCGAGTCCAAACGGCGTGACCGGTCCCGTCACGACGCGCGTCTGGTACAGCTCGCCGGCCCGCACTTCGAGCCTCGAGCCGATGCCGAACGCATTGTTCTTTCCGCTCCCCATTCCCAGCGCGGTTAGCTGCACCCGCATGCCGAGGTGCGCGTTCCCGCCGTCGTTGCGGAGCAGGTGGACCCCGTCGCGGGCGCCGATGATGATGTCCTGATCGCCGTCGCGATCGAGATCGGTGATGAGCATCGGTCCGGTCGAATCGTGCTGCAGCGGAACCGGCAGCAGCGCGCTGCGATCGTCCACGCGGCCACGGCCGTCGTTATGGAACAGCGACGTGCCGTGCGGCCCCACGACGATGAGATCGAGCCAGCCGTCATTGTCGTAGTCGAGGAACGCGACACTCGATCCACCACGCAGGCGCTGCGACTCGGTGAATCTTCCGGAGCCGTCGTTGTGCCAAAGGACTGTGCCTCCAGGCCCGGCGAGGACGACATCGAGCGCCCCGTCGTTGTCGTAGTCGCCAACCGCAACGGCGCTCGAGCGTGTCCCAATCCCGAGTCCCGAATCCCTAAACCCGCGCACGCCGTCGTTGTGGAACAGCGCATCGCCGCCATTTTCGCTGGCGACGAAGATGTCGATGCGCCCGTCATCATCGAAGTCGCCGAACGCGGCGTCGCTGCCTCCCCGCGTGATCCCGTCCGCGTTCGGAAAGAGCGTGAATGTCCCGTCGAGGTTATTGCGATAGACGGCGAGCGAGCCGCCGCCGACCAGCAGCAGGTCGAGATCGCCATCGTGATCCACGTCGACGAATAGTGCGTGCCGTACGCCTGCCACGGCGCGCACGCCGGCGGCGCCAGTCACATCCTCGAACCCCTTGCCTTCGCGGTTGTGGAGCAGGTAGCCGCGGCCGTCCGTCCCGATCGCAAACAGGTCGAGCCAGCCGTCGTTGTCGTAATCGGCGAAGGTCGCCGAGACGGCGCCGGCGGGCAGCGGCAGCGGCGTCTTGCCGCTGACGTCGGCGACGTAACCGCCGTGGACGGCGTAGAGCCGCGGGAGCGGTGCGGCAACCAGGAGATTGTCCTCACCGTCGCCGTCGTAATCGCCCAGCGCCACGGCAGTCGGCCCTCGGCCGAGGTCCGGCAAGCCGCTTTCGCCGGTGACATCGGTGAACCGCACACCGGCGTTGGCCCCCGCGGCCGGCGTGATGCCCCGCATCGTGATGAGCGACTGCGGGCTGAACTCCAACACGGGCCGGCCCGCAAGCGGGCCTTCGATCCAGTCGACCTGGGCGAGCGACGCCTGATAGGGCGCCGTAGTCTCGATCAGGCGCAGCAACCGCTCGAGCGCAGCGCGTGCCTCCGGGAGTCGACCGGCACGCAGCGCCTCCAGCACTGCTGCGAGCTGCGGCTTTGCCTCGCGTGGCGGCTCGGGACGCGACGCACGCACGTCCTCGAGGTAGCGGATCGTGCTGTCCGCCCCGCCGAGCGTGAGGAGTGCGGCGGCGAGCTTGAGCCGCACGGCAAGATTCGCCGGCGACCGCTCGAGGACCTGCCGGAGACGCTCCGCATAGCGGCGATCTGCTCCGCTGTCGCCGCTCTGACGCTCGAGCAGCGCCAGCGCGTAGAGGACGCGCGCGTCCGGTGGAATCGTTGCCAGCATCTGGCGGGCTTCCGCTGCGCGAGCGGTGAGCGAATACAGTTTGGCGGTGATGAGCGCGATTTCGGGGCTGGCGGGATCGAGCCGCCGCGCGCGCTTGAGCTGTGACGCCGCATCGCTGAGCCGGCCGGCCCGGAGGTAGGTGAGGCCGAGGTTCGCGTAGCCCAGGGGATCGCGCGGCGCCAGCGCGATCACCTTCCGGAATTCCCGCTCGGCGTCCGGCAAGCGGCCGCGCTGGAGGTACTCGAGGCCGACGGTGCGGGCGGTGAGCAACGCCCCTTGATCGATGACCTGCTCGCGGCACGCTCCAACGGCCGTGAGCACGAGTCCCGCGCCGAGCAAGACAAGAGTTTTCACGCTATACTGGCGCCCCTTGCAAAAAAATCTGTTGTTTCTGCTCGCGACGACGCTCGTCATCCCAGGCTGCCGTCGCTCGCCGCCGCCGCCGCCGTTGTTCGAGGCCGTCACGCCGGAGGCGAGCGGCATTACGTTCGCGAACACGCTCTCCCAAGACTCCCTGCTCAACATCGTCAACTATCTGTACTACTACAACGGCGGCGGAGTGGCGGTGGGTGACATCGACGGTGACGGACTGCTCGACCTCTATTTCACCTCGAACCTGGGTCGCAACCGGTTGTACCGCAACTTGGGCCACTTCCGCTTCGAGGACATCACCGACCGCGCCGGCGTCGCTGATTCCGTCGGGTGGAAGAGCGGTGTCACCATGGCCGACGTCAATGGCGATGGCCGGCTCGATATCTACGTCTCAGGCGTGAACTACCTCGGGATACAGGGCCGGAACGTCCTGTATATCAACAATGGCGACGGCACGTTCACCGATCGCACCGCGGAGTACGGACTCGACTTCGCGGGCTTCTCCACGCAGGCGGCCTTCTTCGACTACGACGGCGACGGCGACCTCGACATGTACCTGCTAAACAGCTCCACGTTCTCCGAACTCGCCGCGGCCCACGGCACGACTCGCGTCCGCAATCCGAAGGCTGGCGACCGCCTCTACCGTAACGATCATGGCCACTTCGTTGACGTGAGCGCAGCGGCAGGGATCTACGGCGGCGTCGAAGGGTTTGGCCTGGGGGTGGTGATCAGCGACGTCAATCTCGACGGTTGCCCGGATATCTACATCGCCAACGATTTCCCCGAGGACGATTTTCTCTATTTGAACGGCTGCCACGGCACGTTCACCGAGTCCATCGCGCAGGTCACCGGTCACACGAGCAAGTTCTCGATGGGCGTGGACGCCGCGGATTTCAACAACGACGGCCGTCCCGATATTGCCGTGCTCGACATGCTGCCCGACAGCGAGCCCATCCGCAAAACGGCGCAGACGGCGGAGAGCTATGAGCTGTTCAACCAGTACCGGCACGCGGGCTATCACTACCAGTACGTGCGCAACACGCTGCAGCTGAATCGGGGCGTCGTAGGAAAGCTGCGGTTCAGCGAGATCGGCCTGCTCGCGGGAATCGCGGCCACGGATTGGAGCTGGGCGCCGCTGTTCGCCGACTTCGACAACGACGGCCGGAAGGACCTGTTCGTCACGACCGGGATCTACCGGCGCCCCAATGATCTCGACTACATCGCGTCGTACGACAGCGTCCCGGCGGGCGTGCAGCCTCCGGTCGGGCGGCTCCTCGCGAAGATGCCGCACGTCCCCACGCCGAACCATCTGTTTCGTAACAACGGGGACCTGACGTTCACCGACATGGCGGCCGGCTGGGGACTCGCTACTCCCGGGTTCTCGAACGGCGCGGTCTACGCGGATCTCGATAATGACGGCGCGCTCGATCTCGTGGTGAACCGGCTCAACGCGCCCGCCGCGGTCTACCGCAACCGCGCGCGCGACCTGGACAGTGCGAGTCATCACTATCTCACAGTGACCCTGCGCGGCTCCGGCGCGAACACCGCGGGAATCGGCGCAAGAGTGATGATTACCGCCGGCGGGTCGCACCAGCTCGTGGAAGTCATGCCCACACGCGGCTTCGAATCAGCGGTCGATCCCCGCCCCCACTTTGGTCTGGGTACGACCTCGCGTGTGGACTCGCTTACGGTCATCTGGCCGGACCGGCGCTCCCAGACACTGACGAACGTGGCCGCGGACCGCATGATCACGTTGTCGCAGACTGATGCGCGCAGCCAACCGCCCCTCCGCCCATCCGCCCATCCGCCCCTCTTCTCCGACGTCACCGATCGTGTGCCGATCAGCTTCAAGCATCAGGAGAACACGTTCTTCGACTTCGGCCGCGAGCCGCTGATGCCGCATCTGCTCTCGACCGAGGGCCCAGCGCTGGCCGTCGGCGACGTCACCGGCGACGGCCGCGAGGACATCTACGCCGGCGGCGCCAAGTGGCAGGCGGGCGAGCTGTTCACGCAAGGCGCGGACGGCCGCTTCCACGCGCTCGCCGAGCCCGCCTTTCGTGCCGACAGCCTGCACGAGGACGTCGATGCCGCCTTCTTCGACGCCGACGGGGACGGCGATCTCGATCTCTACGTCGTCAGCGGCGGCAATGAGTTCTGGGAGGGCGAGCCGTTGCACGACCGCCTGTACCTGAACGACGGCCGGGGCAATTTCAGTCGCGCGCCACTCCCGGACTTTGCGCACAACGGCTCCTGTGTCGTGCCGGGCGATTTTGACGGCGACGGCGACATCGACCTGTTCGTCGGGAGTCGCGTGGTGGCACGCGAGTACGGCGTGACGCCGCGCAGTTATCTGCTCGAGAATGACGGACACGGCCACTTCCGGGACGTCACCAGAGAGAAAGCATCGGGGCTCGACTCGGTGGGGATGGTCACGCGGGCCGTGTGGGTCGACTACGACGGCGACGGCAAGCTCGACCTGATCGTTGTCGGCGAATGGATGCCGGTGCGCGTGTTCCACCAGGAGAACGGGCGATTCGTCGACCGCTCGACGCAAGCGGGCTTCGCGCACACGAACGGCTGGTGGACCAGCATCCAGGCGGCGGACCTGAACGGCGACGGTCACCCCGACTTGATCCTTGGCAACTTCGGCACGAACTCCATGATTCGGGCCTCGCCACAAGAGCCGGCTCGGGCTTTTGTCGGAGACTTCTTCAATACCGGCACACTCGCCCAGATCCTGACGTCGTACCGGCACGGTGTCAGCTACCCGTTCGCGGGACGCGACGAGCTGCTCCGGGCGATGCCGGCGCTCCGCACCCGGTTCCCGACGTACGCGTCGTTCGGTGCGAGTCGGATTCAGGACTTCATTCCAAAGGAGGAATTGAAGAAAGCGCGCGTGCTCGAGGCCGACACGCTCGCCAGCATGATCGCGCTGAACCGCGGCGACGGGACGTTCGCGCTGCGCGCGCTGCCGGCGGAAGCACAGTTTGCGCCGATCTACGCGTCGCTCGCTGCGGATGTCGATGGCGATGGGAACGTCGATCTGATCATCGCCGGCAACTTCTCCGGCGTCACGCCCGCCGAGGGGCGTTACGACGCGAGCTACGGGCTGTTGCTGCAGGGCGATGGCCGCGGCGCTTTCACGGCGGTCGATATGGATCGGAGCGGCCTCGCGCTCGACGGCCAGGTGCGGCATATGGCATTTCTGAAACGCGGCGGCGGGGGGCGGCTGATTGTCGTGGCGAAGAACGACGACCGGCTGCAGTTAGAGCAGGTACCCTCGCTTCATTAGGGCTTGCGCCGACGCCGCATAACCCGCGGCGTCGGGCAGATGCCATCCCAACGCATCCGCCAGTCGGTCGTAGATGTTGAACAGCGCGCAGACGTTGATCGCATCCTCGATCGCGTCATCCGAAAGACCGGCGGATCGTAGGGGCGCGACATCCGCGGGACGAACCTCGTTGGGCTGCAGCGTGAGCTTTTCCAGAAAGCCGAGCGTCGCGCGCAGCTTGGCGTCGAGCGGCGCGCTGCGCCAATCGTCGATCACCGCTTTCACGAAGCTCGTGTCCTTCAGCGCCAGCGCCGCGACCGCGGCGTGGGAGTCTGTTCAGAAGACGCACTGATTCAGCTTCGAGGTGAACGCGGCGAACAGCTCGCGCTCACCGACGCTCCAGTCCGAGGGACCGCGCATCACTGCCTGCGTCCACTCGCACTGCGGCGCGCCGAAGAACTCGGGCCGGTACATCAGCGTCTTGACGACGTCGGGAACCCAGCGCCGGCTCACGATCCGAATGAGCGTCAGGATCAGCTTTTGCTTGAGACGGTGGCCGTGTTCGACCGCGCGCACCCGCATCAGCCGGGCTCCTCGCCGCGGAGCGCCGCCATCCCCCGGTCCAGGCGGTGCAGCGCGGCCCCCACGGCCGCCGCGACCGTGATCTCGAACAGGGCGTCGTCGGAATTCCCCGATTGCTGGAGCTCGGCAACCCCAGCATCCGTGACCTTATAGGCATGGCGGGCCACGGTATCCACGTAGCGGCTCAGTGCGGGGGGGACGTCATCCTGGCCGGGGCGGCCCTGGCGCGCCCGTTGCAGCACGGCCCGCCGTAGCGATTCGGATGTGGCGCCCGGCGTGGTGAGGACGGCGTTCTTGAGGCTTTCATGAAACCTTGTATAACGCATCCGGTGAAATCTAGCGCGTCTTGACACGCTCGCATCCAGGCACCCTCTTGAACTCTTCACCGCCCGAGAGGTCGTATGCACCGGTTCCATCGTTCGATGTGCGCGCTCCTGGCACTGTCCTGGACCGCCTCGCTCGCCGCTCAGCAACCCACCGGTACCATTCGCGGACGCATCACCGACAACAACACGCAACAACCGATCGCCGGCGTCCTCGTCAGCGTCGGGAACCGCAGCGCGCGGACGCAGCCCGACGGCCGCTACACGATCACCGGCGTGCCGGCCGGCAGTGATCTCATGCACGCGCGCCTGATCGGTTACACGGCGGTGAACCAACCGGTCATGGTCACGGGCGGCGATACAGTCAGCGTCGATCTCGAGCTCGACGCGCAGGCCCTCAACCTCTCCGCAATCGTGGTGACGGGTTACGGCGAGCAGCGTCTTGGCGCCGTCACCGGCGCCGTGTCATCGGTAAGCGATTCGCAGTTCAACACGGGCCGCATCATCAGCCCAGCACAGCTCATCGGCAGCAAAGCGCCCGGCGTCCAGGTGATTGAGAACACCAACGAGCCTGGCGGCGGCACGTCCATCCGGATCCGCGGCACCACATCCGTCAGCGCGGCCAGCGATCCGCTTTATGTGATCGACGGGATGCCGATGGGCACCGGCGCCGGCGGCGGGCTCACGGTCGGCCGCGACCCGCTCAATTCGATCAATCCCGCCGACATCGAGAATATCACCGTGCTGCGGGACGCTTCCGCGGCCGCGATTTACGGATCGAACGCCGCGAACGGTGTGGTGCTCATCACGACCAAGCGGGGACAGAGCGGGCTGCATGTCGAGTACACCGGCAACATGTCCTCCTCCTCGGTGGACCGCCTCCCCGACATGCTCAACGCGACAGACTTCCGCGCCGCCGTCCAACAGCACGGCACGTCCGGCCAACTGTCGCAGCTCGGGAACACCACGACCGACTGGTTCGGCCAGGTGATCCGCACGGGACACGGCCAAGAGCACAATCTTTCCCTGTCGAACGCTACCGCAACTAGCAACTGGCGGCTGTCGATGGGGTATCTGGACCAGGACGGCATCCTCCTGGGCACGACGCTCCAGCGCGCGACCCTCGGCGCGAACTACGAGCAGCATCTGTTCGACGATCGCCTCAGGCTGCGCAGCAATGTTCGCGCTTCTCGACAGCACGACGTGTTCACGCCGGGCGGCGTTCTCTCGAACGCCGCGCAGATGGGGCCTACCCAGCCGGTCTACGATTCGACAAGCGCGACGGGCTACTACAACTGGCCCGGGGCCACGCTGACCTCGGCGGACAACCCGCTCGAGATCGCCGCCTTGGCGCAGGACCGGGCAACGACGTATCGCGCGACCGGGAACGTCCGCGGCGAGTATGAGTTGCCCTGGGTTTCCAACCTGCGGCTCAACGTCAACCTCGGCTTCGACGTCACCGCCGCCTCTCGCGACCAGTTCCGACCCAAGAACGTCCACGACCAGTACAAGGGTACGGCACAGTTCGGATTCCAGAACCGCTCCAACCCAGGCCAGCAGAACGGGGTGTTCGAGACGTACCTGAACTACGCGGCGCCGCTCCGGATCGCGGCGGGCACGATCGACCTGACGGGGGGCTACTCGTATCAGACCGAGCACGGCGAGTATCCCTATTTCCAGGCCACGTACTTGCCCAGCGCAGCGTCGATCGACCGGATCATCCTGGTCCCCGATTCCTCTCAGGTCACCAACACGCTGTTCATCGAGGACTACAAGCTGATCTCGTTCTTTGGGCGGGCGAATTACAACCTCAACGACCGCTACCTGGCAGCGGTGACGCTGCGCCGGGATGGCTCCTCGCGGTTCGGGCCGGACAATGCCTGGGCGACGTTTCCATCAGTCGCTCTCGCCTGGCGCCTCTCCGACGAGTCGTTCCTAAGCGGGAACCGCAGCTGGTTGTCGGACCTCAAGCTACGCTACTCGTGGGCGAAGACAGGGAACCAGGCCTTCGGCAACTACCTGTGGTCGTCCACCTATACGTTCAGCACCGAGACCGCGTGTCCGCAGTTCGGATCGCAGTTCGTGTGCACGATTCGACCCAGCGCCGTTGACCGCAACATCAAGTGGGAGACGACCCGGTCGAATAACTTAGGCCTCGACTTCGGCCTCTGGAACCAGCGCCTCACGGGCTCGTTCGACTACTACGTCAAGAACACGGATGACCTCATCTTCGACGTGCCGGTATGCGGCGCCTGCAACCTGTCGAACCACGTGACGACGAACATCGGCAGCATGAAGAACAACGGCGTCGAGCTGGGCCTCAACTACCGCGTGGCGGAAGGCCCCAACCGCGGGCTCGGCTGGAACGTGAGCTTCAACGTCAGCCACAACACCAACGAGCTGACGCGGATCAATCCGTATGCCGACACCTTGACGCCGACGCGGATCCCGACGGGTGGGATCTCCGGCGGCGTGGGCAACACGGTCCAGATCTTTGAGCCGGGTGCGCCGGTGAACTCTTTCTTCCTCTGCCGGCAGGCCCATGACAATACCGGCAAGCCGATCGAGAACACCTACTATACCCTGAAGCCGAACGCGGCCGGGGGGGACAGTACGACCACCGGATGCAGCACCGACCGCGACGCCCGTGCCTTCCACGATCCGATGCCGAAGTGGATTTTTGGATTGTCGAACTACATGACCTACGGCGGCTGGGATCTGAGCTTCACGCTGCGGGCCCACCTCGGCAACTACGTGTACAATAACGTGGCGTCCAACCAGGGCACCTATCAGGCGATTACCGCCAATGCCTCGCCGCGCAACATGCACCGCTCGGTGCTCGAGACCGGCTTTACGCAGGAGAACGTCCTTTCAGACTACTACGTGGAAGACGCGTCATTCCTGCGGCTGGACAACATCACGCTCGGCTTCAACACGCAGCTCGGCGGCGAGGCGTTCCGCTTCTTCGCCACGGGGCAGAACCTGCTCACGATCACCGGCTACAGCGGCGTGGATCCGACTGCCGGCATCAACGGCATCGACAACAACATCTATCCGCGGGCCCGCACGTTCGTAACGGGCGTCACCCTGCAGGTGAGGTAGACACGACCATGACACCCACGACACGAAGGGGCCCGATTATGAACCTGAGAACCTGCAAGACGCTCGCGGCCGGCGTCGCCGCGCTCCTGTTCACCGCCGCGGCGGGCTGCACGGACACGGCCGTGGAGCCCAAGAGTACGGTGAGTGACGCCACCATTTTCAGCGACCCCTCGTCGTACACAGCATTCATCGCCAAGCTGTACGCCGGGCTGGCGGTCACCGGCCAGGTCGGACCAAACGGGAACACCGATATCCAGACGCCCGACGAAGGCTTCAACCAGTACGTGCGCGTCCTCTGGTACTCGCAGGAAGTCCCGACTGATGAAGCCGTGCTCGGCTGGGGAGACCCCGGCGTTCCCGATCTCAATCGCTGGAACTGGGGCCCGAGTAACTACTTCATCCAAACGATGTACTATCGGGTGTACTACCAGATCCAGCTGGCCAACGAGTTCCTGCGTCAGACCACCGACGCAAAGCTCGCCGAACGCGGCCACACCGATGCCTCGCTGGTGGCGCTGGTTCACCAGTACCGGGCGGAGGCGCGGTTCCTCCGTGCCCTCAGCTACTGGCACGGGATCGACGCCTACGGCGACATCCCCCTGGTGACTGACGCGCAGCCGCTCTCGGCCACGCCGCCGGCGCAGAACACCCGGCAGGAGGTCTACGACTTTATCGTGAGCGAGCTGACC
>DATLXS010000251.1:0-15696 GCA_035575675.1 Gemmatimonadales bacterium
CGCCCTGGCGCTGGCGCGGAATTCCGATGTGTTTGCGGCGGGCGTCGATATTCACGGCGTGCATGACTGGTCCGCGTATTTCCGCGCATTCGACCGGCAACGCTACGAGCAGGCTCCCGACGTCGATACGGCGCTCGCCACGGCGTGGCACTCGTCGCCCGTGTCGTCAGTCGCCGGCTGGAAGTCGCCCGTTCTCCTGATCCATGGTGACGACGACCGCAACGTCCGGTTCTCGCAGAGCACCGACCTCGTCCGCCGTCTTGCCGCCGCCGGAGTCCGGTTCGAGACCCTCGTCATTCCGGACGACACGCATCATTTCCTGCGGTATGCGAACATCGTGAAGGTAGACGGAGCGGCGGCGGAGTTTCTGGAGCGGCAGCTGCTACCGGCTAGCGGAGCCCAGCCACGGGCCACCGGTCGACCGTAGGAGTGTTACCTTGGGTCCGACATGAGACGCCGCGCGATTGCCGCGAGACTGCTGATAGTGGCGGCCGGGACGGGCTGCCGGGCGATGATCAACTACCCCAGCCCGGTCGCGCCCCGCTACGCCGCCGCGCTCCCGGTGCAACCCGTCGCCTTCAACTCGCACGCGTCGCTGCCGCCGTTGCGGGTCGTCTCGCTCAACCTCAAGTACGCGCAACAGGTCGAGCGCGCGATCTACGCCTTCCAGTCGTACGCGCCGCTGCGCGGCGCCGACGTCATCATGCTGCAGGAAATGGATGCGCCCGCGACGCAGCGGATCGCGGCCGCGATGGGGATGGCGTACGTCTATTATCCCGCAGGCGTCCACCCCCGCACGCGCCGAGATTTCGGCAACGCCATTCTCTCGCGCTGGCCCATCACCGCGGATCAGAAACTCTTGCTCCCGCACCTCGGGCGGCTGCGGCACGGCCGGCGCATCGCGACGGTCGCCACCATTCAGGTGGGCACGCAGGCCGTGCGCCTCTACTGCCTGCATCTGGGGACGCCCTCCGACGTCGGGTGGGCAAAGCGCCGCGACCAGGCGCGTGTCATCCTCGAGGACGCGGCGACGTACCCGCGTGTGATCATCGCGGGCGACATGAACAGTCACGGCATCGGGAAGGAGTTTCGCGCGGCGGGATTCCTCTGGCCGACCGAGCACGAGCCCTTCACCACCGCGATCTTCAAGTGGGATCACATCTTCTTGAAGGGTTTCGGCTCTCCGTCGCGGGCCGGCGCAGGAGTGGCGCGCGACACGCTCGAGCTGAGCGACCACTTCCCCGTGTGGGCGGTCGCCACGCCCCTTGCCCTTGCCGTTGGGGGGGGGACCAAATGAGGCTTTTGCGGTAACGGAACCCGGGAGATCTCGCCCCAGTATTCTGGTCTTCGCCTGCCTCGCCGCGCTCTGGCTGACGTTCCCGTTCCGCAGTCCTGCTCAAGATTCGATCGCCGTGGTGGACCGCGGGATGCCGCCGCCCCGGGTGTGGTCCGTCCTCGAGTTTCCCTTCAAAGTGCTTCAGGCTCCGCTCGTCGTCGTGGGCGGATTGGCGGGTTGGTTCGCCGATCGCGCGGAACGCGGCCGCTGGGTTTCGTCGGCACAGCGCGTCCAGGGGTCCGTCGCCCAGCGCGGCGTGCGTCCCTCCCTCGGCGGCCAAGGGTCCAATTCCGGGATGGGGCCGACCGCCGCAATGGGTTGGTGGCCGCGTGGCGCGAGCCAACGGTTCGCGCTGCTCCAAGGCGGCGTCACCCAGCGGGGCTACTGGCTGGCCCAGCTCCGAGCGGGCGCGGGCGCCGGCGAAGCTGCGGTTCGTGCCGAAGAGCGACCGCGGGACGCGTTTTTTGGAATTGGCAACGGCACCCGCGAGGACGCCTGGACGGACTACCGCCTGCATCGGATCAGTGCCGGCGCGCGGCTGACGACGCGGCCCGCTGGTTCGGTCCGCGTACACGCGGCCTTCGAATGGTCGCGAACCTCTACGTCGGCCGGCACCGACGCATCGCATCCCAACATCGACTCGGCACTGGCGGCGGCAGCGCGTCCAGGGTTCGGGATAACGTATCAGGCAGTCACGGTGTCGAGCGGGGTGGAATACCGCGCGGGGGCGCCGCACGCGATCGAACGACGCGGCAGCTGGCTCGCGGCGGAGTACCGCTGGACGGCCAGCCACACCGGCGGAGTGGCTGACTTCGGCGTCTGGCGCGCCGGTGCCGGTTTCGAGCTGCCCTTCGATCATCACCGTCGAAGCGTCGCGCTCGCGCTGTCACTCGAGTCACTGCGTCCCACGTCGCCCGGCCTCGTGCCGTTCTACATGCTCCCCGCGCTGGGCGGCGCACGAACGCTGCCCTCATTTCGATCGGACCGCTTTCGCGACCGCGATGCCCTCCTCGGGGTTCTCGAGTATCGCTACCGCGTGTGGAGTGAACCCGACGACCGGGTGTGGGTGGACGCGGTGCTGTTCACGAACGCCGGCATTGTCGCGCCGCGGGTGTTCGACGCCGTGGCGACGGCGCGCGTGCACGAAAGCACCGGGCTCGCGATCGCCGTGGTGGGGCACGGCACCGCGGTCGGGCGGATCGCGGTATCGAAGGGCGCCGACGGGATCGGGGTCACGTTTGCGATGGGGCGCGGGTTCTGAGCATGCGACTGTGGGTGAGCGGGCTCTGCCTGCTGATCGCGTGCGGAGGAAGTCATCGCGTGATCATCGCGCGCCGGTCCGTCGCGACGGACGCGCCGGCGCCTGCACCGCTCCCGCCGGTGCGCGCCGCCGACTCCGGCCGGGCAGGCGAGCTCGTGCGGCACAGCCTGGTCGGACCGCTGCAATCGCTTTTCAACTCCCCCGGGGTCGCCCGTCGCCTGGCGGGCCGACGCGCCGAAGCCTACAACGTGACGTCGGCCGATGAGGTCGCGGACGAGGGATGGTTCGTGTCCCGCGCGGACGACCGCATCGCGTGGCGCGCCTCCGAGGCGACACCCGATACCGGCACGCCGTGGTCCATCGTCAGCTGGCAGCGCACGAGCGCGCTCCCCGTGGTGACGATCCGGGATGGTGCCGGCCGGGAATATTGGCTCAGCTTCGATGCGCCGGAATTCCCGGAGCTCGCCACCACGGCGGAAATCGTCGCGGCACGGCTGTACCGTGCCGCGGGGTATCACGTGCCGACGGTGGCATTGCTGCGCTTCAACGCTGACCGGCAGTTCGCCGCATCGCCCGATTCGCTCCGGCGCGCCCTGGACGCGTTGCCGCGCGACGCGGCCGGCAGACTGCGGGCCGTCGCGCATCACGTGACGGGGCAAGTGCTGGGTGCGTTCAGCTTCTCGGGCCAACGCGCCGACGATCCTGCCGACACGATTCCGCATGAGCAGCGCAGAGAGCTCCGGGGCTTGTACGTGGTGGCCGCGTGGCTCAACCACACGGGATTGTTTCGGGGCACAACGCTCGACGTCGGCATCGAAGGGGGCACGCCCGCGGTGTGCCACTATCTCCTCGGACTCGAAACCGCCCTCGACGCCGAGGCGGGCGGGCGCCCCAAGCGCACGCGCTCCGGGAGCGAGGCGACGTGGGACGCGGGGAAGATCGGCAGTCGCCTGGTGACGCTGGGGTTTTACGCCGTGCCGTGGGAGCGGGCCGGCGCCGCGGAGTTCGATCCCGCACGCTGGACACCGCTTTTCCCCAATGCCGCGTTTGCACGTCGCACGACGCGTGACGGCTACTGGGGCGCCAAGCGCGTCGGCGGCATTTCGAACGAGCAGATTGCCGCCGCCGTGTGGGCCGCGCAGCCGACCGACTCGGGCCGGGCGCAGGCGCTCATCGAGATGCTGCAAACGCGCCGCCTCGCCACGATCCGCCACTGGTACAGCCGCGTGACGGCATTCGACGGACTCGCGATCGGTCGCGCCGGCGCGGAGCAAACGCTCGAGTTCCGAGATCTGATGGTTGGGGAAGGCCTGGCGGCCGCGGGACCACAGTCGTACCGCATTCGTGCATCCTGGTCGGTCGTCACGACGGCAAGTGCCAGTCTCTCGAACGTCGGCAGCGGAATGATCCATCTGCCACCGTGGCGAGCGTGCGCGGAGAACCTCCTCGCCGGGCTGCCGAACGAGCAACGCGTGGCGTGGATCGATATTCGCACGGTGGCAGACCTCGAGGTGAAACCCCGTGCGCTTCGTCTCTTCGTGCTTTGCGAGTCGGGACGTGAGTATCGCCTTGTGGGGTGGAGATACTGACGTTACATCAGATTCAGCCTCGGGAAGGGGCGAGTGTGGCTCGATGCGCGGTCGGGGTTTGCGTCGCCGCAGTGCTGCTCAGCTCCGGGGCCGCCTTGGGGGGCGGGGCGCGCGCGCAGACCGTCCGAACTCCCGAAGTCGGCGGGTGGACCGCTTCACTTGGTCAACCTCTGCTGTGGCACTGGCAGCTCGGTCTGGGCGGCGGTGCGTATCTCGGTGGGACCTCCAAAGATCTCATGATCCGGGCGTGGGGCGGCGGTTACCGCGCCTCGATGAACCCCGTCACGAAGCTGGTCGAATTTGGGGTCGAGGGCTACGTCGGCGCCCGAGGGAGCAGAGCGGAGGCTGGCGCTCGCGCTTTGCTCCAGGTCCCCTACCTCAGCACGGGCGTCGGGCCCGATTACAACATCCGGAGCGGCCGCCTCGATTTGCTCCTCACGGTCCACACCCCGGTTCGGCGTGGCGGGTTTCTGACGCGCGGTACGATGCTCCGTCTGGACTACTACCCCACGCTCGGCCACAGCTTCATGCTGGGGGTATCCGCCCCGCTGCACGATCCGCTCGCGGGGCGCAACCGGCCAATTCAGGACTATGTCGTCGTGTCGGCACCCTTCCACACACCGGCAGCGCACGTGCCGGCGAATTCTCTGTTGCACGCGGAGCTCGACAGCCTGTCAGAGTCGGCCACGTGGGTACGCCGGCTGGTGATCCCGTTTCTCGACCAGGATGGACGCAGCGAGACCGTCGCACTCGCCCGCACCGCTCGCTATCTCGCTGACCTCCGCGCACACCTCGCGATTCGGGGCGCGGAGCAGGAAGTCCGATTCTTCCACGCGCAGATGGAGCACGCGTTTTCCGTGGCCGCGGGCAGCGCAGCGGCCGGACAGGAGCTGGCCCGCAACGGCCGCCAGATTCTGCTCGCCGAAGTGCTCATTCCTTACGATGCCCTGCTGGGCCGCAAGAAACGCAATGACACCTTGAAGGCCCTCGGCGTCGCCGCGCGGGGACGGTTCAGCAGCTGGGTGACCAAATCGGGTCTCGTCCCGGCCGACCGGACTGAAGACGTGTTGTTCGTCTTCGAGCGATTGACCGATATTCTGGAAACGCAACGCAGTGAGGCGGCCAAGGCGTGGGACGACCCGCGTCTCGTCTGGTTGCCGCTGCAGTATGGCCTCCTTCCCGAGGAACATGACGAGCAGGCCGAGCTCGACGCCCTGCTCGAGCGGGTGACGGGCGCGACGTTCACGGATCACAACCGGCTCACGTACGTCGCCAACCTCCAGTTCCACTGGGAGTTGTTGCGGATGATCCGGGAGACTCGAGCCTACCACGTCCTGTGGGTCCACGACTTTCCCGCCCTCAACGCGGCAGGCACGCTGGATCAAGCGTCGCTCGCGCAGGTGGTAGACGGATACCTCACCACGCTCGCGGAGCGGGTCGAGGCGTATGATTCCACGGGGACGCTGCCATTGTTTTTCATCTTTCACGATCAGCACTACTACGAGGGGCGCAAGTCCCGCCTGCTCATGACGATTTTGGAGGACCCGCTGCACGCCGACGGCCACCTGGGGTCCTCCAGCGACGCCGCCCGGCTCGGTCACGCGCTGGACCGCCTCCGGGACGCGGTGCACCACTCGCGGGTGCTGCAAGCAGAGGCACGAGAATACGGCGACGCGTGGCTCCGCAACCGGATCAAGGTCCACGTGAACATCACCAATCGCGTGGACGCGTCGTTCTGGAGCGGCGGGTTGATCTCGAGCGTCTTCGGCTATCCCGACGACGTGATGCGTGATCATCGCAAGATCGCGTTTCGGGATGTCAGTGAAGACGACCCGTATGGCGGCGTCGGCATCCTCACGGGGATGGGGGTGGGCGAGCACTACCTCGGGCCCGGCTGGGACGACCGGTCGCTATTGCTGCAGGGCCCGGTGTTGCTGCAACTCAAGCAGGCGGCGCGAGAGCTCCTGACGAGCCAGGGCATCGCCGTCGAGGACATACCAGCGCCGCTGCGCGCCGCACCGCGGGCGGCACTTGCCGCCAGGCTGCCGGTCGCTCCCGATGCGGTCCTGTTTCATACGCGCGCCGTGGCCCTCGTGAATGAGACGGGCTATCTCGCGAAGTCATTGAACGCCGCGAAGGCGCTGCTCTACTCGCTGATGCCGCCGGGTTCGGTCATCACGGTGCCCGACGCGCTCTGGAATGCGACGTTCTATGGTTCGGCGCTGGTGGGAGCATCCCTGCGCGGCGTCCGCGTGCTCATCATCGCGCCGGCGAGCGCCAACGCACCGAGCGGCGGGTTCCCACAGCTCATGCGGGCGCATGAGCTGTTCACGCGCCTGTTGCTCGTCCGGGGCGAGCTGGGAGGAGCGATCGAGCGTGCGGGGGGGGCGCTCCACACGGGATTGTACGCGCTCCCGGTCGACACCAGTGGCTTTGCAAGTCGCGAGGACCGCTGGGCCCGTCAGGTGAGTGAGAGTCCGTTCCTCAAGGAGCTCATGCCGTTCGCGCCCGCACTGGTGCCGGTGGTCGCGGATGCCGGCCGAAGATCGAACGGCGTCACCACGCCCGGGGACTCGAGCGGCCAACCCAAGCTCCATCAGAAGGTCCAGTTCCTCGCCACAGGCGCGTTCTGGAACACAATCACCACTGCGCCGCAGTGGCCGCGATTCATGACGACCTATCTGCGTTATCGCGGGGCGACGTATGCCCCAGGCTCGTCCGAGCAGGCCGGTGCGCGAGCGCTTACCGACTCGCTCGAGCTGATCGCCGAGCAGATTCTGTCAGCCGGCCCCGCGGCCGCACAGGGGGCCAGCTACGCGGTGGTGGGGTCGCAGAATCAGGACTATCGCGGAATTTTCATGGACGGCGAGGTGGCCGTCGTATTTACGGGAGCGACATCACTCATACCCCTCGTCGATCTCGTGTTCATGGTCGGCACCGTCACGTGGGTGGATGATCGAGCGACGCTGGACCGGCTACTCCCGCCGGTGGGCGAGCTGCGGCGCCGAATCGCCCGCATCGCGAAGGACGGCGTATGAAACGGGCTCTGCTCATCGCGTTGGTGTGCGGCGCACCGACAGCGGTGTCGGCGCAGCTCGGTGAGTTACAGGTGGGCGCGATCGGCAGTTACGGGATGAGGGACCCCTACCGGGGCGGAGGCGGCCTGGTATTGGGCGTGGCACCGGGCCGACTGGTCTACGTCGGCCTGCGCTGGATCTACTATGGTGGCGCGACCAGTGGGGGCACCGTCAGCAACCGCGCCCAGGTGTTTGCGACCGACTTCGACGTGCAGATCCCGTTGCGCGGGGGCCTGATCGAGCTGCGGCCCAGTATGGGGATCGGTATGGTCCAGTTCGCACAGCACAGCGGCGCCCCGCCGAGCACCCTCTCTGAGTATTCCAAGGAATTCTTTGCCGCCCCCGGCCTCGCGCTGGAGCTCAGCGCGAGCCGCGTCGCGATCATCCCCGAGCTGCAGTATTACTTCACCGGCCATTCAGAGCTGACGTGGCCGATCCACAACAAGGGGCTCGCGTTTTCCGTCAGGTTGGTCTTTCTCAGCGAGATTCGCCGCATCCGTCGCTGAGCCCATCAAAGCATGCCGACCCTCGTCATTCAAACCGCATTCCTGGGCGACGTCGTACTGACGACGCCGCTGTTATCCGCCCTCGCCGCGCTGCACGGTCCGGTCGACGTCGTGACGACGCCGGTGGCGGCGCCCCTGCTGGAAACGCATCCCGCGGTCCGGACGGTGATTCCCTACGACAAACGCGGGACCGACGGTGGGTGGGGCGGCGTGCGGAATCTGGCGCGGCGTTTGAGAGGCGAGGGGTATGTGCGTGCCTACCTGCCGCATCGATCGCTGCGGACCGCCGCATTAGCCTTTCTGGCCCGCATCCCAGTACGAATCGGGTTCGCGGGCGGCTGGTCCTTCCTCTATACAGAGGCTCGCCCCAAGCCCCGAACGGGTCACGAAACCGACCGGCTGATGGCCCTCGCGGACGACGCCGCGGGCGTCTATCCTCTCCAACTGCGGGCAACGCCCCAGGATGAGGAGGCGGCAGCCCGCCTCATCGAGGGGCCGTTCGTTGCGATCGCCCCCGGATCGATTTGGGGCAGCAAGCGGTGGCCGTACTACGGAGAGCTGGCCCGGCAACTCACCGTGCATGCTCCCGTCGTTGTGGTTGGGGGGCCGGACGACGTCGATTTAGGAGAGGAGATCCGAAGGGCGGCGGAGGGCGGCGAAGGGCGGCGAACGGTCGTCAATGCCTGTGGAAAACTGACCCTGCGCCAATCCGCCGCACTGATCGGGCGGGCCAATGCGCTGGTGACCAACGACAGCGCCCCGCTGCATCTGGCCACGGCGATGGGCACGCCGGTCGTGGCGTTGTTCGGACCGACCGTGACCCAGTTCGGGTTTGGTCCGGTCCGCGCCGGCGACGTGGCATTGGGAATCGACGGCCTGCAGTGCCGGCCCTGCTCGTCGCATGGTCCGCCGCGCTGCCCGCTGGGCCATCACCGCTGTATGCGCGAGCTCACTGTGCCGGCCGTGTTCGCGGCCATCGAGGGACTTGGTGCGTTACGTCGTCGGGGTTGACGTCGGAGGGACGAATCTGGTCGCGGGCGTCCTCGCGGAGGACGGCTCCGAGATTCACGGCGTCGTGTCGGAGCCGACTCTCGCGGCGCAGGGCGCAGACCTCGTCACCGCACGCATCGTGAAACTCGCCAAGGCCTGCATTGCGGAGTCGGGCAAGAAGGTCGAAGGCGTGGGCATCGGCTCACCGGGTCCGCTCAACACGAAGACGGGCGTCGTCCTCCTCACACCGAACCTCGGCTGGACGAACATGCCGCTGCGCGATCGCGTCAGCGAAGGGCTCGGTCTGCCCGCGACGCTCGACAACGACGCGAACTGCGCGATTTTCGGCGAATGGTGGCGCGGCGCGGCGCGCGGCGCACACTACGTCATCGGGTTCACGCTCGGCACCGGCATCGGCGGCGGGATCGTGATCGATGGAGAGATCTATCACGGTGTGACCGACGTGGCGGGCGAGTTCGGACACGTCACGATCGATGCCAACGGCCGGCGCTGCAAATGCGGGAACTACGGCTGCATCGAGGCCTACGCGTCCGGGCCGGCGATCGCGGAGCGCGCGACCGAAGGCGTCGAGTCGGGCGTGGACACGTCGCTGGCGCAGTACGTGAAGGGCGATCTCTCGAAGCTCACGGCCCAGATCGTCTACGAGGCCGCCAACGACGGCGACGCGTGGGCGCTCGAGGTCGTACGCGAGACCGCCGCGCTGCTCGGCGCGGCCGTCGCCAGCTTCGTCAATATCTTCAACCCGGAAGTCGTGGTGATCTGCGGTGGCGTCACGCAGGCGGGCGACAAACTGTTTCAGCCGCTCCGCACCGAGGTCAAGCGACGGGCGTTCAAGCCGGCGTGGGAAGCCTGCAAGATCGTGCCGGGGACGCTTCCGGGGACGGCCGGGGTGTTCGGCGCTGCGGCCGTGTTCATCCAAAAACATTGGGGACTGCGCTGAAGCGATTGGGTGTGGTCGGGTCGATGGTCTGGGATACGATCCACGGCCGCGATCCCGCCCAGGCCGCCGTCCAGGAGTGGGGCGGGATCTCGTACGCGCTCGCGGCGCTCGATGCGACGCTGGCGGACGCCTGGCAGATCGTTCCGCTGATCAAGGTCGGGCGGGATCTGGCACCACGCGCGAATCTGTTCCTGCGCACTCTCAGGCACCTGACACCAGACACCAGGTTTATCGAAGTCCCCGAACCGAACAATCGCGTCACCTTGCGCTACGAATCGGCGGAGCGGCGCTGCGAGCAGATGTCCGGCGGCGTGCCACCCTGGACGTGGGCCGAGCTGGGACCGCTCGTCCAGGACCTCGATGCGCTCTACATCAACTTCATTTCCGGATACGAGATGAACCTCGAGACCGCGCAGCTGCTGCGGCGCGGCTTTCCCAGATTCGTGTATGCGGATCTGCACAGCCTGTTCCTCGGAAAAGAACCGAACGGCTTGCGTGTGCCGCGCGGCCTGCCCGAGGCGCCCGCGTGGTTCGGCTGCTTCAGTGTGGTGCAGCTGAACGAGGACGAGATGGGCCAGCTGGGGTCCGACCCCCTCGCCATCGCCGCGGACGCTCTGCGCCAGGGCTGCACCGCGCTGTGCGTCACGCTCGGCAAACGCGGCGCGGCGTACTTTACCGGAAACCCGATCCGCACCGAGCTCATTGCGGCGCCGACCATGCATCCCCCGGCGTTCGATCAGGTCAGCGATCCGACGGGCTGCGGGGACGTATTTGGCGGCGCCGTCACCGCGAAGCTCCTCGCCGGTGCCAGCCTGGAAGATGCCCTGCGCACCGGCACGCAGCTCGGCGCCCGGAATCTCAGCCACCACGGCGCCAGCGGGCTGCGCGACCACCTGATGGGCAAGCTCTCCATGGCATGACGCGCCTGGTCGAAGTGCCCACGCAGTTCGATGACCGCTCCTTCGACCAGTTTGCGGCCGCGTACGCGCAAGCCGTGGACGGCGAACGCCTGCTGTTCGACGCGCACGCCGCGGAATGGGCATCGCCGTATGGTCTCGTGGGCTTGCTCGCCGCGGGAGAGGCGGCCGCCCGCAAGCGCGAGCGTCCGCTGCTCACCGCCCCGGCCAACCCCGACGTCGTGAGCTACTGGGCGCGCGCCGGATTCTTCCGGGAGGCGGCCGACCTGTTCGAGGTGCACGGCAAGGTGCCGAAGGTGAAGGTGGCCGGGGAGAGTGAGGTGTTGCTGCCGGTGACGCCCGTCCGAGCCGCCGAAGATGTGCACGCCGTCGTGAGCACGATTCAGCAACGGGCGTCCGCGATCCTCAGCTCGGAGTTGGGACTCGATCCGAAGGCGACCATGGGCTTCGCTATGGCGCTTTCGGAGTCTTGTCAGAATATTGTGGAGCACGCCGGCACCGGCGGCTGGGTTGCGGTGCAGGCGTACAACTGGCGGCGCAAGCTGGCGCGCCGCGTGGTGGTGATCGCGGTCGCGGACGCCGGTGTCGGATTCCGGCATTCCTTGGAGCCAACGCAAGGCCGGCGGTTTGGTGAGCGCTGGGGCGATGCCGCCGCGCTGGAGGCCGCGCTGATTCAAGGCACGAGCCGCTTTCGCGATCCGGGACGCGGCCAGGGACTCGCCGGAATTCGGCGCTACCTCGCGCGGTGGGAAGGCAAGGTCGCCATCCGCAGCGGCACCGCGCGCATCGCCATCGTGCCGCGCTGGGACGACGATGTCCCGCTGAAGGACGGGTTGCCGGCGTTTCCTGGATCGCAGGTACTGCTCATCATTCCGGAACAGGTAGCAGAGAAAGGGCCGGGGGGGCCGTCGAAGCAGTGATTCCACACATCATGGTCCAGGCGGTACTGCAGCAGGCGGTCGCCGGATTCTACACCGACCTCGTCACGCGGCCCACGGGCCGCGCGGTGCGCGAAAACATCGAGCGGGATCTTCTTCCCGGCACCATCGCCGTGATGGATTTTACCGGCGTGGGCTGCCTCGACTATTCCTGTGCCGACGAGATCGTGGCGAAGCTGGTGCGGGACAAGGTCAAGGTGCTGTTGCTCCGCGGGCTGACGGACGCGCACCGGGAGGCGATCGAACCTGTGCTCGCCGGTGCCGGGCTCGCGGTGCTCTGCGAGCGCGCCGACGGTGCGCTTGAGGGGCTCGGCGCCAGTGAGCCGGCCCCGGCGCTGCTCGACGAGCTGGTCGAGCGGCGGCTGGCCGCGCGCATTCCGGGGGGCTCCATCCGTCTCACCGCGGCGTGAAACGCCGCCGCCTCGGACTTTCCACCCGCGCGATTCACGGCGATCCCAAGGCGCGCGCCGACTGGACCGCCGTCGCTCCCCCGCTCTTCCAAAGCGCGACGTTCACCAATCCGGTCGGCTCGAGCGCCGAAGTCCTCTACACGCGCTACGGCAACAACCCCAATCAGGTCGACATCGGCAAGAAGCTGGCATTGCTCGAGGGCGCGGATGCCGCGTTGTTCCTCGGGAGCGGCATGGGCGCGACGGCGCTCGCGCATCTGGCGGTGCTGCGGCCCGGCGATCACCTGCTCGCGAGCGAGTGGATTTACGGCGGCGTCTACCGCCTGTTCCGCGAAGAATTCGGGAAGCTCGGCATCGACGTCTCGTTCGTGAATCCGACGCAGGCGCGCGCGTGGAAGCGCGCCATGCGCAAGACGACGCGCGGCGTGTTCCTCGAAACGCCGACGAACCCGCTGCTGCGCGTGATCGACCTCGAGCCCGTGGCGACGTTGTGCAAGGCGGAAGGGCTCGCGCTGATCGTGGATTCGACGTTTGCCTCGCCGGTGAATTATCGCCCGCTCGAGCACGGCGCAGATCTCGTGATCCATTCGGCGACCAAGTACCTGAATGGCCACACCGACGTGATCGCCGGCGCGGTGGCGGGAACGGATCAAGTCGTCGAAGAGGTGCGCCGGCTGATGCAGGTGTGGGGACAGGCGATCGATCCGTTCGCCGCCTGGCTGATCGACCGCGGGATGCGGACGCTCACGGTGCGCGTCAAACGCCAGAACGAGACCGGCCTCGCGGTCGCGGAGTGGTGCGCCAAGCAGGACGGGATCTCGAAGGTCCACTACCCCGGCCTGCCGTCCCATACCGATCACGAGCTGGCGAAACGCGTGCTGGGGGGATTCGGCGGCATGCTGGGCATCGAGCTGAAGGGCGGCGTGCGCGCCGCCGAGCGGTTCCTGAAGGCCCTGACCATCGCGGCACATGCCCCCAGCCTCGGCGGCGTCGAGACGCTCGTGTCGGAGCCGCGGCTCACGTCGCACGCCAGTCTCACGGCGGAACAGCGAGCGCAGGCTGGCATTCCGGACGGATTCCTGAGATTTTCCCTGGGACTGGAGGATCCCGATGATCTCATCGCGGACTTCGCCCAGGCCCTGGCGCGGCACTAAGTGATCAAGTTCACCAACGTCTTCAAGGCCTTCCCCAAGGGCGGCCTGGCGCTCAAGGACGTCTCCTTCCACGTCGCCAAAGGTGAGTTCGCGTTTCTCACCGGGCATTCCGGCGCCGGCAAGTCGACGGTCATGAAGCTGATCTACGCCGACGAGCGCCCGACCTCGGGCGACGTGCGCGTCTCGGGCTACCACGTGAACGACATGCGACCGCGCGAGGTCCCCCTGTTGCGGCGCAAGCTCGGCATCGTCTTTCAGGACTTCCGCCTCCTCGAGGACCGCACGGCGGAGGAAAACGTCGCGTTCGCGCTCGAGGTCACGGGAGCGCGCGCCTCGACGATCCCCGCGCGCGTCATGCGCGTGCTCACCCAGGTCGGGCTCGCCGCGAAAGCGCAGGCGTACCCGCGGGAGTTGTCGGGTGGCGAGCAGCAACGCGTGGCGATCGCGCGGGCGCTCGTGAACGAACCGACGGTGCTGCTGGCCGACGAACCCACCGGCAACCTGGACGAGCGCGCAACGCGCGGCGTGTTTCAGCTGCTCCGGGACATCAACGCCAGCGGCACGGCCGTCGTCATGGCGACGCACGACCTCGACCTCGTGCGCCAGGCGCCGTACCGCGTGATCGAGCTCCAGGAAGGCGCGCTCGTCTACGACTCGGCGGTGGACGAGTCCCGCGACCAGGCGACCGGGGGGGGGCCGTGAACCTCACGTTCCGCGAAGCGATGCTCATCTTCAAGCGCGCACCGCTGCTTTCCGTCCTGTCGGTGACGACGATCGCGTTCTCCCTGTTTGTGCTGGGCCTCTTCGGTCTCGTGGTTGTGAATCTTCAGGACGCGCTGCACGGCGTGGAGGAGCGGGTCGAAGTCGTCGCCTATCTGCTCCCCGGCGCCCCCATCGAAGCGACCGCGCAGGCCCTCAAAGACATCGAAGCCTTTCCCGAGGTGCAGTCCGCGATCTACGTGTCCGAGGACGACGCCCTCGCCCGCGCGCGGGCCGAGCTCGTCGAGCTGCGCGACGTGATGCAGGAGTTGGAGCGCAACCCGCTCCCCGCCTCCATCGAAGTGAAGCTCAAGCCGGGATTCCGCGACACCGACCACGTCAGCGCGGTGGCCGAGCGGCTGCGGGGCTTCGGGTTCGTCGATGACGTGCGGTTCGGGCGCGACTGGGTCGAGAAGCTCGATCGGCTGCGCGGGCTCGCCGCGGCGGTCGGCATCGTGGTGGGCGCCGCCTTCGCCGTGGTGGCCATCATCATCATCGGCACGACGATTCGCATGGCGGTGCTGCAGCGCAGCCGCGAGATCGCGATCATGCGGCTGGTGGGCGCGACCGACGGCTTCATCCGGCGCCCGTTTCTGCTCCAGGGGACGGTCAAAGGACTGCTGGGGGGGGGCGTCGCGGTCGGATTGTCGTTTGGGGCGTACGTCTTGATCAATCGGTATTTGCTGCAGTCCGCCTTCTTCACGCAAGAACAGGCCGCGGCGATCGTGGCCTTCGGGGCGTTGATCGGCTTGCTGGGAAGTGCGTTGAGCGTCGGCAGACATCTGAAACGCGTATGAGAACCACGGTGCGTGGTGCGTGGTGCGTGGTCGCCATGCTGGTAGGACAGCCGGCCGCCGCTCAGCGCCCGACCTACCAGCAACAAATGCAGGAGAACCAGCAGCGCCTGGAAAGCATCAAGCGTGAGCGCTCTGAAGTCGAACAGGAGCTCGAGCGGCTGCGCACCCAGGCGCACTCCCTGTCGGACGAAATCGCGAACATCGAGCAACAGAAGCAGAGCACCAACCGCATGGTCAATGAGCTCGACCGGCAGATCACGGGCCTCGGCACACAAATCGACCAGATCACGGTCGATCTGCTGATCGCGCAGGACGCGCTGCTCGAGAAGCGGGCCGTGCTCGAGCGCCGCCTCGTGGACATCTACAAGCGCGGCGCGCTGTACAGCTGGCAGGTGCTGCTCGCCGCCGAGAGCTTCGGCGATCTGCTGTCGCGCTACAAATATCTCTACCTCGTCAGCCGCCAGGATCGCCTGCTCACCAACGACATGAACAAGCTGCGCGACCGCGTGGCGCGACAGCGCCAGCTGCTCGTCGATGCGCGCGAGACGCTGGGCCGGCGCCGGCGCGAGCGCACCGACGAGCTGGGCCGCTATCTCGCGCTGGAGCACGAGCGCGAGACGAACCTCCGGGAAACACGCCGCAACGCCCGCGAGGCGGAGCAGCGGATCACGCGCCTGGACCGCGACGAGCGCACCCTCAACGACCGGATCGAAACGCTCGAGCGCGCGCGCCGCGAGGCCGAGTCGCGCGGGGTCACGACGGCGACGACCGGCCCGAACAACACGCGCATCCCGCGGCACGGGATCGGGATCAAGGCCGCCGTCGGGACGCCCGTCCGCTCGGTCGCCGCGGGCACCGTCAGTCTCGCCGGTCCCCTGGGTCTGTATCTGACGTCGGTGCTGATCGACCACGGCGGCGGGTACTACACGTTCTACGCCTATTTGAATGACGCGACGGTCCGTCAGGGCGACCACGTGATTCGGGGACAAGTCATCGGCCAT
>DATLXS010000252.1:0-4529 GCA_035575675.1 Gemmatimonadales bacterium
TGATTGTCATTCTGCTCGGGCTCAGCGTTGGGTCCTTCGTATTCGCGGTACTGTGGCTCGCGAAGGTGCATTTTGAAGGCGAGCTCGGCTGAAGGTATGGGCTATCAATTGAAGCGGGCGGTGAGGTGTGGGTAATTGTGCGCTGCGGGCGCTGGAAGACAGTATGCGGCCGCGGCGCTCATCGGATGCTTCTGGGCGGCCGCTCAACTTCACCGCTAGGCGTTAAAGGAGTCGCGCAATCGATGCTCAGCGCTATTTGTCACTGCGGTTCCGTCCGTATTCACGTTCGGCGAGCGCCTCGCACTGTGACAAGCTGCAATTGTTCCATCTGCCGGCGATACGGGGCACTTTGGGCGTACTACTCGGCCAGCTCGGTTCAAATTGAGGCGCCCAAAGGCGGCCTGTCCAGTTACTCCTGGCGCCGTAAGATTCGCGCATACTTTCGTTGCAACACATGCGGTTGCGTCACGCACTATAAGTACCGGAAAAAATGGGGTAGCGCCACGGTAGCAGTAAATGCGACGAACTTCGAACCGGATGTACTGCAGGGAGTCCGCGTTCGCAAGCTCGATGGTGCCTCCACATGGACATGGGAGTATTTGCAATGAGCCCGCGGCACCGGCGTCGCGGTCAACGTGTCGGTGAACTAGCGCCTCCGGTCTCCGATACTTCATGATCAAGGGTGCATCACGGTGGTCACGTTGCGCCCGCGGCGCTGAGTTGGCGCCTGTGGGCAGCCGCTCAACGTCACCGTTAGACGCCTTTAGTTCGCTACGCTCGCTCGGCGCGCCTGAGCGCGATCGTTAGAGGGCGCCGTTTCTAATGAGCGCAGCGGTCCTGAAGGGTCTTCTGGCACTGGCGGCCGCCTGCGTTTTTCTTGGCGTTTCGGTGGTTCTTTTCCGGACGCGCAGGAGCTTCGCCTCAGCACTGCAGGCCTGGGGGATTGGCTGCTTCGCGGTCATGGCGTTGACGCACGTTTTCGAAGCGTTCTCGATCCTTCCGGCGCTTGGGTGGGGGCGACCCCATAGCGTCGGGCACCTCATCGATTTGGTCGCGGCACTGCTTGGTGTTACGTTGGTGACGACGAGCTTCTTGCTCCGGTACCTCGGTCGGGGCTCACGCCGGAGTGACCTCGGCGGACGCTGAAAGGTGGCACCGTCTAACCATCGCTGGGGCGGGCCGTGAAGCGCGGCTGGCTGTGCGCCGCGAGCGCGGCAATGCAGTATGCGCCCCGCGGCGCTGATCTGGCGTCTGTGGGCAGCCGGGGGGTGTTCGGAAAACCGTGGAGGAAGCACATCTGGCGGCGGTAAAGGGCGATTTTTCACGTTGTCTCGAGGAGGCGCAGCCATGACCCTTCCCTTGCGTACCTTTAAGGGCAGCTGTCACTGCGGGGCACTTGGCTTTTCTTTCCAAACAACATTACCGGTGGCTAAGTGGAGCGTCCGAGCCTGCCAGTGTCGATTTTGTCGCGCCCACGGTGCACTTACGACATCCGAGTCGGGCGGACGGCTCATGTTCCATGTTAGCGACGTCGCTTTACTTCAGCGCTATCGGTTCAGTCTGAAGACTGCTGACTTCCTCTTGTGTAGACGCTGCGGGGTTTACATGGGCGCGCAAATTGAAACCGCTCATGGCGCGTTTGGCATCATCAATACCTTGACAATGATGCCAGTTCCGGAGGGACTCCCTCATGCAGCACTGGCAGACTACAGTTCTGAGACCTCTGATGAACGACTTGAAAGACGCGAGAAGAGGTGGACGCCGCTTGAAAAGGTCGTCTAACAATCGCTGGAGCGGGCCGTGAGGCGCGGTTGGTTGTGCGCCGCGAACGCGGCAAGGCGGTGTGCGCCCGCGGCGCCGATCTGGCGTTTGCGGGCCGCCGCTCAACCTCATCGTTAGGTGCCCAAACTTGCCGAGCAAGGTCTTTATCGTCGGCGTGGGCCTACTGCTCGTTGGCCTGGGCATCAACGGAGTTCGCACTGCGACAGTGCTTGGCCGCATCGGCAGTGTGCAGCGTGCCGGCAACCCGGTGTGGTTCTGGCTCCGCGTGGCGCTATATTTAGGTTCAGGAGTGCTTGCATTGTGCGTAGCGTGGTTGCGCGACGTCTGACAAAACGGTTGCAGCGGACCGTGACGGCCCATCGTTGGTGCGCTGCGGGCGCGCTTCGTCATGTCGCGCTCGCCTCGCGCAGGACACGCACGCGTGCGGCCGGTCAACTTCATCGTTAGACGCCACGGAGGGCAGGGTGATGTTCCGCGTGCGTGCTCTAATAGGCGCCTTCATTGCCGGCGGCGCTGTTGTATTGCTGGGACTGTATGTGGCGCTTCGCACAGCGCCAGGGGTGATCATGGCCGATGACATGGTGGACGCGATGGTGGTGGTTGCGGATGCACCCTTATCCCGTTTCCCGCGCGGCTCGGTTGTCTATGTGAAGAGCTCAGTCGGTCCTGTGCTTCTCGAGAAACTTCAGCCCAAGTACCCTTCGCTCAAGCTAATGTCCTACTCGGCGCGACCCGAAGATAACGGCTGCACAGCCGACAGCAGCTCCTTGGCGATAATCCCCTGCGAGCGCGACGACTTCGTCAAACTCGAGGTTCTGTCTTCGCCCACGCGCGGAACCATGTTGGTGGCCGTCGGCACATCCACCAGGTTCGGTCAGTCGCTTCTCTTGAAATTACTAGGGCGGTGGCGGGTCATTGTGGATCGCTCGTACGTAGTCTAGCCGGGCGCGTGAAGCCTTTTGTGCCATTGCCGCGGACCAATCGCCCACCGCGCGGGTATCGCTAACGCGACACCGTACCAAGCAGCGAGGAATGTAGTGCCCAAACTCCGTGTCCAATGCTTCGCGGTTTCCATCGACGGTTACGGCGCTGGGCCGAACCAAGATCTCCAGAATCCGCTGGGCGTCGGAGGCCCTGAACTGATGGAGTGGTTCTTCCAGACACGCGTGTGGCGGAGGATGCACGGTCACGACGATGGCGAGACGGGAGTCGATAACGGAATTGCCGAGCAGGGCTTTGCCGGAATCGGCGCCTGGATTCTTGGGCGCAACATGTTCGGTCCTGTCCGAGGCCCGTGGCCGGACGACAGCTGGAAGGGCTGGTGGGGCGACGAGCCGCCGTATCACACGCCCGTCTTCGTGTTGACGCATCACCCGCGCGCGTCGCTCAGGATGGGGGGAGGTACGGAGTTTCATTTTGTCGCCGAAGGCATTCACGTCGCGTTGGAGCAGGCGAGCGCTGCGGCACGCGGGCGCGACGTGCGCCTCGGCGGCGGGGTTGCCACCATTCGGCAGTATCTGCGTGCCGGTCTGATCGACGAGTTGCATCTCGCCGTCCGACCTGTCTTACTCGGTTCCGGCGAGCATCTCTTGAAAGAGATCGATATGCGTGCTTTGGGCTATGAGTGCGCGCGGCACGTCGCGGGTGAGCGTGCGAACCACGTCTTTCTGCGCAAGCGCCCGTGACCCGCACGGCTCGCTCGCGTGGCAATGGGCGCGCGTGCACACTCTCGACATCGTGGTCCGTATGAGTCACGAAATGACGCCCGACAAATCGCTGCAAGCCAACGTGGGATGGCGCCTCCATTGAAGCAGAGCACTGCCATCGTTATCCAGGTAAAGGTCAAACCCAACTCCCGCAGCAGTGCATTCGAGCAGGCGGAAGGTGGCACCTGGCTTGCCCGCCTCAGATCAGCTCCAATTGACGGCAAAGCCAACGCGGAGCTGATCGCGCTGGTCGCCGAGCATTACCAGTGCCCCAAGTCGGCCGTGTCCATCAAGAGCGGCGCTGCGGGTCGCATCAAGTTGGTGCGAATCGATGCTCGCTGGGCGCGCGGGTTGGATCGCCGCTGAATTCGAACCTCAGACACCAGCAGAGAGAAACATGCAAGACGCCATGGTCACAACGGCCCTTACGCTGCCGGGCTTCAGAGTGGTCCGCAATCTCGGTGTGGTCCGCGGTATTACGGTGCGCTCGCGCTCCATCGTGGGGAATCTCTTCGGCGGCCTGCAATCACTGTTCGGCGGCAACATCACCATCTACACCAACCTGTGCGAGCGGGCGCGGTCCGACACCTATCGCCTCATGTGCGAGCACGCGGAGCAGCAGGGCGCAAACGCAATCATTTCAGTGCGCTACGACGCCACCGAATTGATGGCGGGGTTGACCGAGGTCCTGTGTTACGGCACGGCAGTCATCGTCGAGCGCGAGCGGCCCGGTGCCTCACCATGAGGCGGCAGCGACCGTTGAACCATGATGCGCCGCGAACGTCGGCCCTGCTGCCCCTCGCTCAATCCCGGCGTTCGGCCCGAAGGAGCACTCCATGCCGCTAGTCACGCTCACTGTCCGCGAAGGCAAGTCCAGCGAATTCAAGTCCATGGTGCTCAATGCCGTGCATGGCGCGCTGATCGCCTCGGGCGTGCCCGAGAAGGACCGCTTTCAGCGCGTGCTGGAACTGAGCGCGGATGACTTCCGTTTTGATCCTGAATACCCCGACCTCACCGCTCGCCGGACGGAGGATTTCGTCC
>DATLXS010000253.1:0-9441 GCA_035575675.1 Gemmatimonadales bacterium
GTTGGGTAATTGGAATGGCTGTAGCGGGAATCTCTACGCGGCGGGCAACATGTGTATAAGCAATGACGGTAGCTCGTGGCTTCTTTCGGGGATCGATGATGCTGACCTTCGCTTTCGGACGTTTGTGAAGGCAGACCCCTGACCAGAAGGCGATATGCGTCTTTGGTCTTCTTCTCCTAGCGAACGGCATCAAGACAACGCCGCAAATCCGCCCTACAGTGCCGCAAAAACGCCCTAACCCGATTCCCGACGCGAAGGCATTTTCGTGGCCGTCTTGAACAACGGGAATCAGCGTGACCGACGGGGAAGTGAAGGACTGGTTGCGAGTGGCGGGAAACGTAGCGCCTCTCCTCCCACCCGAGGTAGTTCTCGACACTTGGCTCGCTGAGGGAGGACAGGGTGCTGTTTATAGGGGGACGGCGAAGGGCGCCCCAGCTGCAGTCAAGATCTACTTCCCAGGACAACTCCAGCAGAGAATTGAACGCGAGGTTGATGCGCTCCTGAACCTCGTTTGCCCGACCATCGTGCAGTTGTTGTGGCGTGGATCAATTGTGGTGGATGGCCGTGACCTGCCGGTGGTCGCTACAGCTCTTGTCCCAGGAGTTGGCTTAAACACGGTGATACAAAAAAGGCGACTTGACCACGACGAGCTTGGCCGGTTGATATGGGATGTGGCGTTATCGATTGACCAGATGTGGCTGCAACGCATCGTTCACCGCGATCTGAAACCGCAGAACATGCTTCTCAAGCCGAACGGGCGCATCTGTGTAATTGATCTAGGATTGGCACGCCACGTGGATCGGTCCAGCCTCACGGCGATGGGAATGACCTGGGGCACTTATGGCTACATGTCCCCAGAGCAAACCAAGACTGTAAGGCAGCTTACTTGCAAGTCAGACCTTTTCTCGCTTGGCATCATCGCAGTGGAGGCCGCAATCGGTCGGCATCCCACGAACTACGACCAATTACGACTACTGAACGCTGGTTTGGAATCAAGACTTCCGGCGCAAGTCGCTGGCTGGAAGCACTCAGCATTGGTCGCACAGCTCTTGCAGCCGCGACCAACGGCACGACCGCTGCCAGCTGACGTCCTCGCGAAGCTTGCCGAATACGCGCAAGCGTAGGTATTGAACATGTCCTTCTTGATCAACATCGGGTATTCGTTCAAACAGCCGACAGTTCTCGCTGACGGGAGCGTCATCCTGGCCAGCGCGATGCCAATGCATCAACTGGAACGTCGTAGGAATATGGAAGACTACCCTCATCTAAATCAGCGGTTATTCGACCCTCAACTTTATCTTGCTGGGCTCGACGCTGCGAGTTCTCCTGCTCACTGTGCAAAACTGGCGACGTACTCGTGGTTTGGAGTTAAGGGACTCCCTACATATTCGAGCGGGAAGCACAAGAAACAGGGCACATGGTCGGCGATTGCAAATAATGCCATTCCGTCCTTGTGGATGGGAAGCGCACCGCGCGATACGGGCACTATTGAAAGCTCTATTGGTGACTGTGTCGACTTCCAATTGCGGATAGGCTGCCAAGCGGTGATTCTGCCAAGTCCCCTAACTATTGACTCTGCTACAACGTACGCCGACGAACTGGCTTGGCTTGACGCAGGGATTTCCTACTGCCGCACACTGGAGGGTGCCAAGCCACCCGTCTACGCAACTGTGGCGCTTCAGGACATCACGATTCGCTACGCTGATCCAACGCGCAACCCGCTCTTGGATCTGATCCTAGACGCGGTAAGTGCACGTGAAATCCAGGGTGTCTACGTTGTGGTCGAACAAGCGTCGGAGGCTTCCGACACGCGTCAGTGCGGAAGTACTCGAGTTCTTGGTGCGGTACTCCATGTGGTTCACCTATTTGCCAACGAGGCACGCCTCAAGGTCGGTGTAAATTTCCTCGGTCCATTCGGCTTGGCGTGCGAGGCTGCAGGAGCCGCCTGGTGGGCCAGTAACTGGTACAAGAGTCTGTATCGTCTTCGGTTGGCCGACAAACTTGGCGGCGGCCGATCCTATCCGCTCTATTGGAGTTATCCGGCAGCGCTCGACGTGCATCTGGAGACCGACTTCGACTCGCTAGTAGCCGCGCCGCAGGGGTTATTTGGCAGGCTTCAGGATCAGACGAGCGCATCCGATGCTTTGCTCAGAGCGGCTGCACAGAACCATCGAGCATCGGTTGTGCCTGGGTGGCGATATCAACAAGGAAACGTCGCGCAAGCGATTGAACACTACCTCCTCGCTGCTGTCAGGTCCGATCGCGAGCTCTCCGCTCTGACTGGGAACGCTCGATTGGACCATGTAGAAAACTGGCTAAAGGCCGCAGTTGCAATGACTCGTCCAATCCGATCGGCTCTGGGTCAACCTCCCCGCACAAAGACTGACCACGTACTAGCGTGGCAGGATGCGTTCTTGGCCTATCGAAAGGCCCACAATGTGTAGGGGCTAGGTATTGCGGCTGTCGTTATCACATACTCTCGCTCCACGCCATTTGGAATCGAGCGCGAGGCCGGGACAACGATCCAGTCGAGCGAACCTGGTCGAAGCCGTGCCAGCCCGGTCCTGGATCGCCGGAACACCTCAATTGTTTCCTTGTCTCGCGGAGCCATTGTCCAGTCGAGGACAACCGAAACGCGATCAGCGAAGCGCTGATAGGCGTTTGCTTGTTGCAGGGCCTGTTTCCAATCCCGCATCTTTGCTTCAACCGCCACGACTTCGGCTCTCATGGATGCCAGCTCGTCGGTCAGCGCATAGGCTCCCGAGCGCAGCTCTCTCACGGCTCCGCTATCCAAGAGGTCATAGAGCACCTCTTCGATTCGAGTGGGCGAATCGTACGCCAGAGTCAACAAGGTGCGAGCCCTCAGGTAGCGACGCTGGCGCAGCAACCACACAATCGAGGCATGGAGGAACGACCAGCGATCAGGCCATAGATGCGTTGGGGGCCGCTCCGCAAACCGCACGTAGACGAGGTCGGGAACGCACCCACCCATCGGGAATTCACGACGTACGGCGGTTACCTTGAATCGATCGTCGCTCAGGATGTTTCGTTTGGAGAGTGCGGATTGAAGTTCTCTTTCGGTACGAAAGCGGGGTGCTCCGTCCTCTGTCCCAAGAGATCCTTGCTCTCTTTTCATCATGCACCTCGTAAGGCAGCTGTGGCAACGTCGCACCTACCACGTTACGAGCAGGTCCGCACCGACACAGTAAGTACTAGAGACTCGACCGACAAGTCCAGATAAATCCGTCACGCACCGATGAACCGTTTTGTTGGCTTATCGACAAGCGCCAGCAGGTCCCAATAGTAATCTCTGGATGCATTTCGTTAAGGTGGTTTCAATCTCCCATCGGGATGTGACGATCCTAGCCCGAGGTCCGAGGACCCGAGCCGTCGGTTAAAGGGCCGGCTCGGCCACAACGCCCGTCCTGAAGGACCGGTGAGGCCCTTGGGGCTCGCGCCTTCGCCGACCCGGCGCCCTTCGCAACGCTCAGAACAGGCTTTCAGCGCACGGATCAGTACGTCCTGCCGCAAATCCGCCCTACGGTGCCGCAAAAACGCCCTAACGTCGTGCGCCGACGGAGCGCATTAATTATGAACACCGCTATCGCACGTAGCGATTTCGTACGCATGGAGCGAGCATGGGATTCTTTGACAACCCGCTGGGCTTGGCCCCGACGCACCTCTGCAAGAACTGTGGGAATGAGGTGCGACCGGTTGTCAGCAGCAAGTTAAACGGTTGCTTCCTCATCGTGCTCCTGTGCTTCTTCATCGTCCCTGGCGTCCTGTACTTCTTCTGGGCGGGAACGCAGAAAGTCGTGACCTGTCCGAAATGCAAGGCGCAGAATACCATGGTGCCGCTCAAGTCTCCCGAAGCCCAGCGTATACTCGGCGCGCCCGTTCTCGCCACGCAGGCGGCGCGCGCGTCGTTGCGAGTCGAGCGTTCTTGTCCATGGTGCGCCGAACCCATTCTTGTCGCCGCGAAGGTGTGTAAGCATTGCGGGCGGGACGTTGCTCCTGCGGAATAGCCCGGCCGCACTTCGCCTAGCCGACGCTTCAGCGCACGGATCAATACGTCCTGCCGCAAATCCGCCTACGGTGCCGCAAAAACGCCCTATCAAAGGAGCTGGCCTCCAGTACATATCTGTAGTGACAGGTTAAGCGCGAGGATTTCCCTTGAACACCCAGGCACTCATAGGACTCATTAAGCAGGCGCTCCCCGTTGTTGTAGGTGGGCTCATTGCAGCAGCGCCCGTCGTGTTTGCCACCTGCGTGGGGGCGAAAGCGGTCTGGAACCAGTCGATTCACGACCAACGCGTCGCCGCGGTGCGGAGCATTTCGTACGCCTGCACTCGCACCGTCCAGCTAGCAGGACGGCTCGCCGTGCTGTACGAAACTGCCGACCGAGCGCCTCGGTCAGACCGGATGCAGCGACGACTGGCCGCCGATTTCGACAATCTGAGTCGAGATATGCAAGACGCGAGGACGACCTTCGTGGCCGAGCTCAACCTCTCGAATGCCCTTTTCGATACTGATTTCAGAATGCCTGTTGAAGATGCTCCGCCTCCCGCCGACCAAATCGAACTCACACCAGAGCGCCGACGCCAGATTCTGGACACCCTTCGTGTAGCGATCCCCGTCAGATCCCGCGAATGTGCAACGATCACGCAGAACTTGATGTCAAAGCTCCGTAGCTAATGTTATCCGTGTCCTAAAGGACCGGCTCGGCCACTACGCGCGTCCTGAAGGACGCGAAGAGCCCTTCAGGGCTCGCGTCTTCGCCGAGCCGGCGCCCTTCGCTGCGCTCAGGGCAGGCTTTCAGCGCACGGATTACACACCCTCCCCATGGAAAAATGGATGCTCACCAGCGACTCGAGGACCTTTTTTGTAGGGAGAGGCTCGCTCAGCGGATTAAAAGGCTCGCGCACTAAGGGAAAGTGCACGCTCCTTGCGGGAAAATGCTCCGTCACTGAGTGAAAATGCTCGCTCACTGGAGTCCAATCCTCGCTCACTCGAGTCCAATCCTCGCTCACTGGGGCCGAATCCTCGCTCACCGCAGGAAAAGACTCTCTCATCGGCCGGTTGAGGACGCTCTTTATGGGACAATGGACCCGCTGTCCGGTCTTATTGACCAGTTGCGCGCTCCGAGGGACGCGTGTTCGGGTTCTAACGAGGCTTCGCACGGCGCCAAGGATGCGAATTCGAGTTTTATCGAGTCGCTCCATGGTGCGAAGGACGCGCGTTCCGGTTTTATCGAGGCTTGGCGGGGTGCGAACGACCCTCATTCCGATTTTATCGGCCCGCTGCGGGGTGCGAAGGACCCTCATTCCGGCATTATCGGCCCGTCGCGGGGCGCGAACGCGGCGCATTCCGGTTCTACGGGACCTCATGTTGGTTTTATGCGCCCGCATTCCTGGATCGTCGGTCCTCCCCGTGGTGTCACGAGCCCTCGGTCCGGTTACATCGACCCGGCTCGAGGTGCGGCTCTAGCGCAGTCGCGGTTTGCAGTCCAGCATCAAGCAGATGCGGCTTACCCGTCTTGTCGCCTCCCTCGTGTGGTTTTCCGTAGTAGCCGCGCCGCAGTCGGTTAGCGCCCAGCGTCGGTCCGGTTCGACTCACGTCCGCGGCTACACCCGCCACGACGGCACCTACGTTCATCCGTACACGCGCTCCGCACCGAGGTCCTACACGACGCCACACTCGTATAGCGCTCCGCGCTCACATGCCGCGCCCCGAGCCTACACCAAGCCACGCTCGTACACCGCGCCCAGAAATGGCCCGCGTGACTCGCGCGGCCGCATTCACCGGAGCCGGGAGGCGAAGGACGAGTTCTTGCGGCGTACCGGGTATCCGCACGGTCGACCCGGCTACGTGGTGGACCATGTCGTGCCGCTCTGCGCGGGCGGGGCGGACGCGCCGAGCAACATGCAGTGGCAGACCGTCGAGGAAGGGAAGGTGAAGGACCGGCAGGAGCGCGCCACGTGTGCGGCGCGGAGGCACGACTAATGTTCGTCGGCCACTACGGCGTCAGCTTCGCGGCCAAAAAAGCTGAGCCGGCGATTCCGCTCTGGGTCCTCTTCATCGCCGTGCAGCTGCTCGACGTCCTCTGGGCGCCCTTCGTGCTCCTCGGTATCGAGAAGGTCCGCATCGTCCCCGGCATCACGGCCTCGAATCCGCTCGATCTGTATTACATGCCGTATACCCACAGCCTCCTCGCCGCCATCGGCTGGTCGGTCGTCGCGTTTCTGGTGTATCGAGCGGTCCGGCCGGCTCCCCCGCGCGCCGCAGCCATCGTGGGCCTCGCCGTCTTTTCGCATTGGGTGCTCGACTTCCTCGTGCACCGGCCCGATCTGCCGCTCTACGACAACACGGCGAAGGTGGGGCTGGGCCTGTGGAACCTGCCGGCCGTCGCGCTCGGCCTCGAGGCGCTGCTGCTGTTTGGTGCGATGTGGCTCTATCTCCGGCAGGGCACCGCGCGGCGTACGGCGCTGGTCGTGTTCGGCGTCAGCATGCTTGCGATCCAGGCCTACGTGTTCTTCGGGCCACCGCCGGCCAGCGACAAGGCGGCCGCCGCGACGGCGCTCGTCGCATACGCCATTTTTGCGGTGATCATCCGCGTGCTGGAACGCCGGACCGTGCCCTAAAGGACCGGCGCTTGAGCGCACGGACCTCATCTCAACCTCACGAGTTTCGATCTCTCCTATTGAACATGCTTTGAAGGCTGGCTTCGCCTGTCCTTTAGGGCGCCTCCAGGAGCCACACCTGCGCTGTGTCGAAGCTCACCAGCACAACTCCCGATCTGTTGCGATATTGCACGGTGTAGACCAACCGGTCGCCCTAGCCGACAGGGGGCACCGTCATGCGCACACTGCGAATCTCCATCGCCACGCTGCTGCTTGCCTCATCCGCGTCCGCACAACGGGCGACACTTCCGGCGACGACCGACCCGTGGGAAGTCACCGAGCTAACCAACCGGCCATCGTTGACATTGGAGCTTCCCGCGCTCACCACCGTGCGGGCGGCGCGGGCGGCGGCCTTCGAGGTGCGCCCCGTCCTCCTCGTGCGCTGCCAGGACAGGGAGCTCGACGTATTCGTAGCGACGGGATCGGTCCTGGACTCGGACGACAACGTCCGGACGCCGGTGCGCATCCAGTGGGGCAGCGAGCCCCCGACCGACAGCCGGTGGAGTCGCTCGACCGATTCGACGTCGGCGTTCGCGCCTGATCCACGAGCGCTGTTACGACAGCTCGCGTCCCACCCGGACCTGCGGCTCGAGATCCGTCCCTCTGGGAAATCGGCACAGCTCATCCGGTTCAACGCCCGTGGTCTCGAGCGGCACATGGCGCAGGTGGATGCGGCGTGTCCGCCTGGCGGGAACGGGGATGGACCGGCGGCCGATCAGGTCTACGCGGACGGCGCCGTCGATGAACGTGCGGAGATCGTGTCCGCACCGCCGCTCGACTACCCGCCCGCGCTGCGGCAGGCCGGACTGCAAGGACGCGTGACGGTGCAGGCCGTCATCGACACCCTCGGCCGAGCGGAGCCCGCGTCGCTGAAGGTCATCACGCATCCCAATACTGCATTCGACCAGTCGGCGCGCGCCTACGTCCTGCATGTCGTGTTTCGACCGGCGCGCGTCAAGGGCCGCACCGTTCGGGTTCTGATTAGGGTGCCGGTCGACTACAGGATCGAGTGAAGTCTTCGCCGACCGGCGCCCTTCGCTGCGCTCAGGGCAGGCGTTCAGCGCACGGCGCTTCAGCGCACGGATTACATCTCAGCTCGACAGTTCCATCTTTCCACCGGTTCACCGCCCTCGTCGTTCCGTCACCGCACCGACGACGCGCACGCCGGCGCCGCGCGCAATCACCAGTGCGTCGTCGATGACCCGATACGAGAGTGCGCTGTCGGCCATGAGATACAGCACGTGATCGCCGTCCCGTTGCGCGTAGAGCCGCGCCAACTCGGCGCCAAGATCGGCCCGCTCTACGCGCCGCCCTTTCCCGCCGTACTCGCTGTCGGTGGACAGCTCGAACACGCCGCGCCGGTCGATCCGGAGCGTCACGGCGTTGGGCTTGGGTTTGTCCAGCGAATTCCTGGTGCTCGGCAGCGCGAGCACCGGGATGATCAGCTGCTGAATCATGAAAATCAGCAGCAGCACCAGCATGACATCGATCATCGGCGTGAGATTCGGCCCAGCCCGAAGGGAAGACATGGCGGCCTCGTGGGTGTTTTCCTCATGGTATTCCAGGATTCTGACCGCGGGCCAACGGGTGGATTACGAAAGGATGACGGACGCGTGAGCGGCATGTGGCCAAGCTCGCCGGACGCGGCCCTCCGCTCGGCCTTCGGCCAAGGTCCCGACGGCCCGCTCGCCGAGCTGATCGTGCGCAACTGGGGCGTGCTGCTCGGGCTCGTCGGGTTGATGTTGATCTACGGCGCGTTCGTCCCGCCCGCGCGCCGGCTCGTGCTCTCGGTCGCCGCCCTCAGTAAGGCCGCCTTCGTGATCCTGCTCCTCACCGTCGGCCACGACTACCTCGGCCAGCGAATCGGACTCGCGCTCTGGGTCGACGGGCTTCAGGTGCTGCTCTTCGTCGCGTATCTGCTGAGCACGCGGCATGTGGCGCGTGGACCCGTGCCCTAAGGGCCCCTAAAAGACGCGATGAGCCCTTCAGGGCTCGCGCCTTCGCCGAGCCGGCTCTTCAGAGCACGGATTCCAACTCCACCGGATTCCAATGTCCCCTCGATATGTGAGGGCCGAGTCGCCGTTCTATCCGTGTCCTAAAGGACCGGCTCGGCCACTACGCGCGTCCTGAAGGACGCAACACGCGTTCGTTTGGTTGGGACGCGTCGATCTCGTTCGGTATCCTCGGCGGTATGCCGTTCCGTTTCTATGCTCACCTCTCGTGGACGACTTGGGCGCGCCTACCGCTGATCGACGAGCAGGTTGCCCACTTCCTCGGTCCGTTCCTGCTCGCCGAGGCGAAACGACACGGCGCACGGGTCGTGGAGCTGGGAATCGTGCGCGACCACGTCCATCTGCTGGTTGAGCTGCCACCGGTTTACGACGCGCCTCGGCTGGTCCAGGGTCTCAAGGGCGCGAGTGCGCGCATCGCTAATCGGGATGGGCACACGGGGCGGGGGACTCTCCGGTGGGAGAAGGGCTACGATTTTCGCTCAGTCGGCATCCGCCAACTTCCCGGCGTCACGGCGTATGTGCGCGATCAGGAGCTGAAGCACGGCCCACCGAAACCATTTAGACCGATGAGCCCTTCAGGGCTCGCGTAGTGGCCGAGCCGGCGCTTCAGCGCACGGTTACAGACGTCCCGTGGAGACTCCTCGCCTCACCCTCCGCAGCGCGGCGCCGCGAGCGCTGCCTGCTTGAGCTGATGCTGCGCCACCACCGCGTTGAACGTCGTCACCGCCCTCGCCAGATCCTTGCACGCC
>DATLXS010000254.1:0-2484 GCA_035575675.1 Gemmatimonadales bacterium
TGGAGGCCGCTGCCGGCGAGCATATCTTCGTAGAGCACGGTTACTGCCCGGGCGGCTTGCCGAAGCGTGGCGCAGTAACAGGGGAGTGACATCAATTTCATGGGTCGTATAGTATATGCATATACATGGACTGTCAAGAGCTCGCGCATCCGGCGTGCAGTGACGAGAAGCCTTCCGCAAAAGACCGACCTGCGGGACGCGCAGATCGTGCTGCCGCCGGCCACGACGCGCGGGACGGTCGCGATCACGCTGCGCCGACCGTCGCATGAGGTCTGGTCGGTCGGCGAGCTCGCCCGTCGCGGGATCTTCAGGACGACGCGCCGCGCAAGCGCCGAGCTCGATGAGACCGAGCGGGAGTTGCTCGGACTCCTCGCCTCGCAACAGTACGAGACGTTCATGCGCCGCGCGGTGCTCTCGCGCAAGAACATCCTGGTCTCGGGCCCCACGGGTTCCGGCAAGACCACCTGGACGAAGGCGTTGATCCGGGAGATTCCTCAGGATGAGCGGCTGATCGCCATCGAGGACGCCCGCGAGCTCGTGCTCGACACGCACCCCAATCACGTGCGGCTCTTTTATTCCAAGGACGACCAGGGGCTCGCCCGCGTGACGCCGAAACAGCTCCTGGAGTCGTGCCTGCGCATGAAGCCCGACCGGATCCTGCTCGCGGAGCTTCGCTCGGAGGAGGCGTTCGATTACCTGCGGAACGTGAACTCGGGTCACCTAGCTGAGACTCGGGTAACCCCATGTCGTGCTCCATCACCGGACTGACGAGCAGCGGTTTGATTCGCGGGCTAAGAGTAGTGCCGATCGGGCGTGCGAATTGCGTTCGAAGCACGCTGCTCGTAACTAGGGTCGAGGGCTCAACAAATAGTGACACCCCGACGGTACCCCGAGCGAAAACTTGATGGCACCCCGAGGCAAATCGCAGAGATTTTCTTCAATGAATTCAGCCTCTATTGAAATCTGAGTGGGTTGCCGGCGGGTAGCTCTTGATCTTCCCTCTTCGATCTTCTTTCATCGGCAAAGCCGCGACGCGGTCTGCCACCGCAGGCGGCAGAAGTCGATGGCTGGCGCGGAGTGGAAGGATCGAAATGGTCACCGAGAAGATTTTCGAGGCAGCGCTGAGCATCAGCTCCCCCTGGTACATCGCCGGGATGAACTTCGAGCCGAGCCAGCGGAAGCTGATGATTCGTGTGGACTTCGAGGTCGGCAGCCGCTTTGCGGTGCCGGGACAGTCGGGGGAGCATCCGGTCCACGACACCCTCACCAAGACCTATCGGCATCTGAACTTCTTCCAGCACGAGTGCGAACTCGAGGTGCGCATTCCGCGGGTGAAGCTCCCCGACGGCTCGGTGCGTCAGGTCAACCCGCCGTGGTCGGGCAAGCTCTCGGGCTTCACGCTGCTGTTTGAGGCCTTCGTGCTGCTGCTGTGCCGCGAGATGCCGTTCGCGGGTGTCGCACGCATTACCGGGGTGTCGGTGCACCGGGTGATGGCACTCGCCGAGCGCTATGTGAATGCGGCGGTCGGGGCGGCGGACTTCAGCGAGGTTCGGCGCCTGGCGATCGATGAGACCTCGCGCGCCAAGGGCCATGACTACGTGACGGTCTTCGCCGACGAGCCAGGCCGCAAGGTGATCTACGTCGCCGAGGGGAACGAGGCCGCCACCGTCGAGGCCTTTGCCGGGAATCTGCGCACCCATCACGGCAAGCCCACCGAGATCGAGTCGGTGAGCATCGACATGTGGCCGGCCTTTATCCGTGGCATTACGGAGAACTTCCCCAACGCGCAGATCACTTTCGATAAGTTCCATGTGATCTCTCATGCCTCCAGCGCGATCGACGAGATGCGCCGCAGGGAGCAGAAACTCGATCCGAGCCTCAAGGGGCTGCGCTGGACGCTGCTGAAAGACCGCCGCAAGCTCAGCCGCGCGCAACGCAGCGAGCTCGATGCACTGCTGGGGCACATGACCAGCAATCGCACGGCGCGCGCCTGGCTGTACCGGGAGCAGCTGCGCGAGATCCTCACCCGCAAGCAGCCCAATGTGGTGCGCATCCTCCTCAGGCAATGGTGCACGAACGTGCTGCGTTCGAAGGTCGAACCGATGAAAGAGGTCGCGCAGCTGATCCGCAAGCACTTCGAGGGCATCCTCGCGTGGGTCACCTCGCGGCAGACTAACGGGTTCCTGGAGGCCATCAACGGTCTGTTCCAGGCGGCCAAGCGAAAGGCGCGCGGGTACGTCCGCTTCCAGACGATCCGCACCGTCATCTTCCTCATCGCCGGCAAGCTGGACTTCTCCAGGCTCAACCCCTATGTCGCACAACCCACATGAAATTCAACAGAGCCTCATTTTGTTTCCATTTCAGCCGGCTCGGCGCCCAACACCGCCCGAGTTGCGCAAAGGCGCCTGGCATGACAGGGCCGGTGGTCTGTCTCTCAACGAAATACAATCTTCTTCGCACCAGACCAGAGAATTTCGCGTCCAA
>DATLXS010000255.1:0-4013 GCA_035575675.1 Gemmatimonadales bacterium
CGTCCTGTACGGCGCCGGCGACGTCCGCGTCGAGAACGTCCCCGACGCCCGCCTGATCGAACCGACCGACGCCCTGGTCACCGTCAGCCGCGCCTGCATCTGCGGCAGCGATCTCTGGCCGTACCAGCTGATGCAGCCGGGTGAGCCGCCCCGGCGCATGGGCCACGAGGCGATCGGCGTCGTCGAGGCCGTCGGCTCGGGCGTCCGCACCCTGAAGATCGGCGACGTCGTCGTGATGCCGTTCGCCTACTCCGACGGGACCTGCGCGTTCTGCCACGAGGGACTGCACACGTCGTGCGTGCACGGGGGGTTCTTCGGCACGGTTGAGCTTCCCGGAGCACAGGCCGAAGCGCTGCGTATCCCGCTGGCGGACGGGACGCTCTTCGCCCTGCCCGTCGGCGCGGACGATGCGCTGATGGCGTCGCTGCTCACCCTCTCGGACGTGATGGGAACGGGCCATCATGCGGCCCGCGCCGCCAAGGTCAGCCGCGGCCGGACCGCGGCCGTCATCGGTGACGGCGCCGTCGGCCTCTGCGCCGTCATCGCCGCCCGGCGCCTCGGCGCCGAGCGAATCATCATGATGGGCCACCATCCCGACCGGATCGCGCTGGCGAAAGAGTTCGGCGCGACGGACGTGGTGAAGGAGCGCGGCGAGGAGGCGGTCGCGCGCGTGCGCGCGCTGGCCGGCGGTCTCGGCGTCCACTCCGTCCTCGAGTGCGTCGGCACTGAGGAAGCGATGCGTACCGCGATTGGGATTGCCCGTGCCGGTGGCGCCATCGGCCGCGTCGGCGTCCCCCATTACGAGGCGATCCCCGGCTCGGAGCCGGCGTTCTACAACAGTCTCTCGATCGGCGGCGGGCCGGCCCCGGTCCGAGCGTACATTCAAGAGCTGCTTCCCGATGTGCTCGAGGGCAAGATCGAGCCTGGCCGGGTGTTCGATCGCGTCATCGGACTGGATGGGGTTCCCGACGGGTACCGCGCCATGAACGAGCGCGCAGCAATCAAGGTGATGGTGAAGCCCTAAGGAGACAACATGCAGAAGCGCAAATTGGGAAAACGGGGTCTGGAGGTCTCGGCGCTGGGGCTCGGCTGCATGGGGATGAGCCAGAGCTACGGTCTCCCACCGGACAAGCAGGCGATGATCTCACTCATCCGCACGGCCGTCGAACGCGGCGTCACATTCTTCGATACCGCCGAGATTTACGGTCCGTACACCAACGAAGAGCTCGTCGGCGAGGCGTTGGCGCCGGTCCGCGCTCAGGTGGTGATCGCCACCAAGTTCGGGGTGGGACGTGATGCCGGCGGGCACCAGGTGCAGGACAGCCGGCCCGAGCGCATCAAGCAGAGCATCGAGGGTTCGCTGAAACGGCTCCGCACCGATGTCATCGATCTCTATTATCAGCACCGCGTCGACCCGAACGTGCCGATCGAAGACGTGGCAGGAACCATCCAAGACCTGATCCGCCAAGGAAAGGTGAAACACTTCGGGATGTCTGAAGCAGGCGTGCGCACGATCCGCCGAGCCCACGCCGTCCAGCAGGTCACCGCGGTCCAGAGCGAATACTCGCTATGGTGGAGACGCCCGGAAGAGGAACTGCTCCCCACCCTGGAGGAGCTCGGCATCGGCTTCGTGCCGTTCAGTCCCCTCGGCAAGGGCTTTCTGACGGGCACGATCGACGAGAATACGACCTTCGTCAGCTCGGATTTCCGCAACATCATTCCGCGCTTCACGCCCGAGGCTCGGAAGGCGAATCTGGCGCTGGTGGACGTACTGCGCACCATCGCGCAACGGAAAAAGGCGACGCCCGCGCAGATCTCGCTTGCCTGGCTGCTTGCCCGCAAGCCGTGGCTGGTGCCGATCCCCGGCACTACGAAGCTGGCGCGCCTGGACGAGAATATCGGAGCAGCCGCGATCGACCTTCGCCCGGAGGACCTGCGCGCGATCGAGAGCGGCGCCTCACAGATCACGATTCAAGGCGCGCGCTACCCCGAACACCTGGAGAAAAGGACCGGTCTCTGACATGCGCATCGGCATCCTGGGTTCAGGGTTGATGGGCGCCAAGCTCGGCACGATTTGGGCGCGCGCCGGCCATGAGGTGGTATTCAGCTATGCGCGCAGCGAGCAGAAGCTGAAGAAGCTCGCGCGGGATGCCAAAGGGAAAGCGCGGGCGGGCACACCGCGAGAGGCCGCTCAGGAAGCGGATGCGCTCCTGCTAGCCGTGCACTGGTCCCGCGTCGACGACGTGTTGAAACAAGCCGGCGACGTGTCCGGCAAGGTCATCGTGAGCTGCTCGCTCCCGATGAATGCCGACGATACCGGCCTCGTGATCGCCCACACCTCTTCAGGCGCGGAGGAGCTGGCGAAGCAGGTCCCGAAGGCTCGCGTCGTGTCCGCGTTCGGCACTGTGCCGAGCGAGGTGCTGTTTGGTGTCTTCGAGGCCCGGCGCAAAGCCAGGAGACCCAGCCTCGTCTACTGCGGGGACGACGCGAGCAGCAAGAAGATTGTCGCCCAGCTGATCCGCGACGCGGGGTTCGATCCGGTGGACGCCGGGCCCTTACGGATCGCCCGATACACGGAGCCGTTCACGCTCCTCATCGCGCAACTCGCGTACGAAGGCGATGAAGGTCCGGAGCTCGCCTACCGGTTCGAGCGGTTCGCCTAACGGCCCGCTGCGCGACGGGTCATGTGATGTTCTTCATCCATCCGCCACGTTTTCCCGCTGTCGTGGGACGTCTCGCCGCGCCAGATGAAGGAATTGGGAGTAATGTCGTTGAATGACCAGCGTAGCTCCGCCCCGTGATCGTCGTGGCCGCGCAGCACGATGCGATCCCCCTCGGCTCCGCCTTCCATCCTGACGGCCGCGGCGAAGGAGGGCGCCGCAAACATCACCGTCCACTTGTCGGTCTTGGGGTCGACGAACCGCACCCCGGTGACCATTCGTCGCTCCTCGTTCGAGCGAGGCTTGGGGTAGCCGAGGAAGATGTCCTGCAACGCGTAGCCGTCGAGGATCCATCCGAAGAGAACCTCGCCGCGCGAGTGGCGAACGCTGCCGTCCTCGGCGATGAACGAGTAGTCGGCGTCCCACGTCCCCACGAAGCGCCCGAACAGGTCCGCGTGGTGGCCCAGCGAGGGGTGCGGCCCCAGCGCCGGAAGAACGGCGACCATGTCGCGGCGGGGGTCGACGCCCGCCGCGCCCGTCCTTGGTTCGTCGGCGGCGCTCTGTGCGCAGGCAACCACGATCGCTCCTGCCATCGCGGCGGCCATCCACCGAGACACTTTGCCCAAAGACCTCATGGTGGTCCCTCCTTCTCGAGTTCCTGACGCCGCCGTTCCCTAGTGGCCCGGCGCACCGCGCCATAGTATTTCGCGTGTGGACGCCGCCCGCTTGAAGGTTCTTGCGCGTGAACAGTCCGACGCGCCGCACACGCGGAGGGTGCTGTTCGAGTCGCTCGGCATCTCCGTCGTCGATTTCCGCTGCCGGGCCCAGGTCGCGAGCGCGGGCAGGGAAGAGCCGAATCCGACGCACAGCATCGTGCTCGTGCGCCGGGGCGTGTTTCGGCGCACACAGCAGCGCGAGACGGTGCTGGCCGATGCCAACCATGTCCTGTTGTTCAACGCTGCCGAACCCTACCGCTACGCTCATCCCCTCCCGGACGGGGACGCCTGCACGATTCTCACAGTAGAGACGCATCGCGCCTTGGAGCTGGTGGGCCACCATGCCCCGGCGGACGCCGAGCATCCGGAGAGACCGTTCCGTCGCGGGGCTGGTCTGAGCTCGCCGCGCGCGGTGTGGCTGCACTGGGAGCTGCTGCGTCTCGTCGCCAGCAAGGCCAACAGACTCGCGCTGGAAGACACGCTCGCCGAGCTGGCTCACGAAGCGGTCGCCTGCGCCTATGGTGCGCTGGTTCCGGACCGGGGCGCATCCCCGTGCGCGCAGCGGCGCAGGCGCGACCTGGTCGAGGCCGTGAAGCTCATGATCAGCGAGCGCCTCGACGGGCCGCCGAGCCTCACG
>DATLXS010000256.1:0-26595 GCA_035575675.1 Gemmatimonadales bacterium
GTTCTGGTACCGCAGCGCGTGGGTCAATGCCAGCGGCGTGTTGCTGTTCGTTCTGTCGGACGTGCTCGACTCGGCCGACGGCCAGCTGGCGCGGCTGCGTGGCACGTCCACCCGCATGGGGCGGATTCTCGACGGCCTCGCCGACACGGGGCGGTTCGTCTCCCTCTACGGCCATCTCGGCGCACGGCTGTATGCCACGGGTCACGGCTGGGGCGGGGCGGTGCTCGCGCTGGCCGCGCTGCTGTCGCACTCCTACCAGGCTGCCGCGGCAGACTTCATCCGCCAGGCGTATCTCTACTTCGCGGTGGGCAGCGGGAGTGAGCTCGACATTCCGGAGCAGTCGCCCCCGCCCGGGGACCCGTCCGTGTGGTCGCGGATCTCGGCATGGATTTACGGCGACTACGTGCGCCGGCAGGCGTGGCTGTTCCCCCGCACAACCGCCCTGGCCCGGGCGCTGGCGGGACGCGATGTCCCCGCGTCGCTGCGCCGGTCGTGGGCGGAGCGCCAGCGCTGGGTCGTGCAGGGCTGCGCGCTCATCGCTCAGAACATCCGGTTCGTGCTGTTGGCCCTGACGGCGGTGCCGCACTGGCCGGCCGCCTACTGCTGGATCGTCGTCGGGCCGCTGAACGTCGTGCTCGTCTTTCTCATTCTCGCGCACGAGCGTGAGCCAAAATTCCATGCCCAGCTCGCCTGACGCACGAGTGTATCGCGGCCTCCTGGTCGGGCTCGGTGGGATCGCGCGCTCCGGCCACCTCCCCGCATTCCAGTCGGATCCGAAGGTGGCCTCGCGGCTACGCATCGTTGGCATCATGGATGATGCGCCGACGGCTCCGCCGTCGTTTCAGGGCATTCCTCTATTATCCCGTCCCGAGCAGCTGGCGGATCTCGGGGGGGGGCCCCTCGATTTCGTCGACATCTGCACCCCGACCTCCTCGCACCTGAAGCTGTCGCTGTGGGCGCTGTCGCAGGGCTATCACGTCCTGTGCGAGAAGCCGGTCGCGCTGAACCGCGCCGAAGCCGCGACGCTGACGGCCGCGGCGGGGGAGGCCGGCCGCGTCGTCATGCCCTGTCACCAGTACCGGTTCAATCCGGTATGGCGACGGCTGAAGCGCTGGCTCGATGACGAGGTGATTGGCCGCTGGTATCTCGCGGAGTTCCGGGTCTACCGGGTGGCGGCGGATCCCGGAGCCGGCACAGATGCGGTGCCATGGCGTGGCCGCCGCGACGCCGGGCGGGGTGGCGTGCTGCTGGATCACGGCACGCACCTCGTCTACGAGCTGCTCGACGTGGCCGGCCCGCCGCAATCGGTGCGCGCGTGGACGGGGCGCCTGCGCCACGGCGGCTACGACGTGGAAGACACCGCGCAGCTGCTGTTCTCTTATCCCGACCGCATGGCGACGATGTTCCTCACCTGGGCGGCGCGCCGCCGGGAGACCGAGATCCGCTTCATCGGTGAGCGCGGCAGCATCACGTGGAGCGGCGGGATGCTGACGCTCGAGCAGGACGGCCGGACGGAATCCTTCGATCACACCGCCGATCTCGATAAGTCGTCGTACTCGACCTGGTTCGCCGGGCTGTTTCACGATTTCGCGGCCACGCTCGACTCGGGCGACAGCGCCCGTCCGCTGGCCGATATCGCGCAGGTCGCGGCGGTGCTCGAGGCGTCGTATGCAGCGGTCGCATGAGCCGGCCCGTGCGGCTCTTGTTGTTTTTCCTCGGTGCCGCGGTGTTCGGCTATCTCGTCGCGCGCATCGGTGTCGGCGAGCTCGTGTCGGATGCCGCACGCACCGGCCTGATGTTCGTGCCGATCGTGCTGCTCTATGCGCTGGTGTACGCCTGCAGTGCGCTTGCCTGGCAGCTCACCATGGGAGAGTCGAACCGGCCGTCGTTCTGGCGCACGTACTCCGTGACGATCACCGGGAGTGCGCTGAATTTCTTGACGCCGCTGATCAACGCGGGCGGTGAGCCGTATCGCGTCGCCGCCCTGGCGCCCTGGCTTGGCAAACAGCGCGCCGCGGGCTCGGTGATTCTGCACCGGATGCTCCACTCGTTCACGTATGTGCTCGTCTGGCTCACGGCCGTTGTGCTCGCATTCGCGTTACTGCCACGGGCGACGCCGGACGCGGTCTTCATCGCGCTGGGCGCCGTGGGCCTGGTGCTGCTGGGCATCATCGCGCTGTTCCTGTCGGCGCATCGCAGCGGTGTGCTCGAGCGGGTTCTGAACTGGTTGAGCCGAATCCCGCTCCTGCGCCGCCTGGGCGCCGCGCTCGAGCCAAAGCGCGCGCTGTGCATCGAGCTCGATCGGCAGATCACCGAGTTCTATCACCAGCATCCCGGCCGATTCGTTCAGGCCATCCTGCTCGAGTATCTGAGCCGCTGCATCTTCATGCTCGAGCTGGTACTGATCGTCGCGAGTCTCGGGTTTCGGATCAGCTACGTGCAGGCGTTCAGCATCGGCGGCCTGGAGGCGATCGCGGGGAACGTCCTGTTTGTGGTCCCCTTCGAAATCGGCGCCCGTGAGGGCGCGTTTTATATGCTCTTCAAGCTGTTCGGGCTCGATCCGCAGCTCGGCTTGTACACCTCGATCGTAGGCCGCGTGCGCGACTTCGTCTGGATCGCCGCCGGTCTGTTGCTGATCTGGGCGTCTCCTGGTGCGTCTGCTGCGCCTGCTGCGTCTGCTGCGCCTGGCTCATGACCATCGTCACGCATGCGCTCGCGACGACGCTCGGGGTTCGCGTCCTGAAGCTCACCGGGAGTGACGTCGTCCTCGCCTACGTCTTCGGCGTCGGCGTGGACATCGACCATGCCATCAAGCTGCCGTTCTATTGGAGAGCAGGGCTGAGGAAGGAACGCGGGTACTACTGGCGGACGTCGCTGCAGGAGCCCGTCGCGCTGCTCTGGATTGTGCCGCTGTGTTTTTTCCTGGGGACGTGGGTGCCGGCGCTGTTCTTTCTGGTACACCTGGCCATGGACTACGGCGTCGGCTACGAAAAAATGCCGTGGTATCCGTATTCACCGCTCGTGACGCAGGGGTTTCTGGTCGGCGTTTCCGACAAAGCGAAGGAAGCCATTCTCATCGCGGTCCTCCTATGTACGAATTTGCTCCTGTTCTTGGCTCCGCTGTAGACCGCGGCATTCGTCCGGTGCTGCGATTCGCGCACGTCACGCTCGGGCTCTCGCCCGATCAGGTGACGTGGGCGGCGTTCTGGGTGAGCGCCGCCGCCGCCGGCGGCTTTGCCACCGGGCGCCTCATTCCGGCGCTTGTGGTCATGGCCATCGGGCAGCTCCTCGATGCGCTCGATGGCGGCATCGCGCGCCAGTTCGGGCTCGTGTCCGAGGCCGGCCACCGGCTCGACACGCGGCTCGACCGGGCGGCGGAGATCGTGATCTTTCTCGGCTGTGCCGTGGGCGGGTTCGTGTCGCTGCGGCTGGCGCTGCTCGCGTCGGTCGCCGTGCTGCTGCTCACCACGATCGTCGATCGCTCGAAGCTCGATCCCGGCATGAAGCGCTTTGCGTTGTACTTTGGGATCTGGGTGCCCTATCCGTTGATCTTCACCATCGTTTTTCTGGTCAATCTGGCCGCGTACGTCGTGGGCCTGTGGATCATCGACTGCCGCTTTCAAAGCGAGATGGATGCGCTTGGCGGCGATCTGAACACCGTCGCCTCGCGCGCCGCGGCCCGCCTCGAGACGCCCTAGTGCTCGCATTCCAACATCCGTACGTCGTCGTGGCCCCCGCGGAAACGATGCACGTCGAGGCCTGGGCCGGCACCGGACGCCCCGTCGCCGTCGTGCCCGGCTTGTTCGGCGCGTCGTTCGCGTTCCGGAAAGTCATCCCGCTCCTCGCCGCGCAGGGGTTTCGCCCCATCGTGATCGAGCCGCTGGGCACGGGGTTCTCGAGCCGGCCGCCGAAGGCCGACTATTCCCTCGCCGCCCAGTCGCATCGGCTGGCCGCCGTGCTCGATTCTTTGCACTCGGGGCCGGTGCTCGTGCTTGCACACTCGCTCGGCGCCGCCATCGCGTTTCGGCTGGCGGTCGACAGACCCGACCTGGTGAGCGGCATCGTGTCGCTCGAGGGCGGGCCCACGGAAGAAGCGACGACCCCCATGTTCCGCAGCGGGATGCGCTACCTGCCGTGGGTCAAGCTGCTGGGCGGAATCAGCCTGGTGCGCCGAAAAATCCGCGGCATGCTGCTCGATTCCTCGGGCGACCGCTCGTGGGTGACTGACGGCGTCGTGATGGGCTACACGCTGGGCGAGGCACGGGATTTCGACGCGACCCTCAAGACCTTTCTGGCGATGTCGCACGCGCACGAGCCGGCAAAGCTGGCCCCGAGGCTCGGTGACATCGCGTGTCCGGTCACGCTCGTGGTCGGCACCGCCCACCACGACGGCGACGTGCCGCCCCAGGAAGTCGCCCTCATGCACAAGGCGATCCTCTCGTTCACCGTCGACAGCCAGCTCGGGGCAGGGCACTACCTCCAGGAAGAGCGGCCTGCGGCCGTCGTGACGGCGGTCGTACAGCTCGCGCAACGGGCACGATGAGTCCACTGCGCGTCGCACTCGTCGCGGAGGACTACTACCCGCAGCTCGGCGGCGTGCCGGAGCACGTGCACCATCTCGCCAGGGAGCTTGAGGCCCTGGGGCATCACGCCACGATCGTGACTTCTCACATGCGCATGAACGGCACCGTCGACCCGCCGAACGTGCGGCGGGTGGGCACGAGCCTCGTGATCTACGCGAACGGCGGCGTCGCGCGCATTACGGTCGGGTGGCGGCTCACGGCCAGGCTCGAAGCGCTGTTTCGCAAGGAACGCTTCGACATCGTGCACGTGCATGGTGGCTTGAGTCCCACGCTGGGGCTCGTGGCGCCGCGGGCTGCCTGGCGCGCCGGTATTCCCGTCGTCGCGACGTTCCACACCTGGTTCCCCGATTCGCTCGGGTACCGGGTATTGCGGGCGCCGTTCCAGCGGATGCTCGATCGCCACGCGGCGACCATCGCCGTCAGCAGCGCGGCACGGGAAGCGATGGCCCGCTATTTCACGGCGCCGTGGGAAATCATTCCGAACGGCGTCGACACGACGTTCTTCCGGCCGGGGCTCGCGCAAGGCAATGGCGGACCCAACCTCTTGTGGCTGGGACGCATCGAGCCCCGCAACGACCTCGGGACCGTGCTTGCCGCGATGCCGCGCATTCTCGAGCGCCATCCCGGCGCCCGGCTGACCGTCGTCGGTGACGGGCCATGGCGCTCGCGGATGGAACGGGTGGCGAGGCCGCTGGGATCGACCGTGCATTTCGCCGGCTATGCCAACGGCGATCGGCCCGCCTACTACTGCGGCGCGGACGTGTACATGTGTCCGACAAGACGGGCGTCGTTTGGCGTGACGCTGCTCGAGGCGATGGCGTGCGGAACGCCGCTCGTTGTCACCGACCTTCCGGCGTTCCGCGATGTTGCCGCACAGTCGCAGGCAGTCTTCGCGCCGCCCGGCGACCCCGCGGCGTGGGGCGACGCGGTGAATTCGCTGATCGACGATGGCGCGCGGCGCGCTGCGATGGCTCAGGAGGGCCGCAAAGTCGCCGAGCGGCATGCGTGGCCGCTCGTGGCGCAGCGGGTGGTGGCGGTGTACCGGCGGGTGACCGCATGATGGGGATGGATCTGCTCTTCGGCCCCTCTATCGAGCGAGGCCCGAGGCGGCGGCGCATCTATCTCACGTTCGACGACGGGCCGAACGAGCGGGCGACTGCCGCGATTCTCGAGACGCTCGCCAGCGAGCGCGTGCCCGCGGCCTTCTTCATGGTTGGCGATCACGTGAGGAGGTTTCCGAGTGCCGCCCGGGACGTGGCGGCTGCTGGGCACCTGGTTGGTAATCACACGTATAATCACGTCAAGCTGCACTTCGCCGGTCCCAAAAAGATTCGAACACAGCTCAGAAAAACGCACGATACGATCGAGTCGGTGATGGGGGTGACTCCACGGTCGTTCCGCGCGCCGCACGGATATCGGAGTCCATTTCTCATATCCATAATTGTGGATATGAGCTATACCGTGTTCGGGTGGACGTTCGGCGTATTCGACACCGCGAGACCCGGCGTCGAGGAAATACGACGCCGCGTACGCAAACGGCTGCGGCCCGGCGCCATCGTCCTGCTCCACGATGGAGATGGCTACGATCCTGAAGGCGATAGAATGCAAACCGCCAACGCCTTGCCTGGGATCATCGCGGATGCGCGGAGCGCGGGCTACGAATTCGCACCACTTTCCGAACTGCTACACAATCGCTCCTAACCGGGCACTCGGGGCACTTCGGTTTGCGTGCCGTACACACGAGCGCTCCTAGCTCCATCAGTGCCTGATTGAATCTCCACGCACGCTCCCCGTTCTTCGGAACGAGCGACTCGGCGAGGTCCCACACATCCTTCGTGCCGAACGCTCGTGAGAGTACCCTGTTCACGTTCGTGTCCACCGCGGGTACGGGCCTCTCATACGCAAAGCACGCCACCGCTCCCGCTGTGTACCGACCGACACCTGGTAGTGTCCGTAATTCCTCAGGCGTATCGGGTAGCGCGCCGTCGTGCCGACGTGTGACTTCCCGTGCCAGCGTATGCAGGTTCCGCGCGCGCGCGTAGTAGCCCAGGCCGTCCCAGGCCTCCATGACGGCTTTCGGTTTCGAGCGCGCGAGCGAGGCGATGGTGGGGAATCGCTTCAGAAACCGCGGATAGTAGTCCAGAACCCTGCTGACCTGGGTCTGCTGCAGCATGAACTCCGACACGAGGATGGCGTACGGATTGCGCGTCTGACGCCAGGGAAGGACGCGTGCGTTGCGCTTGTACCAGGCTAAAAGCTTGCGCGTGAAGGTCATAGCCACACAAGATACAGGCCCATGAGAGCATTCACTGCCGCCCTCGACCTGCGGCGATATGTCGGGCGGTGGTCCTTGCGCAGCGCCAGCCACGCCGGGCGCTTCTTCTTCATGATCTTGGATCTCGTTCGGGGGATCCTCGAGTGGCGCGTCTGGGTCCCTCGCACCTTCGAGCAGACCCTGGGTGTCGGATACGGCAGCCTGTTTATCGTGTTGCTGGTGGCCGGGTTCGCCGGTGCCGTGACCAGCCTCCAGGCCGGGTACCAGTTCACCGGCCAGCTTCCGCTCTACGTCGCCGGCGGCATCATCTCGGAATCGATGATTCTCGAGCTCGGCCCCGTGCTCACCGGCCTCATCCTGGCAGGCCGGATCGGCGCGCGCTACGCCGCCGAGCTGGGGAGCATGCGGGTGACCGAGCAGATCGATGCGCTGGAAAGCCTGGGCCGCTCGCCGGTGACCCACCTGCTCCTGCCCCGGATTCTGGCGGGCCTCATCGCGATCCCGGCGCTCGTGATGCTGGCCAACGCGTTCGGCATCGTGATCGGGTACATCACGGCCCGGTCCTCCCTGGGCCTCACCTACGCCGACTTCGAGTTCGGCTCGCGCTATTTCTTCCGGCCGCTCGACTTGTGGTACTCGCTCATCAAGTCCTACGCGTTCGCCGGCGCGGTCACGGTCATTCCCTGCTACATCGGGTTCAACACGCAGCAGGGCGCTGAGGGCGTCGGCCGGGCGACCACGCAGGCCGTGGTGGCGGCATCCGTCACCGTGCTGATGCTCGATACGATTCTCACGAAGCTCATCCTGGGGACGGCGAAGTGAGTATCGAGCTCAAGCGCGTCTCCAAGCGCTTCGTGGACAACGTCGTGCTCGACGGCGTCGACTTCTTCGTGGCCGAGGGCGAAACGGTCGCGCTGCTCGGTCCCTCGGGCGTGGGCAAGAGCGTGCTACTCAAGCACATCATCGGCCTGATCAAGCCCGATTCGGGCGAGGTGTGGGTCGACGCGCAGCAGGTGCCGTTGCTGGGGCGCAAAGCGCTGGCGCTCCTGCGCAGCCGCATCGGCTACGTCTTTCAGAACGGCGCGCTGTTCGATTCGATGGACGTCTTTGAGAACATCCGGCTCGGCATCACCGACGAGGAGCAGTATGCCGACAAGGAGTACTGCGCCAAGCGGGTCAGGGAATGCCTGCACCTCGTGAACCTGAATGAAGACGTGGGCCGCAAGTTTCCATCAGAGCTGTCGGGCGGGATGCGCAAACGGGTAGGGATTTCCCGTGCGATCGCCGGGAAACCTACATATTTGCTCTACGACGAGCCGACCTCCGGTCTCGATCCGGTCAACGCCGATGTCATCGATTCCTTGATCGAGCGGCTGCAACAGGAAATCGGGGTGACGAGCGTCGTCGTGACGCACGACGTGCGCGGCGCGTTTCGCGTTGCCGACCGGATCGCGCTGCTCGCGCAGGCGAAGATTCGTGCCGTCGGCACCGCTGAAGAGATCATCGCGTCGCAGGACCCGGTCGTGCAGCAATTCCTGGAGCGCGACCTCGAGATGGCAGTGATCCAGGCGAACGAGGTCCCGACAACGGAAAGGCGAATAGGCGGGCGCTAATGGACCTCACCTACAAGCAGGAAGTCGGAGTCGGGGCGATCGTGCTGGTCGGAGTCGCAGTCTTCCTCGTCGGGATGTTCTACCTGACGGGGCGGTCGTTGCGCACCGGCGGCATCACCATCGACGTGATATTCGAGAACGTCAACGGGCTGAAGCAGGGCGATCCCGTCCTCGTCTCCGGCGTGAAGAAGGGCAGGGTCGCGCGCGTGGGGCTCGAGCGCGTCAAGAGCGTGCGCGTCACACTCGAGCTATCGAAGGACGTGGCGCCGCACATCGACGCGAGCGCCGCCGTCGCCGCGCTGGACCTGTTCGGCGCCAAGTTCATCGACTACAACCCCGGCGCGCGCGACGAGATGCTGGCGAGCGGGCGCAGCATCGCGGGGACGAGTGCGCCCGATATCGCCGGTGTGGCGCAGGGCGTCGCCAACCGCGCCAACGAGCTGATGCAGAACGCGGCGAATATCGTGTCCGACCGGCTGGGTGAAGACATTCACAATACGTTGCTGGTGACGCAGCATGCGATGACCACCCTCTCGGACATGCCGGAGGGGCCGTTCATCAAACAGACGACGCGGACGCTGCAGGCAACCGAGCACGTGATGCAGCGCGTGGACTCGATGCTCGGCTCGGGGACGGGCGCCAACGTCGACTCGATCTCCAAGAATCTCGCGCGACTCACCGAGCACCTCGGGCATACGACCGCAGCGCTCGACACGCTGCTCAGCCGGATGAATCGCGGCGAAGGGACGCTGGGCAGGATGGCGTCCGATACGACGATGTATCATGACCTGCACGAGCTCTCGGTCTCGCTGACGAAGCTGCTCACCGATCTCCAGGAGCACCCGGACAAGTACATGAAACCGGGGCTCATAAGGGTGAAGCTGTTCTAACCGTCACCTTCCTCGGCACCTCCGCCGCCAGGCCAACAGTCGAACGGAACGTCAGTGGCCTCGCCATTCACCGCGAGGGCGAGACGTTGCTGTTCGAGTGCGGCGAAGGCACGCAGCGCCAGATGATGCGCTACGGCGTGAGCTTCGCGCTGAGCGAAATCTTCTTCACGCATTTTCACGCCGATCATTTTCTCGGCGTCATCGGCTTGATCCGGACGCTCGGCCTGCAGGGGCGGCCGGAGCCGCTGGTCCTGTACGGCCCCAAAGGGGCCAAGAAAGTCCTCAGCACCGCGATGCAGCTGGGCGTCGAGCGCGTCCCGTTTCCGGTCGAGATCAACGAGGTGAAGGCCGGCGACCTCGTAGGGAAGCGCGACGGCTACGACATCTGCGCGTTTCCCACCGAGCACGGTGGCGGTCCGTCGCTCGGCTACATCCTGAGGGAGCACGTACGGCGCGGGCGCTTTGACGTCGAGAAGGCCAAAGCCGCCGGCATTCCCGAAGGACCAATGTGGGGCAAGCTCTCGAAAGGCGAGACGATCGAGCTGGCAGACGGCAGACGGCTGACCGCAGACGGCTTTGTCGGCCCGGCGCGTCCGGGACGGTTAGTCGCGTTCACGGGTGACACGCGTCCCTGCGCCGCAACCGTTGATGCAGCGCAGGGCGCGGATCTGCTCATTCACGAGGCAACGTTCGGCGAGGAAGAGCGCGACCGCGCCCGCGACACCGGGCATTCGACCGCGAAGGAAGCGGCGCAGGTTGCGCTTGCCGCGGGCGCAAAGCGCCTGCTGTTATCGCACGTTTCAGCGCGCTACTCGATCAGTGCCGATGAGCTCGTGAAGGAAGCCCGCGAAGTGTTTCCCAATGCGACCGTCGCGAAAGACGGACTGGAAGTCGACGTACCGTTTGCCGAGTGAAACAGCGGCGGTGACTGCGTCGCAGCCCTCCGGGTCGTCAACATAAATCCATCACGCGAGGACGTATGAAGACCCGGTTTGTGTTACTCGGCTTGGCTCTCGCCATGCCTCCCACGGTGCAGGGTCAGCGGCTCACGCTCGGTGCGAACTTCGGCGGCGCCTCGGCGAAGCCGAGTTTGGGGACGACCGACTGGAAGAGCGGCTGGTCGGCCGACGCGAATCTCGGCCTGCGCCTGACGCCGAAGCTCGGTCTGCGCGCCGATGCCAACATCGCGCAGAATGACCTGGCGGGCGCCGCCGCCATTCCCGGCGAGAAGCGGTTCAATAAAGTCTCCTACATCGCGAACGGCGTGTGGCAGCGCGAGGAGTTGCCGGGCACGAAGGTCATGCCGTACGTGCTGGCCGGCGTCGGTGCGGTGCGGGTCTCCGACAAGGGAACGGACAGCTCGTTCACGCGCTTCGCGGGCAATGTGGGTGCGGGTGTCGACTACAAACTCGGCAGAATCGGGCTGCGGGCCGAGGGGCGCGATCTGATGTACAAATTCGACCGGTTCGGTTACAGCAAGACCCAGAACGACCTGCTGTGGCAAGCGGGGTTAACCGTCAGGATGTGAGGAGGTCACCGCGCCTCATGGGGCGGCTGAGTATATTCCCCGCCCCATGGGACCGGTTTCATTCACGTACTCGGCCAGCATACCGGCAGGGATCGAGCGGGTCTTTGCGCTGATTTCCGACCCGATGCGAATGCCCGAGTGGTTGCCACGCTGTATCGCCGTCAAAGCGACGACTCAGGAGAGAGTAGGCAAGGGCGCCCGCTACAAGGTCACCTTCCAGCGCGCCACCACCCAGCACGAAGCGGTCATCGAGATCATCGATTTTTCGGCGCCGCACACGTTCGGGTGGGTCGAGATCTATCATCGCGTAGGCTCCAAGACATTCTTTGGTCTGCGCTTCGAGGGCGGATCGACCAAGGTCTCACTCAAGCACATCTGGCAGCCGTCGGGGTTTCGCTCCTGGCTCAACGGTCAGTTCTACCGCCGGCGTAACGCGCGCCGCATGTTCGATGGGCTGATCAACAACATGAGAAAGGCTCTGACGCGCTGAGCGCCCCCTTCACCACAAAACTCATCGCGGTCGTTCTCGCGGTCGCCGCACTCGCGCTGGGCCGAGCGTTCTTCATCCCGATTGCCCTCGCCCTGTGCTTTCAAGCGCTGCTGACCCCGGCCGTGCGTGGGCTGGGACGGCTCCGGATCCCCGCGCCGGCGGGTGCCGCGATCGTGGTTCTGGGCGCGCTCGCGGTGCTCGTCGTCGGTGGTTGGGCGTTGTCGGGACCGGCAAGCGAGTGGGTAGACCAGGCCCCCGCGAATATCGCGACCGCGCGGAGGAAGCTGCGCGAGCTCGGCCGTCCCCTCGACTGGTTGACCGCCGCCGCCGAGGGGACGCCCGCCGTCAATCCACCGGCTGCGGCGCCGAACGCCCCGGCACCGCCAACGCCGCCCCCAGCCCAGTCGCTCTTCGCACAGCTGCTGGGACGCGCGACCACGGTCGTCGCGGGACTGCTCGAGGTCATCGTGCTGGTGTATTTGATGCTCGCGGCGGGGAGCATGCTGTTTCGCAAGTTGGTCAAGCTGTTGCCGGCGCCCGATGATTTGCGTACGGCGACCGACATCTTGAACAGGACCGAGTTGATTGTGGCGAACTATCTCACCGTTACGGCGCTCATCAACGTGGGCCAGGGGCTCGCCGTCGGTCTCGCCATGTGGGCGATCGGCATGCCCGATCCATTCATCTGGGGCGTCGTGACGTTCGTGCTCGAGTTCATTCCGTATCTGGGGGGCGCGATCATTGTCGGGCTGCTCCTGATCGACGGTTTTTCGGTTTTCCCAGGGCTGGGCCGGGTGCTCCTCGCGCCGGCCATCTATCTCGTCATCTCCATGCTTCAGAACAACGTCGTCTCGCCCTATGTGTACGGCAATCGCCTCAAGCTGAACCCGCTCGCCGTGATGATCTTCGTCCTGTTCTGGTGGTTCATCTGGGGAATTCCGGGGGTGTTCCTCGCGATCCCGATTGCCGCAACTTTAAAGGTGTTGGGCGATCAGGTGCCGGGGCTGTCGCCCCTGGGCGAGTTGCTTGGAGAATAGATTGGGAATAGTTAGTTTTCCGGCCCTCACGGGGCTGTAGCTCAGCTGGGAGAGCGCCTGGATCGCACCCAGGAGGTCAGGGGTTCGAGCCCCCTCAGCTCCATAGAAAACGCTGCCCCTTGGTGTAACTGGCAACACGCCTGACTCTGGATCAGGAGAGTCCTGGTTCGATCCCAGGAGGGGCAACTCGAAGCGCGATGCGGAGTTTCTCTGCGTCGCGCTTCGTCGTTTTTCAGCGACTGTCATCGTTTCTGCATGCGTTGGGACGACGTGATATCCACACGTTTGTAGCTGCGATGCGGCTTTTTCGCATTGCCTCCCGAACAGTGGTCAGGAGAGTGATGAGCCTTTGGCTAGCATCTTGTGAGTTACACCGAGCAGAAAACCGCTGTGGCGGCGTACGGTGAAGTGTACGGGCACCTGTTCGGCTGCATGTACGGTCGTCTGTACGGCGTCTTTCCGCTAGAAATCCCGGTAGAGGTGCCGGTAGAGGTGCCGGTAGAGGTGCCGATAGAGTCCCGGTAGAAGTCCGGTAGACGTGTCGGTGGAGAAGCGCGGCTTACCCGCGTCCGGCGCCTGGCCGGCGCACCGGCTTTGGATTGTCCATCACCATCCGGATCGTCTCCTCGTCCGACAGCTGGTAGCACTTGAGTAGCGTGCCCACGTCCTTCCAGCCGCCGGCGTCGGCGACATCCCGCAACGGGTAGAACTTTCGCTCCGTCGCGAACTTGCGGCGGAACGGATGCCACAGCCCGCCTTTGGGCCGCTCGAGCTTGGCGTACCGATACGCCCGCTTGAGCCAATCCGCCGCGAGATGCCGGCTGACCGGCTTGTTCGGGTCGTTACGCATCGGAAACACGAGCGCGCTTCCGATCACGCGGTGCTTCGCGCGAAACTCCAGCAGGACCCGCTCCACTTCCTTCGGCATCGGGACCACCCAGGTCTTGCGCTTCTTGTCGTGCTCGGCCCGCCAGCGGATTGTCTTCTTCTCGAAGTCGAAGTCATCCCACCGGAGGTTGCGCACGCTGCCGAGCCGCCTGCCCGTCCAGTCCATCAACTTCATGAGCAGCGGCATCAGCGGACTGACCCGGTCGGCCACGGCGAGCAGCTTCTCCACCGTCTCACTGTCCAGCACCGGCCGATTCGGGTTCGGCTCCTTCGGCACCACGTACCCGGCCAGCGGGTTGCGATCGAGCAGTGGCCGACCGTTTTCGTAGACCATCGTTGCCCAGGTCATCATCTGCTTGAGCAGCTTCAGGTCCGTATGCACGGCCGTTTGTCCAACCGGTGTGCCGCTGACCTTGCCTGACCGTCGCGCCGCCGCGTATTCGGGCATCCGATCCGGCGTCAACTGCGACACCGGGGTCTCCGCGCCGAACCACTCGATCATGTACGCGCCAAACCGGGCGCATCCTTTCGTGTAGTGAACGGTTTTCAAAGAGCCGTCGCGCGTGTGAGTGCTGCCCGCGAGAAAACGCGCGACGAGAGTACCGAGCTGGAGAGGTCCCGACAGATCCTCGCCCGACTCCCGCAGTCGCACGAGCTCGCCTACATCGCGTAGGGCGCGCTCGCGGTCGCGGTGGCCGAGGCCCGTCTGGGTGTACCTGCTGCGCTCCGGGTCCCAGACGGCCGCGTGCAGCTTGCCGCCCGGCTCACGCTCGTAAACCCGGATGCGATTCCCCCGCTCGGTGCCCACGGTTCTCGACCAGCGTTTCGGGATGGCCATTTAGGCCTCCTTGCCTCGTTTGAAGAGGCGGCTGGCGAGATCGTGTACGTCCGCAGGGGGAGTATGCCGCTGGCCTGCCTTGGTGGGAAGATCGGCCACGCGGACCTTGATGCGTCCGCGTGAGCCGGAGGCTCTCATGTCTGTGATCTGGCCCTTCCTTACTAACCGAGCGAGGTGGCCCTCGCAGTAGCCCGAGATCCTGGCGGCTTCGGGGAGATAGACGATCCGGTCAGCTTCGGAGATGAGGGCCGTTTCGAGTCTGGTCGCCGCCCACTCGAGGGCGCGGGCCGGGCCCTCGGCGCCGAAGGACTCACGGAGCTCCTGGGCCTTGGCGCGGATGTCGGCGACGGCTTGGTGAATGGCGCTGCGATTCGTACCCAGAAAAACACACCCCCCAAAGAGTCATATGCTCTTCGGGGGGTGTTGTGCGTGGGGGATTATGCGCGGACCGGCCCGGACAAGTCAAGGCCCGGCGCCGCTGGGCCTGTAGTTCGTTGCGCCTCCCGTTTGCACAATGCACTCTATGAAGAGCCAGACGCGACGAGGAAGCGAGAGACGCGCGGTGACTCTATTCTCCTATTGCCTTCGATACGATGCCGGGTCCGCCCCGAATCCGTACTGGGGCGTGTGCACCCTCGTCATTTGCAAGCCTGCCATCCGACGTGTCGCGGAGCCAGGAGACTGGGTCGTGGGGCTCGGAGCGATGTCGTCTCCGATAGGTGATATGTCGGGCCAAGTCGTTTACGCGATGCGGATCACGCAACGCATGACAATGAGGGAATACGACGCACTCTGTCTGGCCAAGGTCCCGGGCAAGATTCCGAACTGGGCAAGTCGGGTCTACAGGAAGAGAGTTGGGGACTGCATCTACAACTTTTCCACTGCAGGGGACCCGACTCTCAGGCACAGCGTCCATGACGAACGAAACCGCAGAGTCGACCTGAGTGGCGAGAACGCTCTCCTATCGGATCATTTCTTTTACTTCGGAGACCATCCTCGAGCACTACCCGAACATCTCAGGCCGATCCTCCATCAGACCCAAGGGCATAAGTCTCGGGCAAACGCGCCATACGTGAACGCATTCGTCAACTGGATTGAAAGCCTGGGCCTGAAGCCGAATAAGCTGCATGGAGAGCCTCTGCGGAAACGCGAGATCATGGCAAACTCTGAATCGGGAGCCGAGTGCAGCACACGTGACCTTGACGAAGACCGCGACGACGAGATCTGCTAAGCGTTGGCCACGCACCCCAGGTACGAAACCGCGCGCACGGCTGATTCTGCGGCATAGTCCCGAAGAGTGTGAGGACGTTAATCGTCTGGCGCCGTCACATGCGGGGCGTAGCTTGTCCCATTGTGAAAGCATTCGTCGGAGTCACGGACCAAGACTGGTACGACTACCTGCGGGCTCGCCCCGACTTGGACGAGGTCAATTTCTGGCAGCCGGGCGGCGCCCAGGAGTTCCACGCGTTGGGTCGCGGTGAGCCATTCCTTTTCAAGCTTAAGTTTCCCAACAACTTCATCGTAGGCGGTGGATTCTTTTCCCACTTTTCATTCTTGCCTGTCAGTCTCGCCTGGGCGGCCTTCGGCGAGAAAAACGGGGCGCCAACGTTTCGGGACATGAGGGAAAGAATCGAGCGCCTGCGACGCTCAACGCCGACTCCGCATGAGGATTACACGATAGGGTGCGTGATCCTGCACGATCCGTTCTTTCTTGATCGTCCTAATTGGATTCCTGCGCCGGCCGACTTTCATCCGAACATCGTTCGGGGGAAGAGTTACGATCTCGCTGAGTCCTCCGGGATGGCGCTGTGGGACCAGGTTCTAGGGCGACGGGCCATCCAAGACCATGCTGGGGCAGAAGCTCAGATGCCAATGTACGGCGATGCAGCCCTCGTGAGGCCCCGACTCGGTCAGGGAGCATTTCGCGTACTCGTCACAGACCTTTACGAACGCCGTTGTGCGGTGACCAACGAAAAGGCGCTTCCCGTCCTTGAGGCCGCCCACATCAAGCCAGTGAGCGAAGGGGGCGTCCATGACCTGGTGAATGGACTGCTCCTGCGATCCGACGTTCACACGCTCTTCGATTTGGGTTACTTAACCGTCACCCCGAAGTACCGTGTCCGGGTGAGTCGGAAGCTCAAGGAAGACTTTGACAACGGAGAGCACTACTACGCATTCGAGGGCGCGGGAATCTGGTTGCCGACGAGTGCGGAGCTCCGCCCTGCCCAGGACTTGCTGCAGTGGCACGCGGATGAGGTGTTCCGCGGCTAACGGACTAGTGTTCCGCCAACGCAAACGCGGTCTAGGCGCCTAAGACTCGGTTGGAGGTTACTTGCCCACACGGACAAGCACGAGCGGTAGCGACCTCTTTATCGTCGACAACAGCAACGACGACTGGAAGGTCGTGCGATACCTCCACGATTGGTGCCAAATCTCCAAGTCGATCGACATCGCGACTGGGTATTTCGAGATTGGGTCCCTGCTAGCACTGAAGGACGAATGGCAGAAGGTCGACCAGATTAGGATTCTGATGGGTGACGAGGTGTCTCTGCGCACCATGCGAGCCTTCGAGGAGGGTCTCTCCGGAGTCGTGCGACAGCTGGACGCGAGCCTAGAAAAGGAAAAGGAGCAGAACGCATTCCTCTCAGGCGTAGACGCCATCGTCGAGGCCATTCGGTCTGGGAAGATCGCCTGCCGCGTCTATCGCAAGGACAAGTTCCACGCCAAGGCGTACATCACGCACGCGCGACTGGACGTCGTTGGGGCTTCGGCTCTTGTCGGCTCTTCGAACTTCACGTTCCCCGGACTAACCGAGAACATCGAGCTCAATGTGCAGATCACCGGGCGTCCGGTGGCTGTGCTGCAAGAGTGGTTCGACGAGCATTGGAATGACGCCGAGGATGTCACTCCGGAGATTCTGCGTACCATCGAACGGCACGTTGCCGAGTACACGCCGTTTGACGTCTACGCTAAGGCGCTGCAGGAGTTTTTCCGCGGACACGAGCTGACCGCGACTGAGTGGGACGAGACCCGGTCAAGAATGTTTCCAAAGATCGACCGCTACCAAAAGGAAGCGTATTGGGCGCTGATGAAGATCGCGCGCCAATATGGCGGCGCGTTCCTTTGCGATGGCGTCGGTCTGGGCAAGACCTTCGTTGGCCTCATGTTGATCGAGCGGCTCGTGCTGCACGAAGGGAAGCGCGTCGTGCTGTTCGCGCCCAAGGCGACGAAGGAAGGCGTTTGGGAGCCCCATCTCCGCGAGTGGTTGCCGCACATCGGTGGCGTCGGCGGTAACGCCGATTTCAGCAATCTCGCAGTCTTCAGCCACACCGACCTCGGCCGCAAGGGCGACTTCCCTGAGCGGTTCGTTCGGATTGCGGAACTTGCCGATGTGGTGGTGATCGACGAGGCCCACCACTTCCGTAATCCAGGGCGCCGGGGCGACGCGCAGGAAGGGACGGAGCCGTCGCGGTACTACCAGCTATTTGGTCTCCTCGACAACGCCGTCCGGCCAAAGACGCTCTTCATGCTCACCGCGACGCCCATCAACAATCGGCTGAGCGATTTCCGCCACATGGCCGAACTCTTCACTCGACGTGACGAAGCGTACTTCGGGCGCACGCTCGGCGTGAACAACTTGAGTGCGCATTTCAACAACATGGAGAAGGCACTCCGCGTTCGGGTCGGCCACGACTTCACAGATGTCGCCGAGCAGATGACGGAGGCGCAGGAGATACTGGCGACCGATGAGATCTTTCGTCAGCTCGTGGTACAACGAAGTCGGGGGTATGCGCGCGAAAGCCAGATCCGGGAGACGGGCAAGGCGACCGTCTTCCCGGAGCGCCATCCGCCGCAGGTGGCGGCGTACTCGATTCGGAAGACCTACGGCCGACTTCTGGAGATGTTCGAAAAGGCATTTCAGAAGCAAAACCCGCTCTTCACGCTCCCGATGTACTACCCGCTGCATTGGTACACGGGGCCGGACAAAAGCATCGATCCGTTGGAAGAAGGCCGCCAAAGGCAGGTGGTCGGATTGATTCGGACTCAGTTTCTCAAGCGCTTTGAAAGCTCCGTCGCCGCTTTCGAGCTGTCCTGCGAGCGCCTCTTGAAGAAGCTCCTAGCCTTCCTCGAGGTGCACAGCAGCACGGATGCCGAGAAGAAACGCCTCGAGCGCTGGAAGGCCCAGAACAGTGAGATCCTTGGCTACGCGGTCCAACGCCACCTCGATTTTTGGAGTGATGCGGACGAGGAATCCGAAGAGGATGACGTCATTCCGCAGGAGATGCTCGACGCCGTTGAGCGCCTCGATCCCAAGGACTACGACCTGGCCGAGATGATGTCAGAGACGTTTCTCGATCTTGAACAAATCGTGAACTTCCTCGACGAGGCACGGAAGTTCGAGCCAAAGCACGACGACAAACTGCAGAAGCTGGTCCGCCTGCTGAAGACGAAGGAGCTTGCAGACCAGAAGGTACTCATGTTCACGGAATTCGCTGACACGGCTCGCTATCTGAAGCGACAGCTCGACAAAGCGGGGATCGATGGCGTTGCGCAGGTCGACAGCGGCACCAAACGTAACCGGGCGGACGTGATCCAGTGCTTCTCGCCCTACTACAACGGCACTTCCTCGCACGTGCTCGCTGACAAGGGGCGCCCGGAGATCCGCGTCCTCGTCTCAACGGACGTCCTTTCTGAAGGCCTGAACCTTCAGGACGCTTCCCGGATGATCAACTACGACATTCATTGGAACCCTGTTCGCCTGATGCAGCGCATCGGTCGCGTCGACCGGCGTATGAACCCGGGGATCGAGAAAAGTCTCGTGGCCGACCACCCGGAGATCGGATCGTCGAGAGGGAAGGTGAGCTTCTGGAACTTCCTCCCTCCCGAGGAGCTGAACGCGATCCTCACGCTCTACACGCGGGTCACAGAGAAGACGCTTCTGATTTCGAAGACGCTCGGCATCGAGGGGAAAAAGCTCCTGACGCCCGAGGATGACTACGAAGCGCTCAAGGAGTTCAACCAAGCATACGAGGGCACGAAGACCGCAGTCGAAGGGATGCACCTCGAGTACCAGGCTTTGCTGCAGGCGGACCCCACGCTCGATGGCCGCCTTAAGCGCCTACCGGGTTCCACGTTTAGCGGGCGCAAGCGCGCGTCCAAGGGAGCCCGCGGCGTTTTCTTTTGCTACGCGCTCCCCGCCCTCGACAAGGAAAAGAACGAGTTCACGGAGGAGGCCGGTACGACCCGGTGGTACCTGTACGACCTCGACCGCGACACGATCCTTGAGGAGCCGGCCGAGATAATCGGCAGTATCCGCTCAGCGCCGGACACCCGACGCCAGTGCGCCACCGAGCGGACGGTCCTAGTTGATCTCCGGGTGAAAGTCGAAAAACACATCAAGAACACCTACCTCAAGCGGGTTGATGCGCCGGTCGGCGTGAAGCCGGCACTCAGATGTTGGATGGAACTGAACGATGGGTGAGCCAGTTGCCGACTGACAGCCGTTCGGTGCTCGCGAAGATCAAGCGGTTCGACCAGCTCATCGCCTATCTACGCGACGAGATGGGCTGGCCGATCGATAACGCCGACTTCGAGGAGCTGACCTTCGAGTACACGCCCGAAGAGCTCGGCATCGATAACGCGAGCGCCGCCAAGATCCAGGAGATCAAGCGTCTGCGCCCGCTCTCGCCGAACCAGCCCTGGGGCATCTTCTTCATCAAGTTCGAGCCAAAAAGGCTTCCGGTTGTGGCGCTCCGCAGAATCTTGAGCCGCGTAGCGCTAAAGAAGCGCGCATCGGCCAATAGTGCCGAGCGCGCCGCCTGGGCCGCGGACGATCTCCTGTTCGTCTCAAACTTCGGCGAAGGCGACGAACGCCAGATCAGCTTCGCGCACTTCTCGCAGGACGGGCGCAAGGACGATCTGCCGACTCTCAAGGTCCTGGGCTGGGACAACCTCGACACCCTCCTGCACCTAGACCACGTCGCCGAGCTACTAACCGAGCGGCTAGCGTGGCCCCACAACGACGAGGACGTCGCACGATGGCGGGAGTCTTGGCGCTCGGCATTCACCCTGCGCCACCGCGAGGTCATTAACACGTCGAAGACGTTGGCCGTCCGCCTGGCCGAGTTGGCACGCGCCCTCCGCGACCGCATCAAGACAGTCATCGGCATCGAGACCGAGAATGGGCCCGTCACCAAGTTGATGAAGGCCTTTCAGAAGGCGCTGGTGCACGACCTCGACGAGGGGGGCTTCGCGGACATGTACGCCCAGACCATCGCCTACGGCCTGCTTTCCGCCCGGATCGCTAACCCCAAGGCGAACACGGCCGATCACCTTCCCGCACAGATCCCTGTTACGAATCCATTCCTCAAAGAGATGATGGAGACGTTCCTCCACGTGGGCGGACGGCGCGGCAAGGCAGGCGGCCCGGGCATCGATTTTGATGAGCTTGGCGTGAGCGAGGTTGTGGAGTTGCTCGACGATGCCAACATGGAGGCCGTGGTCCGGGACTTCGGCGACCGGAACCCGGAGGAAGACCCTGTCATCCACTTCTACGAGCACTTCCTGGCCGCATACGACAAGAAGCAAAAGGTGCAGCGCGGCGTCTTCTACACCCCGCGGCCGGTAGTCTCATATATCGTGCGCTCTGTGGACGAGCTCCTGCGCAAGAAGTTTGGCCTCGCAGAGGGCCTGGCAGACACGACGACGTGGGGCGAGATGGCCGAGCACCACGAGGACCTCACGATCCCCGACGGCGTGTCCCCCGGTCAGCCGTTCGTTGAGATTCTCGACCCTGCCACTGGAACAGGCACCTTCCTAGTGGAGGTCATCGACCTGATCCACCGTCGCCTGTCGGAGAAATGGAAGGCAGAAGGCCTCGCCGAAAAGCGAATGGAGGCCCTCTGGAACGAGTACGTCCCGAAGCATCTTCTTCCCCGCCTGCACGGCTACGAGCTGCTGATGGCACCCTATGCCATCGCGCATTTGAAGGTCGGGCTCAAGCTCTATGAGACTGGGTATCGTTTCGGCAGTAATGAGCGTGCGCGGATCTACCTGACGAACGCGTTGGAACCAGCCACCGACAGCAAGACGCAAATCGAGTTCAAAGAGTGGTTTCCGGCACTCGCGAATGAGGCGCAGGCGGTCAGCGAGATCAAGCGGAGCCAGCGGTTCACAGTGGTGATTGGGAACCCTCCGTATTCGAACTACGGCCAACTCAATAGGATTCCGTTCATCCTCGACTTGCTCGAGGACTACAAGCGAGATCTCAACGAGAAGAAACTCAACCTGGACGACGACTTTATCAAGTTTTTCCGATACGCACAGTACCAAGTCGACACAACGGGATCGGGCGTGCTGGGCATGATTACGAACAGCACGTATCTCGATGGGTTAACCCATCGCCGAATGCGCGCCTCCTTGACGGAGACTTTCAATGCGCTCGCCTTCCTAGACCTCCACGGCAGCAGTAAGCGGCAAGAGAAGACGCCGCATGGCGGCATCGATGAGAACGTCTTTGACATCCAAACAGGCGTTGCGATAGCACTCCTTGCGAAAAAGAGTGCGCCCGGAACCGTGGCTTACTCCGAGTTGTGGGGAACTCGAGAGGAGAAGTCCGCCAGCCTCCTCCAGGGCGCCATTCAGAGCACGCGTTGGTCATTCCTGTCTCCCGAGGTACCATACTGGTTCTTCCGCCCCAAAGACTTGAATGCGTCGGACGAGTACCGGTCGTGGTCAGCCCTCAAGGATGTGTTCACAGTTGGCGGCAGCGGCATCAAGACTGAGCGCGACCGAGTTTCCATTCATTGGACACTGCAGGAATGCCGCCAGGCGGTCGAAGACTTCCGCACAGAACCGGAGAGCGCTCTGCGCAAGAAGTACGGCTTGGAATCGGATAGCCGAGACTGGAAAGTCGCCGGTGCGAAAGCCGACGTGCGTACCCACCGGTCGGAGGCGCTGTTTCGTCGCGTTCTCTATAGACCTTTTGACGTTCGCCACATCTGGTACAGCGGCCAGACGCGTGGCTTTGTGGGCACCCCTGGCTATCCCACCATGCGACACCTGTTGGACGGCAAGAACCTGAGTTTGCTCACATGTAGACAGCAGGCAGAGCTTGGCTTCCAACACGCGTTCTGCACGAGACTCTTGGCCGAGTGTTGCTCCGTCTCATTGAAGACGCGAGAAATCACATCGGTCTTCCCGCTCTACGTGATCGGCAACGAGCAAGAACTGGCGCTCCACAGCGCACGAGCGCCGAACTTCACGCGCCAGTTTTTGATGTCGACAAGCTCGGCTCTTGGTCGTCCTTCGGAAGGGCCATACGGGCTGCCAAGAGGAATCCCTTCGGAACACATCTTCCACTACGCCTATGCGGTGTTTCACAGTCCCGAGTACCGGAGTCGCTACGTCGAATTCTTGAAGATCGACTTTCCACGGCTCCCGCTACCTGGCAGCCTCGACCTGTTCGGCGAACTTGCGCACCACGGCGGCGAACTCGTCGCCATCCACCTGATGGAGTCGCCCAAGCTCGATGATCTCATCAAGACCTACGTCGGCCCAACAACCCCCGAAGTCGGGCGGGTCAGCTGGTCGGACGACACCGTATGGATCGACGCCGCGACGACCAAACGGGGGCAGTCCGCTGAACCAGGCACCATCGGCTTCCGCGGCGTGCCCGAGGCTGTTTGGAACTTCAAAGTAGGTGGCTATCAGGTTTGCGAAAAGTGGCTGAAGGACCGTAGGGGCCGTACCCTTTCGAAAGACGACATCGCCCACTACCAGAAGATCGTCATCGCCCTTGCTGAGACTATTCGGATTATGCGGGAGATCGACGAGGTCATCGAGAAGCATGGTGGCTGGCCGGGCGCGTTCCAGACGGGCAAGGAGGGCCGTCAGGAGCCTCCGTTGCGGAAGGTAGCTGAGGAGCGGCGGGAACCATACGACCCGGAAGACGAGGGACCGATCGCGTGAACGTCCGACTAGCCCGTGGGCTCCTGACCTGGCTCGAGCTCGCTCGCGTAGCTGGCGGTGCGTAGCCGGTTCGCCCAGCCCAAGAGGCCGCTAGACTGGGCACGAGCCGTGGAAAAACAACCATCGTGACGTATATTGTTACCGCGCTTGGGGATACGAGTGCATTGTCGGCTCGCTTAACCAGGAGTTCGCCCGTCGATGGCCACGTTTACCGTCGATACCCACCTCTTCAGAGAACTCGGCGAGCTGCTCGTCGGGCGCGATTCGACCGCGCTCGTAGAGCTCATAAAGAATGCCTACGATGCCGACGCGACCGAAGTAGTTGTCTACGGCGAAGGACTCTCGCTCCAGGAAGCCGGCCTCGTTCGGATAACCGACAACGGGGTCGGAATGACTCGAGCGGAATTCGAGAATGGCTTTCTGCGCATTGCGTCACGAGCCAAGGAGGTTGGGGAGCGCCGTTCCCTTCGTTTCCAGCGTAGATACACCGGGGCGAAGGGAATCGGAAGGCTGGCTGCGCACAAGTTGGCAAGCGTTGTACAAATCGAGTCTTTTCCGTGGCAGCGCCCTTCAAGCTCAGAAACCCTCGGGGTCGAGGCCATGATCGACTGGGACCTGATCGAAAAGTGTGAAACGCTTGATGAAGTTGATGGCACTTTGGGTGTCGTTGTCGACGACATTCCTGGCAACGGACACCGCCGCTCTGGCACCACGATAACCCTTCGTCGGCTCCGTAAGCGGTGGACGTCTAGAGAACATGGGAGGTTTCTCGAGGAGGTTCAGGGCTTCGAAGTACCCTCGTGGCTGACCTCACAGCTACCTCGTACTATCGTCAAGGAAGAACTTCTTTTCGACCGACCCATGGTCCGCGAGGTAGGTGATGCGGATGGCTTTTCGTTTCGTGTTAAACTCGAGGGAGACCTAGCCCCAGCTGAGGACTATTGGACAACTGCACTTGCCGCGGCGAACTGGATCATTGAGATCGACGCTGATGAGTCCACCAAAACGGTTCGATACGCCATCGCCCCGACCATGCGCACAAGAGAGGAATTGCCCGAGGCCAAGGTGGTTCAGTACTCTCTTGATCACCCGTCCCCTGCAGCCGGTCCGTTCTTCCACGCGCGTATTCTAGTTCGCACAGGTCCACTTCGTGAGTCGCATGCTGTCCGCACCTGGATGGGGAACGCAACTGGCGTGCGCGTCTTCATGGAAGGCTTCCGGGTCCTTCCGTATGGCGAGCCTCGCAACGATTGGTTAGCGCTCGATCGTGACACCGCTGAGCGCGGTCGGGGCTTTCTGTCGCGAGCGGATAGTGATCCGCTGTCGGCCGTTCTTGGAGCGACGGAAGCGGTTGAGGAAGAAGGGCTCTTGGTCATCCCAAACAAGCACTACTTCGGCGCAGTCTTCCTAACAGAACGGCGGGCACGTGGCCTTCGTCTACTGGTCAACCGCGAGGGCTTTGTTCCCGATGCTAACTACAACACGCTTTACCTGCTCGTTCGCGGAGGAATCGACCTAGCCACGCGGGTACGTGCTGCCGCCACAGTAGACAAACGCACTGAGAGAAGAACTCGGCGCTCGAAGAGGTCGCAGCAGACAGCAAGCCCGGACTACATGCCCACTGCGCTGACGGTGCGCGCAGCAGTCGGGGAGGCCCAAGCTCTGGCGGAAGAAGCTAAGCGGCTGATATCCAAGGGCGACTTTCGGAGCGCGGAGCCGAAGGTCAGCTCCGCACTGGCGCTCGTGGCTGAGGTGGCCGAGCTGTCTAACGATCTCGTGAGAGAAGGTGCCATGCTGAGGGTGCTAGCGTCCGTCGGCACCCAACTCGCTGCTTTCGTACATGAGATCAACGGGCTTCTCGGCATGGCGCAGGCGCTCGAAAACGCAGTCGGCCGGCTGAGAAGGACGCTCAAGCTCAAGCCAGAAGAGCGGAGGACTCTTGCAGAGTTTGGGAAGGCGGCAGGGGATTTGCGCCTGAACCTGGAACGGCAGGCTTCGTATTTGGTTGATGTCGTAACGCCGGATGCGCGGCGCCGGCGCGTCAGACAGAGCTTCGCCGAGCGGTTCGATTCGGGTGCGCGCCTTGTTGCCTCGGCTGCGGACCGGAGCGGAATCACGATTCAGAATGGGATCCCTCGTGAACTGAGGTCCCCGCCAATTTTCCCCGCAGAACTGACCACTGTATTCGCCAACCTTCTCACGAATGCAGTCAAGGCAGCGGGCGCCAAGGGTCGGGTTCGCGGTAGCGGATCGAAGGGTCGGGAGGGGGGGGCGACCTTGAGGATCGAAAACACCGGGATTCGGGTGAAGCTAGCCGAGGCCGAGCGGTGGTTCCGCCCATTTGAATCCTCTACGACCAAGGTGGACCCAATTCTCGGGCAGGGTATGGGGCTCGGCCTTACCATCACCAGAGCCATTCTAGAAGAGTATGGGGCAACAATTCAATTCGTCGAACCCACTCGTGACTACGCTACTTCTGTGGAAGTCGCGTTCCCAGGATAGGGAGTCGTGCCCACCCGCAGTCGGCCACTAGTACTGATCGTCGATGACGATCCAGACGGTGTCACTCCTCAAAAGGTGGAGCTCGAGGAGCACGTCGACGTCATTGTGAAGGACCCGGGTGCGGTTATAGCGCGTGACCTAAGGCGAGCAAGCCTGGTGCTTGTTGACTACCAAGTCAGCCAGTGGCCTGCCCGCGACTCTGCGCCCGAGCTCGCTCTCAAACCGAGAGACGGGCTTGCCCTCGCGTCAGTTCTGCGATCGCACCTCGCTGCGGAGGACCAACCACGCGCCACGGCATTTGCGCTTCTCTCCGGCCGCTTGAAGGAACTTGCTGGGGGACTTCCTCCCGTCTATAGAGAGCATTCAATAGCTCGGTCACACAATCTAGAATGGGTGTTCACGAAGCACGAAGCTAAGGGTCGCCCCCCCTTTACCACCCAGGTCGTAGCGCTTGCACGCGCTGTTCGCCGTCTCCCACAGGTGTGGCCACGAGACGACGCCGCCCAAATGGCGGCTGAGGTGTCAAGGCTTCTTGGTCTCAAGAGGAGGGAAAGGTGGTATGCGCGCGCGTGGGAAGACATTGAGGAGTGTCATCCACCATTTCACGAGTTAGCAACTGCATCACATGGCTTGGCGTTTCTGAGGTGGATGCTCCAACGGATCCTGCCATACCCGTGCTTCCTGATTCCGACCCCTTACCTGGCAGCTAGGTTTCACGTCACCCCCGCGTCCCTGGCCAACGCGTTGAGGGACGACAAGAAATTGAGATCAAAGCTTAAACCAGCAAGCTACTCGGGCGTCGTATCGGATTTCGCGGGCGAGCGGTGGTGGCGAGCTGGTATCGAGGATCTCGTTTGGAGGCTAACCAAGGGGCGCCCCTTCGACCGATTGCTCTTGCGTACAGTGGCAGTGGAAAAGCTGTCGACGCAGCTCGTGCCAGTTGAGCTAGAAGATCCGGTAGTCTGCTTGGATGGTCGGTTC
>DATLXS010000257.1:0-45175 GCA_035575675.1 Gemmatimonadales bacterium
AGTTCCACGACTCGGCCGTCGCCATTTCCGGTCCGCCGCGCGTGGCGGAATGATCGAACGACCGCGGCTGGTAATCGACATACGAGCTCAGGTCCCAGAAATTCTTCAAGACCACTTCGCCGTAGAGCTCGCTGAACAGGACCTGGCGATCGCCGCCGTAATCGTATTCGCTGAACGCGCTGAGCGCGGCATTGTAATTCTGGAACCACGCCCGGGGCTTCGTCTGCCGGTAGATGACCCCGACAAAACCGTTCCGGCCATCGGCATTGCCGAGCCGCCCCACATCGTTCGGGTCGTACGCCGGTGATTCCCAGGCGTACTGGAGATCGTACAACCAGTTGCCCTTCGTCTTGCGAAACCAGAGCGACCCGACCGATCCCGTGAGCACCGTGCGCGTGGGGTCGTAGTGCAGGTAGCCGCCGACGGAATCCTGCGCATCGGGACGCTGGAAGTAATGCACCGATGAGCTTTGCACGCGGCTCAAGTCGCTCGTGTCGCCCCGCATCTGGCTGAACCCGAGCCAGCCGTGCAGCTCGTACCCGCCGCGATCCCAGCGCAGCACCCAGTCCGCGCCGCCCGCGTACGCGTGCCGCGTGTAGCTCGGCGCCAGCAGGCTGTCGAGGTCGCGGTGGACCGTGGTCAACGTGACGCCGACGACCGACTTCGAGGCGCCGAATTCCTGCTGCAGACGCACCACGCCGTAGGCCGCCGGGGGGGCGACGACCGTCCGGCCGAATGTCGCCGTCGCGGTATCGAAGGTCCGCGCGTACTCGCGCGACGTGACCGCCGCGAGCGCGCCCAGCGACATGCCGGTGGCGAGGCGTCCGGTCACCTTCGCGGCGCCAAGAATCGTGGCGTTCTGCGGGCAGTCCACAAAATCCCCGCTGGCGTTGCATGCCGGGCTGGCGCCGATGCGGCGCGAGTAGAAATAGCTCGGCCCGTTGCCGCGCAGCAGCTGGCTGCCCTCCGTGAAAAACGGGCGCTTCTCGTCGAAGAACACCTCGAATGCCGACAAATTGACGACCGCTGGATCGGCCTCGACCTGGCCGAAGTCGGGATTCACCGTGCCATCGAGGGTGATGTTGGGACCGAGGCCCATTTTGAGGTCGGCGCCCACCCGACCGCCGAGATTCGCGCCGCCATTGAAGGGATCGGCGGCCGCCACGTCGCTCGCCACGCGGCTATCGGCGGCAGCATAAGGCATCAGCTCGAGGCGGCGCGTCGGCTTGATCCCCTCGATACCAACCAGCTCGCCCATGAACGACGACCAACCCGTGCGGTCCCTGGGGACTGCAATCCAGAACACATCCTCACTCGTCGCGGGATTCCAGTGATCGACGTTGAAGCCCCACACCTGGACCGGCTGGTCCGTAAAGCGCAGCTGCGAAAACGGGATCCGCATTTCCGCCGTCCAGCCGAGGCCGTCGATGGTGGCTTTTGCCTCCCACACGGGATCGAACCCTCGATCGACGACGTCCTGGTTGTCGGACGGGTGATACCAGTCGAACCGTACACCGGACGCGGTGACGCCGAAGGAGTACGCGGTACGTCGATCGTGGTAGCTGTCGAACGACACCCAGAGGTGCTCGGCCTGGTAGGGGTTATCGCGGCGTGAGAGCGGCGCTTGAATCTTGGAGGGATCGCGGCTGAAGATGCGTGCGCCGACATACAGCGCGTCGTCGTCGTACAGGATCGCGAGACGCATGCTGTCGGAGGGTGGCGCGCCCTCGTGCGGCAGTCGTTGCACGAAGTCGCTGATCCACACCGCGCGGGCCCAGGCGGCGTCGTCGAGCTTGCCATCGACGGTGATCGCGGCGCCCTGCAGACGGACCGCGCGCACCTGTTTGTGCACGACGACCGCGCTCGTGTCCCGCGCCTGGGCCGCGCTGACCGCGGCTACCAGGCAGAGCGCCAGGAGACTCAATCGCGCGCCAGCGCCTCGAACACCCGGCCGCGATCGTACTGCGAGCTGATGGATCCGGCGTCCTCGCGGATCGCCGCCCGGATGGTGTCGTCCATCCGCACCGTGGTGATCACCGCCATCAGCAGCTCCGACAGCTCGTGATCCGAAGAGATCTGCTTGGCCGATGCGAGCACCGCCAGCACCACCGGCTGCGGGACCTCGCCACGCTCCACGACGCTGAGCAGCGTGCGCCGGTGCTCGTAATCGGAATCCAGCGTATTGGCAGCGGTGAAGAACGGCGGCCGCAGCGCATCGTCGAGCACGTAGGCGCCGCCGATCTCCGACAGCAGCTCGGCCAGCTCGTAGTCAGAGCCGATCGTCTTCGCCGACGTGAGGACGTCGAGCAGCATCGCGGGGCTGGTCCCCGTACGCTTCACGACCGCGTCGAGCACGCGCCGGTGCTCGTAATCGGATTGCAGCTTGTTCGCCGCCTTGAAGAACGCGGGCCGGACGGCCTCGTCGATCGGGCGGGCTTCGTTCAATTCGATCAGCAGGGTCGCCAGCTCGTAGTCGGAGCTGATGCCCCCTGCCGCATCGAGCATACCGGCTTCCATGGCCGGCGTGAGCCCAGGTCGCGACAGCGCCGCGGTCAAGACGCGATGGCGCTCGTAGTCCGAGCTGATCGATTTCGCGGCGGTGACGAATCCCGCCTGCATCCGCTCCGTCAGCGGCTGGCTCTTCGACACGGCGATCAGGAGCTCGGCGAGCTCGTAGTCGCTGCTGATCGTCTGACCGGCGAGCGTGACGATCCGCTCGTAGCCGGCGGCGTCCAGCTTGCCGCTCTGGACCGCGGCCTGATAATAGATCCGCCGCGTGTAATCGCCGGACAGCTCGCCGAATTCATCGATCAACCCCTGAATGCCTCGCGTGTCGAGAATCCAGCGGGCGCGCTCCTCGGCCATATAGCCGGTGCGCCGGAACAGATACGTGAGCGTCTCGCCGAACCAGCGCTTGGCGTCGGCATCGAAGGGCCGCACATCCCCATCGACCTTGTAGATGCGCTCGAGGGTCCCGCCACTGCCGCGCCGGAACGTGACGCGGCGCTCGCGCGCTCCGTAATCGACTTCGACGACCACCTGTCCGCCGTCCGCGACTGACGCGATATCGCTGAAGTCGTTCGTGAACTGGAACTTGCCGACCGAGGACAGCTTGACCGTGCAGTTCCCGAGCGTGAAGCTGATCGACACATCGTCGTTCTCGACCGACGTCATGGTGTGCGAATGCTGCGATTCGCCGGAGCAGCCGCGCAGCGTGTCCATGGCCGCGGCCGGGTGACGGACCGCGCGCTTCGGCGTCAAGCGCGGCGTGGGGAGCCGCGTAATCGTATCGATGGAGCTGGCGCCGACAGGGGCCGGTTCCACAATCCGCGGCGCCGCGGCCGCGAGCGGTACGACGACCGCAATCGCCGCGATCCAGGCCGGCACGGCGGACCGGGCCGACAGCGTGTCGCGACTCCGCCGCGCGTCGAGCACGTCGATCAGGCGGGTGGCGAGCTGCGCCGGCCGCGCCATCGCGATGCTGGCCAGCGAGGTCGCGCGGGCGGCACGCAGCCCGCGCGCGATGTCGAGCAGATGCGTGGCGTAGGCGGACGGCGTCGCGCCGGCACGCAACACGTGATCGTCGCATGCGCGCTCGCGTTCTTCGCGCAGCCGTGTCGCGGCCAGCCAGACGAGCGGATGGAACCAGTAGACGGCGCACGCGATGCGCGCGATCAGCTGAATGAGGAAGTCGTGCCGCTTCACATGCGCCAGCTCGTGGAGCAGCACGTCGCGGCGGCGTTCGGCGGTCCACGCATCCGCCGCAGCGGGCAGTAGAATCGCCGGCCGCCGAATGCCCCACGTCATCGGCATCGCCGGACCTTGCGCCCGCAACAGCCGAATGTGGCGGGTCAGGCCGAGCTCCAGGGACAGATCCTCGACGAGACCGAGCCAGCGCTCATCCTGCACGAGTGCCGTGACCCGATTGAGCCACATGATCCGTACGATCGCCACCGCAAGCAGCAGGAGGATCGCGGCCACACCACTCAACCAAATCGGGAAAATGAGCGCGGTCCAGTCGGTGGTGACGCGAAACCGAACGGGACCCTCATCAACCGTGGACGACGGGACGGAGCGCTGGACGCCCGTCACGGCCGCGGGCGCTGTGCGCGGCGGCGGCGGCGCGTGCTGCCGCGACGCACCCAGTGGGGCGCCCGCCACCTGCGCTACATCAAGCGCGATTGGAACATCGAGCCGCGGCCAGCCGGCGACGCGCCAATTGGGCAGCAGGGCCGACGCGAGCGGCAGGACGAGCACGCCGCCGCACGCGAGTGACCAGACGAGGTGGCGCAGCGCCGCGGGCGCGCGTCGCATGCACAGCGTGACGATCGCCGCGAGCACCAGCAGCACCGTCGCCTTGACGAAGGCGTCAGCAAGGATCGCGCTCATGTCAGCGGCCCTCCTTCCGTGCGTCTGCGATCAGCTGGCTCAGCCGCTGGAGCTCCGCGTCAGAGAGCCGCGCCGAAGAGAGATCGAGCAGCGCGGCGACGGCCTGCTCGGCGGAACCATCGAAGAAGGTGTGGAGGAGCTGGCGCAGCGCCGACTGGAGCGCGCGCTCGCGCGGCACCGTGGGAAGAAACACGTAGCGTGGGCCGTCCTCCTCATGCCGCAGATGCCCCTTGTCCTCGAGTACGCGCAGCAGCGCGCGCACCGCGGAGTAGCTCGGCGGTTCCGCGAGCTGATCGAGCACTTCGGCGGCGGTCGCGCGGCCGGAGCGGTAGATCACATCCATGATTTCTCGTTCACGACGGCTCAGCTGCGTGTTCGTTTCCTTGGACATCGCGGGCCCCTCTGCGGTTGTATGCTAAAAAATTAGCATTAGCTGCTAAGAAAGTAGCATAAGGGCCCTGCTTGTCAAGCGAGGCGGTTACGGACGTTGCGGGCTTGCCAGAGGTGACGGCGGTCGTGGGCCAGGATGAAGTTGAAGTAGGAGCCCAACGGCACGCGCAGCAGGCGGTTAACCGGCGAGATCAGCCGCACGTGCGCGAGATCCAGGCCGCTCGCCTGGCGCACCCGCTCGGCCAGCTGATCCCGAACCCTGACAAACTCCGGAAGGACCTCCGCACTGCGGCGCGTCGTGGACGGCGCGACGCGAATCAACCTGGGAGCGCGCATGCGGAACTTCGGCGGGGGCTCCATGGATGCGACGACCAGGCGCGCGAACCAGCGGTAGCGGAAGGGCCCACCCGACAGCTGTGCCTTCGCCCGCCCTTCCGCGATCGAGCGGTCGAACGCCGGCAGCGTTTTCGTCACGCCGACGTTCAGGTGCTCGAGACAATCGAGGATCGACCAGCTGCCCTCGGCTGGATGCCAGTTGAGCCGGTCGTCGCTGAGACGCGCCGTCACGGCGCGCCCTTCCGCCTTGATCGCCTCGATCTGCGCCAGCATCGCTTGCAGGTCCGGGTGCACTAGTGCTGCCGGGCCTCGCCTGAGCCGCTCGCCGCCGCCTCACTCCCGAGCCGGTGCTGCTGGTACCAGCTCAGCATGTAGAGCTGCGTTCTGAGGAAGTTCGACGGCTTGGAGCTGGTGCCGTGGTATTCGCCGTTGAAGCGGAGCATCACGACCGGCACCTTCAGCATCTTGAGCGCCGAGTAGTACTCCTCGGTCTGGGGGATCGGCGTGCGCAGATCGAGCTCGCCGGTCATCAGCAGCGTCGGCGTTTTCACGTTCCCGACGTAGCTGAGTGACGACTGCTTGATCCACTGCTCCGGCTTTTCCCAGAACGGCGCGTCGAAGAAGCCGTAGGTGAACAGCGGGACGTCGGTCTCTCCCGCCATGCTCATCCAGTCGATCACCGGACAGCGCACCGCCGCCGCGGCGAACCGCGTCGTGTGACCGATCACCCAGCTCGACAGCACGCCGCCGCCCGAACAGCCGCCGACGTACATGCGCTGCGTGTCGATGTAGCCGCGCCCCACGACGGTGTCGACACCCGCCATCAGGTCGTCGTAGTCGACGCTCGGATACGCGCGTTCGATCGCGTTGCCGAAGGGCGAGCCGTACCCGGTGCTGCCGCGGGGATTCGTGATGAGCACGACGAAGCCGTCCGCGGCGAAGTTCTGCAGCTGATAACTAAATGCACCGTTGTACATGCCATGCGGCCCACCGTGGATCTCCATGATGAGCGGGTACTTCTTGGTGCGATCGAAGCCCGGCGGCTTGATGATCCAGCCCTGCACCCGCGCGCCGCCGCTCGAGACATACCAGACCGTTTCGGTTGAGCCCAGCCGGATGCGGTCCAGGACGTCGGCGTTCACGCTGGTGAGCCGAGTGACGGGCGAGCGGGCGCCCGCTTTCACGCTGAACCGGGCCACGTCCGGGGGATTCGTTGCATCCGAGCGGACACCGACGGCGGTGAAGTCACGCGCGACCGATGCCAGCGACACCATCTGGTCGCCGTCGGTGACCTTGCGATTGCCGCCGCGGAGACCCGCGAAGTAGACGTTGCTCGTCCCCTGCTCCGCCAGGGCGAAGAACACCCCGCTGCCATCGGGACTCCACCGCACGGCGCCGGGATCGCGGTCATAGGTCGTGAGCGCACGCATCCCCGAGCCATCGATGCCGACCGTCCAGACTTCTTCCGCACGATAGGAGAAGGTGCCGTAGTCGTGCCCCGTGAACGCTACCGACCGGCCGTCCGGCGACACAACGGGACCGGTCCAGCTGCCCTTCTTGCTCACGAGCGGCTTGATCGCGCCGCTTTGCACGTCGACCGCGTAGAGATAGGACTCCCGATAGCGATAGTCGGCGTCCGGCTCGCGCAGCCCGTCGAACACGATCGTGCGGCCGTCGGGCGTCCAGTCATAGTTCGGCGCGCCGAAGCCGCCGAGCTCGCTCGTCGCGAAGTCGCCGGTGGTGAGCTGCCGTGGCGTGCCGCCGTCCGCCGGAACGAGGAAGATCTGGGTCGTGCCCTGCTCCACGAACCCGGTGCGGTCGCGGCGATAGTGCAGCCGATCCACGACACGCGGCGCGGGCGTCCACTTCGCCCCTTCCGGCGGCGTGGGCATGCTGATCTTCCATGGCGTTTCACTCTTGACGAGCATCGTGAAAGCGAGCGACCGGCCATCGGGCGACCAGCTCAGGTTCGACGGCGTCTCGCTGACGCGCGTGACCTGGGACGTGGCGCCTTCCGCATCCATCCAGCGGACAAAGACCTGCGTCCCCTTCGGCTCACCGTCGGCGAAGTAGGCGATCCGCGTGCCGTCGGGCGACCAGCGCGCACTCGAACCCTTCACGAGAAAACGATTGCGCGAGCCGTCGGCGTTCATGATCCAGAGCGCCGAATCCCAGCGGTCCTCGACCTGGTTCACCCAGCGGCGCGTGTAGATGATCTGCGCGCCCGCAGGCGAGACCTGCGGATCGGCGACCTGTTCCCAGTCCAGGTAGTGGTTGACGGTAAGCAGCGTGTCGGATGCGGTTTCTTGACTCGAGGCGACGCCGGGAACGATGACCAGCGCGGCTAGCAGCACGCAACGCATAGAGCCTCCGCGGACGGGCGGATTGAAGGATGTCTCTAAGAAAGCGTCGGAACGCCGATCAGGTAACTCCCCCGCAGCGGCGACCAGCGGCCTCGAAAGTCCCCGATATCCCAGTCGTAGGTATCCAGTCCGCGGACCAGTTCGCGGAGCTCAGGCTTGGAATAGGTCCGCAGGCAGGAGACGATGCCGTCGAACGTGCCGACGACGGGCAAGGCGGGCGGCAGATAGGTCCAGAGCAGCCGGGACCAGCGCCAGGGGCGGATGAACGGCGCCGCGGCGAGCGTGCCCAGCCAGGTCAGGGCGACAACGCCGATCTCGAACGGCGCGCGCCGCGCAATCTCGAATACGCCGATGCCCTGCCGCCGCTGCACGGCGTCGGCCAGGATGGCCCGCGCCTCGACGGGCCGGAAATGGTGGAACGCCGTGAAGACGGTGCGGAATCCGTCGAGCGCAGCGGGCACTGACCGCGCGTCTACGCGAACGACGGTGTCACCGTGCGGATAGAGGTCCGTGAACACGACCGGCACGCCGACCTGCGCGGCCAGGGTACGCCATGGGCCACCCGCGCCGGAACAGAGATCGATGATCCGGTGCGCCCCGGTCCGCGCGAGCGCGCGACGGAGCAGCGGTGCCACGGGAGCATACGCCCCCGCGCGGTTCGCGGTGAACGCCAGGAATTCGGTCAGCGCATCGCGTAGCGACGGCGGACAGGACGGCAAATCATGAATTTCGACGAGATGCACGCGCATCTCAGCAAAGTTAGATTTCGCGCCCGATAATGGACAACTTCGAGCTTCCTCGGCTGTTTGCGGAACGTCCCGCCGGCCACAACTACTTCGAGCTGATCCATGTGCCCGCGATGTCGGCGGGATTGTACGTGCTGCAGCCCGGTGAGCCCGACAACCAACAGGCGCACCATGAGGACGAGCTCTATTACGTGGTGGGAGGCCGGGGAAGCATTCGCGTCGGTACTGAGGATCGTGGGGTGGCGCCCGGCTCAGCGGTGTTCGTGCCGGCAGGCGTCGAACATCACTTCCATTCGGTCACGGCGGAGCTGCAGGTCCTCGTCGTCTTCGCGCCGGCCGAAACCGCGGCCAGCTCGTGAGCCTGCGGACCACGCCGTTTCATCCCCGCACCGGCCCGTTATCCGAAGGACAGGCCTGGCGGCGCTGGGCGGGCTACGTCGTCGCCAGCTCCTACGAGCTGTCACACGAGCGCGAGTATCACGCGATCCGCAACTCCGCCGCGCTGTTCGACGTCTCGCCGCTCTACAAGTATCTCGTGACCGGCAAGGATGCCGCGCGCCTGCTCGATCACGTCGTAACGCGCAACGTCGCGAAGGCGAAGGTCGGCCAGGTGCTCTACACGCCATGGTGCGATAACGAAGGAAAGCAGATCGATGACGGCACCATCTCCGTCCTCGGGGAACACACCTTCCGCATGACCTCGGCGGACCCAACGCTGCGCTGGCTGCATTTGAACTCGTCGGGGCTCGATGTGCAGCTGCAGGACGTCTCCGAGAGCACCGCTGCCGTGTCGCTGCAGGGACCCAGCGCGCGCGCGATTCTCCAGATCGCCGCCGAGCGCGACCTCAGCGGACTCAAATACTTCCGGCTGACCAGCGCCAAGATTCGCGGCATCCCGGTCACGATCTCGCGCACCGGTTATACGGGAGACTTGGGGTTCGAGGTCTGGGTTGACGCGTCGCAGGCCGTCCCGCTGTGGGATGCCCTGATCGAAACCGGCACGCCGTACGGCATCACGCCGGCCGGCATGCTGGCCCTCGACGTCGCGCGCATCGAGGCGGGCCTGCTCCTGATCGAGGTCGATTACTTCTCGTCGCGGCATGCGCTGATCGAGGCGCAGAAATCGTCGCCGCTCGAGCTCGGGCTCGGCTGGACCGTCGCGACCGACAAGGCGCGCTATAACGGCCAAGTCGCGCTCGAGGCAGAGCGGCGCCGCGGTCCCGCCTGGCAGTTCACCGGTCTCACGGTCGATTGGGATTCATTGGAGCAGCTGTACGCCGACGTCGGGCTGCCGCCGCGGCTGCCGAGCCAGGCGTGGCGCATGAGTGTCCCGATCTACTCGAGCAGCGGCAAGCAGCTCGGCTACGCGACGAGCGGCGGCTGGTCGCCGCTGCTCAAGCGCTACATGGCACTCGCCCATCTCGGATCCGAGCACGCTCCAGGGACAGAAGTCCGGATGGAGGTCACCGTGGAGCATCGCCGCAGGCAGGCGAAGGCGGTCGTGACGCCGCTTCCCTTCTTCAATCCGGAACGGAAACGCGCGTGAAGCAGTACGACGCGATCATCATCGGCGGCGGCCACAACGGCCTCGTCACGGCGGCGTATCTCGCGCGCGCCGGCAAATCGGTGCTGGTGCTCGAGCGCCGGCCGCGCGTCGGCGGCGCCGCGGTCACCGAAGAGATCTTCCCCGGCTTCAAGTTCACGATGTTCTCCTACGTCGTCAGCTTGCTGCGGCCCGAGATCATTCGCGATCTCGACCTGCCGCGGCATGGGCTGCACATCCTGCCGCTCGAGAGCACAGTGACGCCGATGGAGAACGGCGACTACCTCGCCGCCTGGGGCGATCACGACGAAACGCGCCGCGAGCTGTACCGCCACTCGCCGCGCGACGCCGAAGCGTACGACGAGTACGGGCGCCTGATGCATTTCATGGCGCAAGCGGTGAAGCCGATCCTCGGCATGGTGCCGCCCGATCCGACCTCGTTCGCGCCGTCCGATCTCATCGCGTTGCTCAAGCTGGGCAAGCATTTCCGCGGCCTGGGCGCCGAGCGGCTGCACGCGCTCGTCAAACTGATGACGATGAGTTCGGCCGACTTCCTGGACGAGTGGTTCGAGACCGACGTCTTGAAGGCCACGAAGTCGGCGAGCGGCATCATCGGCACATTCCTGGGGCCGCGCTCTCCCGGCACGGCGTACGTGCTCCTTCATCATTACATGGGGGAGCTGGACGGGGTGTTTCGCGCCTGGGGATTCGCCAAGGGAGGCACGGGCGCGGTGAGCGAATCGATCGCGTCCGCCGCTCGCTCGTTCGGAGCGGAGATCAGATGCGATGCCGGCGTTTCGAAGGTCCTCGTTCGTACTGGCCGCGCCACTGGCGTCGTGCTGGAAAACGGCGATGAGCTGCGGGCAAAAACCGTCGTGTCGAGTCTCGACCCCCGCCGCACGTTCCTGCAACTGCTCGAGCCCGATCAGCTCCCGTCCGAGTTCGTCTCCGACATCACGCGGTTCAAATTCCGCGGCTCGTCAGGCAAGGTGAACCTCGCGCTCGATGCGCTGCCAAGCTTCACCTGCATGCCGGGGATCGGCCGGCAGCACCGCGGCGCGTTTTCGATCAGTCCGAGCCTCGAGTACGTCGAGCGCGCCTACGACGACGCGAAGTACGGCGAATTCTCGCGCCGCCCGTATATGGACATCGTCTTCCCGTCCATGATCGATCCCGGCATGGCGCCGCCCGGCAAGCACGTCATGTCGATCTTCGTGCAGTACGCGCCGTACAACCTGAACGGCGGCTGGACCGACGCGAAGCGCGAGGCATTCGGCGACGCCGTCGTGAACACGGTCGAGAGCTTTGCGCCCGGGTTCAAGGCAAAGATCCTGCATCGGCAGGTCATCACGCCGCTCGACATCGAGCGGATCACGGGACTCTCCGAAGGCAACATCTTCGCGGGGGAGCTGGCGCTGCATCAACTGTTCTTCCTGCGGCCCGCCCCAGGATGGGCCAAGTTCGCGACGCCGGTGCGCGGCTTCTATCAGGCCGGCTCCGGGACACACCCCGGCGGCGGGATCATGGGCGCGTCGGGACGTCTGGCGGCGATGCGCATTTTGAAGGACGGGGCGTGAATTACGACGCGATCGTGATCGGCGCGGGAGCCAACGGCCTCGTGACTGCCCACTACCTCGCGCGGGCGAAGAAACGCGTCCTCGTGGTCGAGCAGCACCAGACCGCCGATCCCTCAGCCGACATCGGCTGGGTCCCCGACGCCGTCATCCGGGACCTCGACCTGACCGACGCCGGGCTGCGGATCGAGACACCGGACCCCTGGATCACGGCGCCGCTTCCCGCCGGCGGCACCCTCGAGTTGTCGCGCGACATCGGCAAATCGGTCGACGCGATCCGGCGCATCAGCCCCGCTGACGCCGCGAAGTGGCCGGACTTCTGCCAGCGCATGCGGACGCTCGCGGGCGTGCTGGAGCGCCTCTATCTCGTGCCGCCGCCCGACATCGAGTCGACCGACGTGCGCGAGCTCGCTCGTATCGCCGGGCTCGGCCTGTACGTTCGCCGCCGCGGGAAGCAGGCCGTCATCGACCTCGCGCGCATCCTCCCGATGTCGATCGCCGAGCTGCTCGACGACTGGTTCGAGAACGACGCCTTGAAGGGCGTCCTCGGCGCGCTGGGCATCTGGCACCTGAAGCAAGGTCCCCGCGCCGGTGGGACAGCGTTCAACTTCCTGCATCATCACGCCGGCAGCCCCGCGGGAGTGTTCCGTCCGGTGCAATCGAACGTGACGCAAACGTTGAACGGGATGAACCGTGCCGAGGTGCGCCGCGGCAGTCGCGCGACGGTGCTCGCAAAGGACGGCCGGGCGACGGGCGTCGTACTGGAGAATGGAGAGACCATTCTCGCGCCACTGGTCGTGTCCAGCGCCCCGCCGCGCGCCACCCTGGCACCGCTCGCGATCGAGCTCTACCCGGACTTCGCCCGCGCGGTCGGCAACATCAAGTCTCGGTGCGTCGTCGCCCGCGGCACCCTGACGCTCGGTGACGCGCCAGCATACTCGAACCTCTGCATCGCCCCTTCGCTCGATTATCTCGAGCGGGCCTACGACGACGCCAAGTACGGCCGAGCGTCCTCGGCCCCGTACATCGAGGTGCAGCGCACCGACGGCAACCGCCTGGAGCTGCACGTCCAGTACGTGCCGCCAGGGACGCAGGACGGGCTCACAGAACGCGTCGCCCACATCCTGAAGGTTCGGCCGGACCAGGTGAAGCTGCAGCTCGCCGAGGAGAGCCTCTACCACGGAGAGCTCACTCTCGACCAGATTCTGTTCATGCGTCCGGTCCCGGGATGGAGCCGCTACCGCACGCCGATCGAGGGGTTGTATCTGTGTGGCTCGGGCACGCATCCCGGCGGCGGCATTCCCGGGGCGGCGGGGCGCAACGCGGCACGCGAGATCCTATGAGCTTTCTCAAGACCGTCGAGAGTTATCGCCAGGGCGCCCGCACGCTGCCCGGCCGCTACTACAACGATCCGGACGTATTCGCCGGTGAAGCGGAGCGGATTTTCGGGCGCAGCTGGATTTGCGTCGGCCGCGATGCGACGCTCGCGGCGCCGGGCGATTACTTCGTCGCCCAGGTCGGCGGCGAGAGCATCATCGTGTTGCGCGATCAATCCGGCTACGCCCGAGCGTACTACAACGTCTGCCGCCACCGCGGCACGCGGCTGTGCGAAGCGCCCAAGGGCCGGCTCTCCGAGACGATCCAGTGCCCGTATCACGCGTGGACGTACGCGCTCGACGGGCGTCTGATCGGCGCGCCGCACATGAACGAGGTGGAAGGCTTCGATAAGAAGGCCTATCCGCTGCACACCGTCGCGCTCGCCGCATGGGAAGGGTTTCTGTTCGTGAACCTCGATCCCCAGGCGACGCCGGCGACGCAGTGGTTCGCGCCGCTCGAGGGACGGTTTTCGCGCTACAACCTGCCGCTCCTGCAGACCGTGCGGCGCATCGAGTACGACGTGAAGGCGAACTGGAAGCTGATCCTGCAGAATTACAATGAATGCCTGCATTGCCCGACGATCCACCCCGAGCTGTCGACCAAGCTCCCGTACACGAGCGGCGCGAACGACTTGATCGAAGGGCCGTTCCTCGGCGGCTACATGGAAATCAAAGCGCCGAACGAGAGTGCCACGATGACGGGCCGGGCGTGTGCCTTGCCGCTCGGCACGCTGCCGGCGGACGATCAGCACCGCGCGTTCTACTACGCGCTCTTCCCCACGATGATGCTGAGCCTGCATCCCGACTACGCCGTCTTTTATACCGTCTGGCCGGTGGCGGCGAAGGAGTCGCGGGTCGTGTGCGAGTGGATGGTCCATCCCGACGCGCCGGCCGCGGCGGGCTACAACATCCAGGATGCCGAAGAGTTCTGGGATCGCACCAACCGGCAGGACTGGCACATCTGCGAGCAGAGCCAGCTCGGCATCAGCTCCCGCGTGTACGCGCCCGGACCGTACTCGCCGCGCGAAAGCATTCCCGCGGCGTGGGACAGGACGTACCTGAGGGCATTTGAAGGACGTTGAAGCGATACTGAAGGAAGTCGCGGAACGCCTCAAGGACAACTACCCATACGGCGATCCGCTGTACGCGGGCCAGATGCTCAAGCCGCCGCACGACGTGGCGCGCCGCGCCTACGAGATGGCCCTCAAGATCAATCCCAACAACCACGCGCTCGACGGCGGCCGCGCGAGCTCCGCGATGGAGAAAGAAGCCGTCGCCGCGCTCGCGCAAATGGTCGGCTGGGACACCCATCTCGGCCACCTCTGCAGCGGCGGCACGATGGCGAATCTCGAGGCGCTGTGGATCGCCGGCCAGCTGCATCCCGGCAAGACGATCCTCGCCTCGACGCAGGCGCATTATACCCATCAGCGCATCGCCGGCGTGCTCGGCCTGCCGTTCGAGACGATCCCCTGTGACAAAAACGGACGCATGGACGCCCAGGCGCTCGAGCGCCGGCTCGCCGCCGGCGGCGTCGGCACGGTGGTCGCCACGATGGGCACCACGGCCACCGGTGCGGTCGATCCGCTCGCGGCCATCGTGGATCTCCTGCGCCGCTTTGATTTTCGGATTCACGCCGACGCCGCCTACGGCGGCTACTTCATTCTCGCGGACAACTTGTCCGCGGAGACCAAGCGCGCCTTCGCCTGCCTGCGCGAAGCGGCGTCGATCGTCATCGATCCCCACAAGCACGGGCTGCAGCCGTACGGCTGCGGCTGCGTGATCTTCCACGATCCCTCGGTCGGCGGCCTGTATCGCCACGACTCGCCGTACACCTACTTCACGTCTACCGACTTGCACCTCGGCGAGATCAGCCTCGAGTGCTCGCGGCCCGGTGCCGCGGCCGTCGCGCTGTGGGCGACGCAGCGGCTGTTTCCGCTCGAGCCGGGCGGTGAGTTCGCGAAAGGACTGGAGAGCGGCCGCGCGGCCGCGTTGGAGCTCTACAACCGACTGCGCAGCGACGGGCGGTTCGTCACCGGGACGGCACCGGCGCTCGACATTCTCGTGTGGGCGCCGCGTGCGAAGCGCGTGAGCGACGCCTCCACGCTTTCACAGCGCGTGTTTGACGAGGCGGCGCGGCGCCAGCTCCACCTCGCCCTCGCGACGCTCCCGGTCCACCTGATCGACGTGCAGGACATGCAGCGTGACCGCGACACGATCGTCTGCCTGCGCTCGGTCCTGATGAAGCCCGAGCACCGCGCATGGGTCGACCGGATCTGGTCGATTCTGGACGACGCAACAACGGCGGCAGGCGTATAGGGATTCACAGGCTGGAAAGCCCGCTCGAAAGTCTCACGATCAGATTCCGTCCCGGATCGAACGCGAACTCCTTGTACCGGCTCAGGAAACTCTTGTAGCGCTGATTCAGCGCGTTGCGGAGCGCGATGTCGAGCCGCATCGCCCGGCCGAACAGCCGCAGGTCCGTCCCGCCGCCGAGATGGACGAGCGCGTAGCCCGCGGTCGGAGTGTCGAGCGAGTTGAGCCGCTTGGGACGGGCGTAGCCGTCCACATCCACGCTGACCCGATCCCGCCAACCGAAACCCACCGTCCCGCGCACAGGCGGCAGCAGCGGCAGCGGCTCGTGTGACGTGAGGTTGGTGCCGCGCACCGCTTCCACGCGACTGCGCGCCACCAGTCCCGAACCGATCTCGGCTTCGAGCACCGCTTCGCCGCCCAGCATCTCCGCTTCCGCCTGGCCGTACTGGTAGACGCGCAGCGAATCGATGAAGACCGCGGTCGGCGTGATGTAGATGTAGTCGGACATGCGGTTGTGGTACGCGGCCAGGTCCAACCGCGCGCGGCGACCACTCCAGCGTATCCCAAAGTCCACCCCGCGGCTCGCCTCCGGCTTCATCGTCGAGTCGCCCAGCTCGTAGCGCGCCTCGCCGATATGCGGGCCGTTCGCAAACAGCTCGAACAGCGTCGGCGCACGCCACGCGCGGCCCACGTTGAGGCTCACCGAGAGTCCCCGCCCTGGGACCGGCGTGAAAACGACGCCGGCGTTCCCGGACCACGCCTGATTTTCGCGATCCTGTGCGACGACGCCGAGCGAGTCATTGCGCTCGGCGATGAGACGGCGGAAATCCCCCCGCAGTCCCGCCAGCAACGTCCACCGTCCCGATCCCGCACTCCATTGCTCGAACGCAAAGGCGGCGCTGGAAAAGACGTTCGCGTTGGGCACGATCGGCTCGCGTCCGCTGGCGTCGTTGCGTTGGCCCACCATTGCGAGGCCGATTGTCGTGCCGCCATGATGCAGGAGCAGATCGAGAGAGGCGGTCTGCAGCAGTAAATTGAATTGCTCGGACTCCGTGCCGGTCGTGTCGTCCGCCACTTCGATCAACGAGTGGAGTTGCAGCTGCCCCTTACCCTCGACCCGCCAGGTTCCCCAAGGCCGCTGGCCCGTGATCTGGAGGCGCTCGTCACCAGCTTTGCGTTCCGGCCCACCCGTCTCGCCGGGAGGGGCATTCGCTTCGAGCAGTTTGAACTCGCCGCCGTAGTGGACCACTCGAACCGCCAGCGCGCTGCCCGACGGCCAGCGCCATCCGGCCGCTGCTTCACCGTTGAACGCGCCGAAGCCGGTATTGTCGAGCTCGCCCGCGGGAGTGTGGAGGTTGCTTCCATGCCGGCCGATCGCGTTGACACGCCACCCCAGGTTGCCGCGGGCTCCCTCCACGCGCACGCCCGGGCTGAGCTCGATGTTGTTGGTCGCACCGGATAGGGTGAATCCCGTGCGCACGAAACCTGACCCACCAGCTGCATCGGGCAGTTCGTCAGGGATCACGTTGATGACCCCGCCGACTGCGTCGGAGCCGTACAGCACGCTCGCCGGTCCGCGAATCAGCTCGACGCGACGGACGAACGCCGTTTCCACCGACGGGCCGTCCTCATCGCTCCACGAGTAGTCCTCGAGCCGGCTCCCGTTTTCGAGCACCAGGACACGGGGACCGGAGAATCCACGAATTACCGGTTTCCCAATCTGCGAGCCGGTCGTGATCGCGCGGACGCCGGGCAGCGCTTCGACGACGTGCGCGAGGGAAACGCTCTGCGCCGCGCGCAGCTCGTCGCCGGCGAGCGCGGTCGCGGGTAGGGGCGAGGTCTCAGCCGCCAGCGCCTGGCGCGTCGCGGTGACCGTCACAGGTTCGAGCTGGAAGGCGCTCGGCGTCAGCGTGATCTCGAGCGTGGGCTGTGCCGCGCCCACGGAGATCTCGCGCACGACGGGCGCGAAGCCACGATGCCGCACCGCGAGGGTGTAGCGCCCCGGCGTGAGGGAGAGCCGAAAGCCGCCGTCGGCGCCCGCCGTGACGCTCATCCCGAGTTGCGTGATTTCCACGATGGCCTGCGGCACGGCTTGCCCCGCGTTGTCGACGACTCGGCCGCTGACGGTGTCCGCCGGCAGGACAAAGAGGACTGATAGTAGAAGGGGAAGCATGGCTTAAAGGTATCGTGACGGTGAGATTAGGCGCCATGACCAGTTGGCTCGGTGATTGGGCGAACCTGTTGCTGCGGTGGGCGCATTTCATCGCGGGCATCGCCTGGATCGGCAGCTCCTTCTATTTCATCTGGCTGGACCGCGCGTTGACCAAACCCGCACACGAGACGCCCGGGGTCGAGGGCGACCTGTGGATGGTCCACAGCGGTGGCTTCTATCAGGTCGAGAAGCGCCGCCCGGGGCCGGGAGAGGTGCCGCCCGTGCTCCACTGGTTCAAATGGGAAGCGATGCTGACGTGGATCACGGGAATCGCCCTGCTCATTCTCGTCTTCTACTTCAGCAGCGCGTACTTGCTCGATCCAGGCGTCTCCCCAATTGGCCGGGGGGCCGCGAGCGCACTCGGCCTTGGGTCGATCGTCCTCAGCTGGCCGATTTACGATGGATTGTGGCGTTCGCCTCTGGCCCGGCGTCCCGCAGTCGCAACCGTGATCTCGCTCGCCCTGCTCACCGCCGTCACCGCCGTGATGTGCCGGTTGCTCTCCGGCCGCGCCGCCTTCATGCACATCGGGGCACTGCTCGGCACGATCATGGTCGCGAATGTGTGGCAGCGAATTCTTCCCGCCCAGCAACAGATGCTCGATGCAACGCGCGCCGGCCGGCCTGCCGATTTCACACTCGGTGAGCGTGCCAAACAGCGGTCGGTGCATAACAGCTACATCACGTTCCCGCTGCTGTTCATTATGCTGTCGAATCACTTTCCGGCGACCTACGCGGGCTCACGCAACTGGCTCGTGCTGCTCCTGCTGTTCGTCGCCGGGGCAGCACTCCGACACGTGATGATTGGGCGCGAGGCCCGGGCCCGCTGGGCGCTCTTGCCCGCCGCGCTGGGGCTGGGCGGGGCGATGTTCCTTTCGACCCCCCACGGCGCAGCCGCACGCGCGCCCGGGGCGGCGACTGATTCCGTGCCGTCGTTCGCCACGGTGCGGCTGGTCATCGCGCAGCGCTGCCAGCCCTGTCATTCGCAGTATCAGACCGACCGGACGATGGGGCCGGCGCCCGCCGGCGTCACGTTCGACACGCCGGAGAGCATCGCGCGGTTGGCCGAACGCATTCGCGTGCGAGCCGTCGAGACCAGGACGATGCCGCTCGCGAACAAGACCGGCATCACCGAAGACGAGCGTGCCCTCCTCGGCCGCTGGATCGCGGCCGGGGCTCCGCTCCGCTGATCAGCGACGCGTCAAATCAGCCGTGGGCAGGAAGCGCGGCGCGCGCCGCGGCTTGGCCGCCTGCTCGTAGGCGTATGCCAGCTTGATGAGCGTCGCTTCGGTCCAGGGCTTCCCAATGAACGACATGCCGACCGGCAGCCCGAACGAATAGCCGACGGGCACCGTGATGGTGGGATAGCCGGCCACCGCGGCGATGCTCGAGTTGCCGCCCGCCCCCGAGCAGTCGCCATTGACCAGATCGATCAGCCATGCCGGTCCGCCCGTGGGCGCCACCAGCGCGTCGAGCTTGTCTTTCGCGAACGTCACGTCCGCGCCTTCCGCGCGCGATAACCGGCGGCAGTGCGCGAGCGCCTCGACGTAGGCGTCGTCGGTGAGAGGACCCTTCTCCTGCGCCTGGATGAAAGTCTCCTGGCCGAAGTACGGCATTTCCGTGTCTTTGTGCGCGTCGTTGAAGGCGATCACGTCGGCCAGGGTCTTCACCCGACTCGCGGCGCCGAGTCCCGCGAGATAGACGTTCAAATCAGCCTTGAGCTCGTACAACAGCACGGCGAATTCCTGGTCGCCGTAATCACGCATGTGAGGAATCTCTACGGGGTCGACCAGGACTGCTCCCTGCGCTTTGAGCACGTCGAGCGCTGCGTTGACCAGGCGGTCGCCTTCCGGTGAGCCGAACACGGGCCGGACGACGCCGATGCGCGCGCCCTTCAGGCCGTTGGGATCGAGCGCCTTGGTGTAGTCGGGGACCGCAGCCGGCGCCGTCGCCGTCACCGGATCGCCGGGGTCCGCGCCGGCGAGCGCGCCGAGCAGGATCGCGGCGTCGGTCACCGTCCGGCACATCGGGCCCGCCGTGTCCTGGCTGTGCGCGATCGGGATGACGCCGGCGCGGCTGACGAGTCCGACCGTGGGCTTCAGCCCGACGAGTGAGTTAGCGCCCGACGGGCAGACGATGGAGCCGTCGGTCTCCGTGCCGACGCCCACAGCCGCGAAACTCGCCGCGATCGCAGCGCCGGTCCCCGAGCTCGAGCCGCAGGGATTGCGATCGAGCGCGTACGGGTTCCGGCACTGGCCGCCGCGGCCGCTCCAGCCCGATATCGAGTGATTGGAGCGGATATTCGCCCACTCTGACAGATTGGTCTTCCCGATGATCACAGCTCCCGCGGCACGCAGCCGGCCCACGAGCGGCGCGTCGCGCGGCGGCGTGACACCGGCGAGCGCGAGAGAACCGGCGGTCGTCATCATCCGGTCCATGGTGGCGATGTTGTCTTTCACGAGGACCGGAATCCCGTGCAGCGGCCCCCGCACATGACCCGCCTTGCGCTCGGCATCGAGCCGGTCGGCGATGGCAAGCGTATCCGGATTCGTTTCGAGCACCGCGTGGAGCTTCGGATCGAGCTCGGCAATGCGTGCGAGGTAGGCGGCGCAGATCGAACGCGCCGTGCGGGCGCCGGTGCGCATGGAATCCTGGAGCTGGGCGACCGTGATCTCTTCCAGGTCAAAATCGGTTGCCGTACCAGGGAGGGGCGCAGCCTGCTGCGCCCCTACTGATCTGACCAGGACCGATCCGGTTACTGCCGTTGCACCATAATGAAGGAAGGAGCGGCGGCTGAGGCGATCCGTCATGCGAGGCTCCGGTTAGGATGTGATTCTGCCCACGGTTACAGCGGGCACCTTGCGGTAAGCTGCACCGCATGAATCTTGTGGCAGCCCTGAAAGGGACGCGAGCCCTGAGTTTCCTGCACGTTTTCCGCTTCACCAGCATCCGCACCAAGATGCTGTGGTTCGCCGTCGTCGCGACCTTGTTGCCGTCGCTGACGACGGTCTGGATTTCCTACATCGAAAACAGGCGCGCGCTCCAGGCCAAAGCCTCCGAAGAGTTACTCGGCTTGAGCGCGCAGGCGCTGCGTGAACTCGATCTCTGGACCAAAGGGCTGCGCTACGACTTGCGCGTGTTCTCGAGCTCGTATGAAGTCACGGAGAACCTCGAGCGCATTCCGCTGGTGAACGGGGAGCCCGTCCGTTCGGGGATTTATCAAAAGCGGCTCACGGATTATCTCAATTCGGTCCGCGACCGGTTTCCCGATTACGCGGAGCTGCTGGTCCTCGATCATCACGGCCACCTGGTGGCGACCAGCGCCCCGCGTGTGCGGCCGGTGGCGCTGCCGCCCGACTGGGCCGCGGACCTCACCAAGAACGATTGGGCGCTCGGTGCGCCGTACTGGGATTCGACCGGAACACACGCCGAGATGCTCGTGTCTGTGCCGGTCGAATCGGCGCGACGTGGCGGGCGCGGCGCCGGCGGCGTGCATCTGCTCGGCGCCCTGGCGGCGCGCGTCAACTTGCAGGCGGTCGCCGACACGCTGCGGCGCTTTGCGCCCGGCGACTCAGGCCAGATCTACCTCATGACCCGCACCGGCCGGTTCATCGTCGGCTCGGGCGGCAGCTCCCGGGAATTGATGCGGCAAGGGTTCTCGCGCGAGAACGCGAACTCGATGCTGGCCCGGGAAGGGCGCGCGATCCAGTTCGGCAGCTTCACGGGCGACCGCGTCGTGGGCACCGTCCGCGTCGTGCCCGCCCTGAACTGGGTGGTCGTGTCGGAGATCCCCGCGACCGAAGCGTTCCGGCAGGTAGCCAGGCTCCGCAACGTCACGCTGGGAATCGTGACGCTCCTGCTCGCGGTCGTCGGCGCGCTCGCGTATCTGCTGAGCCTGCTGATTGTCCGGCCCGTCAACCGGCTCGCGCAGGCCGCGGGCCGAGTCGCCAAGGGCGATCTCGACGTGGGGCTGCCCGTCACCACGGGCGGCGAAGTCGGCTTTCTGACCGAGGTCTTCAACGACATGGTCGCGCGCCTGCGCGAGAGCCGCACCGAGCTCGAGCGCCTCTCGGTGACCGACGCCTTGACGGGCTTGTACAACCGGCTGCGGATGATGGAAGTCGTCGAGAATGAAGTGCGCCGGTCCCGGCGGCTGCATCACCGCTTCTCGGTCGTCATGGCCGACATGGACCTGTTCAAGCAGTACAACGACGAATTCGGCCATCCGGCCGGGGACGTCGTGCTCAAGCGCGCGGCGGCGATCATGCGGGAAGCGAGCCGGGATGTGGACTTCGTGGCGCGCTACGGCGGCGAAGAATTCCTCATCATGATGCCGGAAACGGAAATCGATGGTGCCGCGCAATTCGCCGAGCGGATCCGCAAGAAGATCGCGAGCGAGCAGCTACCCGAAGGCAAGATCACGCTGAGTCTGGGCGTCTCGGCGTTTCCGATGCACGGCGACACGCCCGAGCAGCTCATCGCGGAGGCGGACGCCGCGCTCTACCTGGCAAAACGCGGCGGCGGCAATCGCGTCGTGGCCGCGGCGCGCCCGAAGGTGTCGGCGCGCTAGATCGCGGGCTACTGCCGCCGGTCGATCAGGCTCTGATGGATCCAGCCGGGCCGGTCGGAATCGTCTTTGATCCGCACCCACTGATCCAGGTAGGAATACGCGACAATCGGCACGCCGGTCTCCAGGGTGAACATGATTTTGAACCCGGACCCCGGCCCGTCCCGCACATTCGCGCGCCCCGTCGTTTGCAGCCGGAGCGGCAGCGCGAACGGCACCTCTCCCTTGCGCGTGATTTGGCGGTCGTCGCCGCCCACGCGCCCCTGCCCCGCCGCGGCCGCATTCTTCGCTTCGGTCGCGAGGTACAGCGCGCCGGCGTAGTTCTGCTGATCGAATTCCGCCGTGGCGAGCTGCAGCAGTCGACTGCCTTGCGCGTACTCCGGCGAGGCCGGGGCGGTGTTGCCATTCGCCGTGTGGAGCGCTTGCAACGCGATCTCGGCCTCCGCCATTCCAGATGCCGCCTCGGCTCGTGTCGCAAGCGATTGCAGTTTCGCCATTGCACGCACGACCTCGCGGCGGGCGTCGTCGAGCCGGCTCTGCAACTCGTCCACTTGTGCGTCCTGCTCGAGCGCTCTTAGCTCGAGCCGCGCCGCCCGCTGTTCCAGCGCCGTGTCGCGCACCACGACCGGCTGCCGCGTCACGCGCGAGCTGTCGCGCGGCGATCGCAGCGGCGGCGTGTTTCCGGGATGGTGCGGTTTGCAAGCCACAGTCAGCACAGCAGCGAGGAGCAGGAGCGAGCAGGGGCGCATAGGGCGAGTAAGTTGCATCCGGATGCGCGTTCGTTCAACCGCGCGCGGCCATTGACATCATTCTGCCCCCTGATGATGCTTCGAACGAGCGAAGGGGCCACGGCATGGTGCCGTGTGCTGGACACCAGCGGACTGAGCGAGGACCTGGGGCTGTTCGCCTGCGGTCCTCGCGTCGTTTCTGGTTCGAGCGCCCGTCCCGCCGTTCAAACGCATAGCCAGGAGCAACGAACAGATGGCACGCATCACCGGTACCGTGAAGTGGTTCAACGACGCCAAGGGCTTTGGATTCATCACGCCCGAAAACGGCGGCAAGGATTGCTTCGTCCATCACACCGCAATTCAGGGAGAGGGATTCAAGTCGCTGACCGAAGGCCAGCGCGTGGAGTTCGAGATCGTGCAGGCCCAGAAGGGCCCGGCGGCGCAGAACGTCGTGAAGCTCTAAACCGCAGGGCACACGCAGCGGCACGGCGCCAGCCCGGAGTCCGGGGGCGCCGTGTTGCTTTCAGGCCGCCTCGCCGTCTGGCGTCTGATCCTCCTCGGGTCCGCCGAGCACCGGCGGATGCTCGTAGACCACCGGCGGCGAGCAGGTGCAGGGCGCGGTATGGGGCATGGCAAACTGGGCGCTAAAGCGCGGCGGCCGATACTCAATGGCCGCAACGTCCTGGATGATGCCCCCACAGAAATGGCAGTGGATCTGAGACATTCCCACCCTCCCCTGGGCGCGGGAGCGCCCCCTACCATTCACCGCGGCCTTGGGATACGCAAGCGGAACCTTCCGGCCCGCCTTGACTAATACCTCCAGAGTTGGCCAACCTAGTTGCACGCCGAAACCGTACTCTCGTCCCAGACTGAGGGCCGTCAGTACCAATGACCAAGAAAATCCAGATTCTGGTAATCGAGGACAATCGCCTGCTGCGTGATGGTCTTGCGGCATTGCTCGACTCGCAAAGCGAATTCAAGGTCGTGGCGTCCGCCGAGGGCGGCACGGCCGCGCTCCAGCGGCTCCAGGAAGCCCGGCCGCATGTCGTGCTGGTCGATGCCGCCCTCGGACGCAATCGGAGTCAGCGCCTGGTCGAAAGCATCAAGGAAGCCGCGCCGCATGCGCGCATCATCATGATGGACATGCAGCCCGAAGAGGAGGATGTGATCGATTTCATCAAGCGTGGCGCCAACGGCTTCATTGCGAAGGACGCCGCGTTAGAAGACCTCGTCAATACCATCCGCCAGGTCGCCAGCGGCGGCGACGTCGTCCCTCCCGCGCTGACGGGCACTTTGCTCTCGCACATCGCCAAGCAAGCATCGGTGCTGCGCAACACGCCGATGATGGCCGCGGTGCGCATGACGCGACGCGAACAGCAGATCACCGATCTCATCGCCGAGGGACTCAGCAACAAGGAGATCGCGCAGCAGCTCAACATCGCGACGTATACCGTGAAGAGCCACGTGCACAACATCCTGGAGAAGCTCGCGCTGCACAGCCGCCTGCAGATCGCGGCGCACGCGCACAAGAAGACGCCGCCGAAAGGCGACCGCCGCAAGTTCGTCCGCTAACGCACCGTCAGTGGGAGAAATCGACCTTGGGCGCATCCGCGGCAGCGGGCGTCTGCAGCTCGAAGTACGCCCGCGGAGTCTTGCCCAGCACCTTGGCCGTCAGCACCTGCGGAAAGCGCCGGATGTACGCGTTGTACGCGTTCACCGCGTCGTTATAGTCCTGACGCGCGACGGCGATGCGGTTCTCGGTGCCCTCGAGCTGATCCTGTAAGGCGCGGAAGTTCTCGTTCGATTTCAGCTGCGGATAGTTCTCCGCGATCGCGATCAACCGGCCGAGCGGCGCGGTGAGCGCGGCGTTGGCCGCCGCCATCTGTTGCAGATCGCCGCTCTGGACCGCACCCGCCAGCTTGGAACGCGCCTCGGCGACCTGGATGAAAATCGTCTGCTCCTGCTTGGCGTATCCCTTCACCGTCTCGACCAGGTTGGGAATCAGGTCGGCACGCCGCTGCAGCTGCACTTTGATCTGCGATTCGGCGGCGTTCACCTTCTCGTCCATCGTTTGAATCGTGTTGTATCCGCACCCGGCGGCGAGGCTGAGCAGGAGCGGAAGGGCAAGCGCGGCCCCGAATCGATGCGCGTTCACGAAGGGTTCCTTTCCATACGGTTCACGTACTCCGCCGTGCGCGTCACCGCGTCGAGATACGCGGCCGGCTCGGTCAGGCCAGCGGAAGCGAATCCTATCAGCAGGGCGGCGTCACGCACCAGAGCGGCGGCGTCGGCGGGCGGGGTCCGCCCAGCGAGCCGCAGCACCGCGCGTAGCATCGTCAGGAAACCGGCGCGCGTGCCGCGTACAACGTCCGCCAGACGTTTGGGGCGATTCCAGTCGACGATGTATGCCTGCCGCAGGTGCACCAGCTTGCCCATCAGCTCCTGCTCGAGCTGGCGGCGCACGTCCTCACGCCGGACGCTGATGCCGGTCCACGGGTTTCGCCCAGCCAGCACCCGGTGCGCGTCACGGATGTCCTCATGTTCGATCGCGAACGCGTCCGCGGAATCACGCCATTCGTGATCTGCGAACACGAGCGGCGGCGGATGGTTGGCCTTGACCCACGCGTGGACCGGTGCGCCGAGCCGAGCGAACACCTCGGCATCAACGCGATCCACGATGAGCAGGGTGTTCATGGTCTGTGGCTCCCCGCTCCCCGCTCCCGGCTGCCGTGCGGCAGAGCCGTAGAGCACCAGCGCGACGAGCCGCGCTCCAAGGGCCTCGCCGACTCGCGTCGCGAAGGTGTCGACCGTCATGCGCGCCATGTCAGAATTTTCCTCCCGCTCCACCGCCCGAAAAGCCGCCGCCCCCTCCGACCCCCCCGAATCCGCCGCCACCACCACCGCCCCCGCTCCATCCGCCGCCACGACTCTGGCTCAGTCCCCAGACGACCCACCAGAGAATCCGGCCCCGCGTCACCACCAGGAGAACGAGGATGAGCGCGAGAATCCAGCCGATGGGGATCTGGACGCCGGGTGGTTCGGGCAACGTTCGACCCACGGCGTCGGGTGGACCGGTCAGGGTAACGCCAAACTCCTGCGCGAATCCCTGCGCGATGAGGTCGACCGCGAGCGCCGCGCCCTTGCCATAGTCCTCCGCGGCGAGGAACGGCAGCATGGCGTCGCGGATCCTGCCGGAGCGCGCATCCGTGAGGAACCCCTCGGCACCGCGGCCCACGGAGATGAAGACGTCGCCGGTCCCCGGCCGGTGATTCTTCCGGGGCACGAGCAACACGACGACGCCGAGGTTCCTGGTGCGGTCTCCCGCCTCACCTTTGGCGCCGACGCCCCACTCGCGGCCGACCTGAACCGCCACGTCGCTCGCGAGGCGGTCGCCGATATCCGCCAGCGTCACGACGACGATCTCGCCACGCGTCTTCTCCCGGACTTCCGCGATCACCGACTCCATGTGCTGGAACGACGGTGCATCGAGGACGCCCGCGAAGTCGTTGACGAACCCACGCGGCGGCGGAACGGCGATTTGGAGGAGAAACGCGAGGAGGATCAACTCGTGCGACGGCTCAGGAGGGCGCGGAGGGCCCGTACATCGAAAGGTTTGACGACGTACTCGTCGAACTTTGCCGCCTTCGCGCGGCGGCGGTTCTCTTCCCCGCTGTAGCCGCTGACGGCGATGAGCAGCATATCCTGGTGTGCGGCGCGCATCCGCTCGGCGACTTCGAACCCGTTCATGCCCGGCATGCCGAGATCGATGAGGGCGACGTCCGGTTGGAACGTCCGAGCCGTCTCGAGGCCCGTGGCGCCGGAATGCGCGACCGCGACGGTGTGATCGTCCTTGCGAATCAGCGCCGCCAGCGCGGCGGCGGCATCCACGTTGTCGTCCACGATGAGGATGCGCTGCGGGTCGGCCCTCCCCGGCCCCCCCGCTCCTTCCCCGCTGTCCTCGCGGGGCGGCGACGTCTCCTGCGGTTCCGGCGCGGTGCCGTCGGCCACGGGAAGGCGTACGATGAACTCGCTCCCCGTGCCGGGGCCTTCACTCTTCGCCTCGATCGAGCCGCCGTGCAGCTCGACCAGTCCGCGCACGAGCGAGAGGCCGATTCCCAGGCCACCCTGGGCGCGGTCGAACGACGTGCTGCCCTGCACGAACAGGTCGAACACGAGGGGCAAGACGTCGGCGGCGATCCCTTCGCCGTCGTCGCGGACGCTGATCTGCACCTCCTGGTCGCCGTTCGCCAGGACGGCACTCACCCAGATGTGTCCGGCATGCGGCGTGAACTTGAGGGCATTGTTGATGAGATTGCCGATCACCTGCTCCAGCCGCACCGCGTCGGCGAACAGCACCACGGGCGTCGCGGGCAGCTCGATGGCGATCTCTTTCTCCGCCGCGTCGATGGTCGCCCGCAGCGTATCCACCGACCGGTTCACCAACTCGCCGAGCTCGACCCGCTGCCGTTGCAGCTGGATCTTGCCGTAACTGACGCGCGAGACATCCAGTAAATCGTTGACCATGCGGCCGACGTTGCGCAGCTGCCGATCGAGCAACTCGTGCGCCCAGTCCCGCGTCTTCGCGTCGAGGTCATGCGACCGCATCATCTGGACGATGTTCGTGATGGGCGCGAGCGGGTTGCGCAGCTCGTGTGCCAGCATCGCGATGAATTCGTCCTTGCGCTGATCGGCGGTGCGGAGGCTCGCCTCCGCCTGCTTCAATGCCGTGATGTCGAAGAACGCGCCCGTATATCCGGCAAACTTCCCCGCCGGCCCGAACTGCGGCAGCGCGACGGCCATCATCCAGCGGTAGTCGCCATCGGAACGGCGGAAGCGGAACTGGTACTCGAAGGGCACCAATCCCGTGACGGCGTGCTCGTAGGTCGTGGCGTACCCTTCCCGATCCTCGGGATGCAGGTAGTACGTCCAGGCATTGCCGAGCACGTCGTGCGACTCGACGCCCAGGAATTCGAGGTAGGCCTGGTTCACGTACTCCATCCCCTCCAGGCCGCTCACCCAGATCAGGACGGGGGCGCTGTTCATCAGCGCGCGGAAGCGCGCCTCGCGCCGCCGGAGCTGCGTCTCCGTTTCTTTCCGCTCGCTGATGTCCTCGGCGATGCCCACGCTGAAGGCCGGCCGGCCCTCCGGACCCGGAACGATGAACCGGTGCAGCTCGACCCACACCGCCTGTCCATTCTCCCGGAGATAGCGCTTCTCACGCCGCACCGAGGGCACATCCCCGGCGCGCAGCCGCTCGAAGTCCTCGCGTTGCAACACCAGATCGTCGGGGTGCGTGATGTCGTCGGACCCCAGGGTCAACAGCGCATCACGCGAGCGGCCCGTCAGCTCGCAGAAGCAGTCATTCACGCGCTGGAAGCGTCCCTCCAGATCGGTCTCGAAGATTCCCACCGGGGCCCGGTCGTACATGATGCGCAGCCGTTCCGCACCAACGCGCAGCGACTCGGCGGTCTGCTTGATCGCATCGATATCGATCAGCGCCAGGACGGCGCCCTCGATGCGATTCTCCATGGTGCGGTAGGGGCGCACCCGCAGCGAATACCAGCGGCCGGTCCGGTCCTGGACGTCGCGCTGGAAGGGTTGGACGCTCTCGAGCACCTCGCCGAGAATGGCCTCGAGATCTGGAACGTCGACGTTGAGCTTGATGTCGGTCAACGGCCGGCCCACGTCCGTGGGAATCAGGTTGAGCATCGTTTCGGCCATGGGCGTGAAGCGGCGAATACGAAGATCGGGACCCAGCATGACGATCGCCATATGCACGCTCGCCAGCAGATTCATCAGATCGTTGTTGCTCCGTCCCAGCTCGGCGTTGCGATTCTGCAGCTCTTCGTTGACGGTCGCCAGCTCCTCGTTGCTCGACTCCATCTCCTCCTTGGATGTTTCAATCTCCTCGTTGATGCTCTGCAGCTCCTCGTTGGCCGACTGGACTTCCTCATTGGCCGACTGCAGCTCCTCGTTCGCCGCCTCCTGCTGCTCGATGACCGACTGGAGGTAATCCTTCGTCGCGACGAGCTCGGCTTTGAGGTCCGACGTTTCCTGGTCGATCGTGTGCGCGTCGGCCGACTCGCTCGCCGGCGCCGTGGGGGCGGCGGGTCGCTCCTGGAACAGGACCAGGAAGACACTCTTGCCCGCCGCCGTTCCCTTCACCGGGACGACTTCGATGTCCGCGCGCCGCGGCGTGCCGGCGACCTTGAGCCGCACGTCGTCCGTCCGAACCACGGTGCGATCTTTTTGGGCACGCGCGATCGCGGCCCGGATCGGCGCCAGCAGGCCCTCGCGGACCATTTTCACGAGACTCAGCGACGCTTTACCGGACAGCGGCGCGAGGTAGGCGCTCGTGTCACCGTGGAACTGGAGCACCTCCAGGTCTTCGGTGACAAGGACGCCCGGCGGGGTGTAACGTGCCAGGAGCGTGCGTTCGGCTTCGCGCTGCGCACCGTCGAACCGCCGCAGCTGCTGCGCGACCGCGGCATCGTCTGGCACGCTGCGGTCCCCGAGCGGCCGTGGCACCAGGGGCGTCGGCAAACGCACGGCGGTCGGCTTCTTCGCGTAAATGCGGTGCTTCGCGTCGATCGGCTCGAAGAGCGGAGTGAAGGCGGTGGTCGACTCGGACCCCCCGAGAAGCATCACGCCCGCGGGCTTGAGCGCGTAGTGGAGCGTCGGAATGAGGTGCTGCTGCAGCACGGGCTCGAGATAGATGAGCATGTTGCGGCAGCTGACCATGTCCAGGCGCGAAAACGGCGGGTCGACGAGCACGTTGTGTTTGGCGAAGATGCACAGGTCGCGGATCGCCTTCGCCACCCGATACTTGCCGTCCAGCTCGTAGAAGTAACGGCGTAACCGCTCGGCCGACACGCGCTCGGCGATGCTCTTGGGATAGACCCCGCTGCGCGCGCGGTCCACTGCGGCGCCGTTCAGGTCGGTCGCAAAGATCTGCACCGGCCAGGCGCGGCCCTGCTGCTCCATGAACTCCGTGAACACGATGGCGAGAGAGTACGCCTCCTCGCCGCTCGAGCAGCCCACCACCCACAGCCGGACCGAATCCGACGCGCCGCGCTCGGCGATGATCCGCGGAAAGACCTTGGACTTGAGCAGATCGAACGTTTCCGGGTCGCGGAAGAACGACGTGACATTGATGAGGATGTCCTGAAACAGCGCGTCGAGCTCGGCGGGGTGTGTCCGCAGGAAGTCGGTGTAATCATTGACCTTTTCGAGCTTGTGGAGCGCCATGCGCCGCGCGATGCGCCGCTGCAGCGTGGACGCCTTATAGTGTGTGAAATCGACTCCCATCGTCTGATGCAGTTGCCGCAGGATCGTCGCCGTTTTGCCGCCATCGATGATGCGCTCGGGCGCGTCCACGGCGCCGACGTAAGCGTGACGGGCGATCTTGCCGAGCTCGCGGGCGATGTCCGCCGGTGCCAGGCGAAAGTCCACCGCCCCCGCCATCGCGGCGCTGCGCGGCATGCCCTCGTACGCCGCCGATTCATCCTGCGCGAACGTGATGCCACCCGCGGCCTTGATCTCATCCATGCCCTGCGTCCCGTCGCTGCCCGTCCCTGAGAGGATGATCGCGATCGACTTGTGTCGCTGATCATGCGCCAGGGACTCGAGAAACACGTCGATCGGGTGATGACGGCCGTCCACCGTGTGGCGGGGCAGGAGCTGCAGCGATCCCCTTGCGATGATCATGCTGCTGTCGGGCGGGATGACGTACACACAGTTGGGCTGAACCGTCGCTTCGTCCTTCACTTCCGTCACGGGCATCCGCGTTGCGCGCGACAGAATCTCGGCGAGATGACTGGCGTGCGACGGGGAGAGATGCGTGACGAGGACGAACGCCATGCCCGTGTCGGTCGGCAACGCGCCCAGCAACTGGGTAAACGCTTCCAGCCCCCCGGCCGACGCGCCAACGCAGACCACCGGAAACGGGAGCGCCGGCTGACTGTGGTCGGACCCGTCGTCCTCGGGTGAAACCACCGCTGGCGCTGAGGTCTCCGGATGGGCGGCAGAATTGCGCCGCCCCTCGCCACTCGACCGCCGCGCGGGTGCCATAGACATTAGAATTTACCTGACTGTGGCACTGCCGCTACAGTGCTAGTCGATCTGCCGGTAGCGAGGCTGATGCCACGGCGCGCGCAACATGCCGTGGGGAGGCGAGATCTCACGCGTGCCGGTGGGGCGCCACGCAAGCGCCTCTGGGTTCCACTCGAGACGAATGTTGCCCTGCAGCGTTTTGTGCCCAATGGGATCGGCCGCGGTGAACCACCACCCGCGCACGCCGTCCTCGATAACCGTGACGACGAATCGCCGGCCATCAGCTAGAATCAGCGCGTCACCTGATCGCGGCGACTGGGACCCGTTCCCGTGTGGCATCGACCACAGAAGTGCACTCGAAAGGGAGAATCGTCAAGCAGGATCGCCTGCGAATTCTTTCAGGGCGACGTATGTGCGCCTGGTGATCGGCGTCACATACCTTGCAAGTTCAAAGCCATGACCGTGGTCGCGATCTCACTCCTCATTGGACTGGGCCTCATCGGACTCGCGATGATCCCGCTCGGCCTGCCCGGGTTGTGGGTGATGGTGGCCGGCATTCTCGCCTACGGCGGGCTCACCGGTTTTCGCACCGTCGGCGTCGCGACGATTGCGATCGTCCTTGGACTCGCATTCCTCGGCGAGATCATCGAGAACTGGATCGGGTTCCGCTACGCCAAACGCTACGGCGGATCCACGCGCTCGGGGTGGGGCGCGCTGATCGGTGGCCTCATCGGCGCCGTGATCGGCGTGCCCGTCGCCATCATCGGCAGCGTGATTGGTGCGTTTCTCGGATCGTTCATCGGTGCGGCGCTGTTCGAGTACACCTACTCACGCCATGCCGGCGTTGCAACTCGCGCCGGCTGGGGGGCCGTCGTCGGCCGCGCCGCCGGAGCCGCGGTCAAGATCGCGCTGGGGTTGATCATCGCCGTCGTCGGGCTTTTCGCCGCGTTATCTTAGGGACATGACCCGATCAACCTGTATCGTCGCCCTGCTCGTGCCTGCTGCGATCTCGCTGGCCGGGCAGACGTCGCAGCAAGCCGCCACCACGCCGCCGCCGGCGCCGACCAATCGCTGGTCCGCCGATCCCGCGCATAGCGCGATAAACTTTCGGGTGCGCCACCTCGGCATCACGTGGGTGAACGGCACGTTCGGACAGTGGACCGCCGACCTGAATTACGATCCGAGCAAGCCTGAAGCCGCAAGCGTAACGGCCCACATTCAAACGGCCAGCGTCACGACCGGGAACGACCGCCGCGACAACGATCTGCGCCAGAACTACCTCGCCGTCGACAGCTTTCCCGAGATGACGTTCGTCAGTAAACGCGTGGAGAAGGTCGCACCCGATAAGCTGCGCATCAGCGGCGACCTCACGATGCGAGGCATCACCCGCCCCGTGGTGCTCGACGCCGACATGGGCGGTGTGTTGACGACGTCCCGGGGCCGCCGGACCGCCTTCTCGGCAACCACCACCATCAAGCGCCAGGACTACGGCATCACGCGGAACGGCTTCATGGAAGGCGCGCAGATCGTGGGGGACGAGGTCCGCATCACGATCGACGTCGAGGCGACCGAGCGCGCGACCCCCTGAGCGCACACCGGGTCTTTGGAGTCGCGGTCGCCTGCCAGCTGGCGCTGACCCCAGGCGTCTCCGCCCAAGCTCACAGCATCCGCTGGTGGGAAGCGGCCATCGCCGTCGGCACCATCGGCCTCGTCAGCGCGTTCGACCATGGGGCCGACGGCTGGGTGCAAGGCCACCGCTCGCCCGGCAGCGACAGAGTCGCGCGCGTGTTCAAGTACGGCGGCGAACCGGTCGTCGTCTTCGGGATCAGCGGCGGGATTCTCGCGGCCGGGGTCATCAGCGGTCGGCCGGGGCTCGAACGACGCGGCGGCCGGGTGCTGGCCTCTGTCATCGCCGCCGGGGTGACGACCGGGGCGCTAAAGGAGATTACCGGCCGGTTCCGGCCCGATAACACCACCGATCCGTACGTCTTTCACCCATTCACCAACCACGACGCCTTTCCTTCTGGACACGCCACTATGGCGTTCGCGCTCGCGACGTCGCTCTCGGCGGAGATCCACCGGCCCTGGGTGACGGCGCTCCTGTACGCGGGCGCGACGGGGACCGCGTGGTCACGTCTCAACGATCACAAGCACTGGCTGTCCGATGTCGTCGCCGGCGCGACCGTGGGTATCACGGCGGGTAACGTGATGGAGGGCCGCTGGCGCGTTTTCGGCCTTGGCCCGCCGCGGTTTCTCGTCGACCCGCACGGCGCCCGCCTGGAGTGGCGCGCCGCCTTTTAGTGATGGCTGGTTGCTAGGCGGCGATCACCGCTCTTGGTTCGGCTTTCGATGCGTCATACTCACCCTCCCAGCGAGCCATCACGACGGTCGCCAGGCAGTTGCCGATGAGGTTCACGGTGGTCCGCGCCATGTCCATGAGCACATCCACACCGATCAAGGCGATCGCCGCCTCGCTGGGCAGATTGAAGGACGCCACGGTGCCCATGAGAATTACGAGCGATGCCCGCGGCACGCCGGCCACGCCTTTGCTCGTCAACATCAGGGTGAGCATCATGAGCAGCTGCTGGCCGATGGACAGCGAAATCCCGCTCGCCTGCGCGACGAAGATCAACGCCACGGACAGGTAGAGCGTGCTGCCGTCGAGGTTGAACGAGTACCCGGTCGGCATCACGAACGCGACGATGCGGCGCGGGACGCCGAGCGCTTCCATGCGCTCCATGGCTTTCGGCAGCGCTGCTTCCGACGACGCGGTTGAAAACGCGATGAGCGCCGGCTCCTTGACCGCGGCCGCGAACGCGCCGATCGGAACGCGCGCGATGCGCGCAACCGGGTACAGCACGAACAGGCCGAAGACGACGAGGGCGACGTAGAGCGTGATGACCACGAGGGCCAGGCTTTGGAGGTTTCTGAGGCCACCCGGTTTGCCCACCGTCACCGCCAGCGCCGCGGCCACGGCGAACGGCGCGAACTTCATGACGATCCCCGTAAACTTGAACATCACGTCCGCAACGGCCTCGCAAAACCCGAGCATGGTCTCCTTGGGCCGGCCGCGCACCTGCGTCAGCCCGATCGCGAAGAGGACCGACCACAACACGATCTGCAGCATCTCGTTGCGCGCCGCCGCATCGAAGAAACTCTGCGGCACGAGGTGTTCGAGGACGCTGGCGAACGTGACGGGCTCACTGGCGAGCGGCGTGGCGCCGGCTGCGGGCGCCGCGAGGGCGGCACCCACGCCGGGCTTCATGACGTTGACGGTCAGCAGGCCGAGGAAGAGCGCCAGCGTGGTGATGATTTCGAAATAGATGATGGACTTCAGGGCGAGCCGGCCGACCCGCTTCATATCGTCGCCGTGCCCCGCGATGCCGACGACCAGGGTGCCGAAGATCAACGGCACGATGATCGCCTTGATGATCCGAATGAATGCGGTGGAGATCGGCAGCAGCGCGACGGCGAACGCCGGAACCCAGACCCCGAGCGCCACGCCGGCGAACATGGCCACGACGATCCACTGCGTCAGCGTGCGGCGGCGGAGGAAGCTCCACATAGGGCGTGAACGATAACCGCCCTAAATCGACAATCGCTAGCGCTTGATAAACGTCCCGCGTCGCAGCTCGTCGTACGCGGTCTGCAGCTCCTCTTTGGTGTTCATCACGATCGGCCCCTGCCAGGCCACGGGCTCCTGCAGCGGCTGGCCCGACACGAGCAGGAAGCGCATGCCCTGCTCGCCCGCCTGCACCGCGATCTCGTCGCCAGAATCAAACAGCACCAGCGAACGGTTTCCCGTGTCCTGCGCGCTCTCACTGCCCGCATCCCGGCCGCCCGCGGAGACGCGATCGGTCCGGACGCCCTGCGGTGCCGAGGCGTCGCGGAATGTGCCGTTGCCCTCGAAGACGTAAGCAAACGCGTGGCGCGACGACTCCACCGGAATTGTCTTGCGCACGCGCGGCGGAATCCAGATGTCCAGGTAGCGGGGATCGGCGGCGACCCCCTCGACGGGACCGCGCTTGCCCCAGAAATCGCCGGCGACGACGCGCACCCGCGTGCCGTCATCGTCCACAACCTCGGGGATCTCCTTGGCATGAATATCCTGGTAGCGCGGATCGGTCATCTTCAGGGTGCGCGGCAGGTTCGCCCAGAGTTGGAAGCCGTGCATGCGGCCGCGCTCGTCACCCTTCGGCATCTCCTGATGCAGGATGCCGCTGCCCGCGGTCATCCACTGCACGTCGCCCGCCCCCATGGTGCCTTTGTTGCCGAGGCTGTCGCCGTGCTGGACGCTGCCGCTCAGCACGTAGGTGATGGTCTCGATGCCCCGATGCGGGTGCCACGGAAAACCCGGGAGGTAATCCTCGGGATGCTCGTTGCGAAAGTCATCCAGCAGCAGGAAAGGATCAAAGTCGCTCGTCTTCCCGAACCCAAAGGCGCGGCGGAGCTTGACGCCGGCGCCCTCGAGCGTGGGCAGCGACTGGGAAATCGATTTGACGGCGCGAATGGACATGGCGTCTTAACCCTGCAGGGGCGCGATCGGTTCCCGGCTCACTTCACGAATGTATTTCGCACGCGCTGCGACCGCAGCATGTAGGCGATCCAGATGCCGGCAACGAACGTACGGCCGAACTGCCGACTCCACTCGATCGCTGTCGGATCACTAACTGGTACAAGACTCATCAGGAGCATGTCCAGCACGGAGAAGACGATGGAGCCCCCGACCACCCAGATGAACGTCCGGGGGAACTGGCGTTTCTTCGTGTAAAACAACCAGGCCGTCAGGATCGTGAAGACCAGCAAGGCAATGTTGCCAAACAGCTCGAACATCAGAACCGGTGCCCAGAACGGATCATAGCCGCTCATCCCTGGGGTTGTGAGCGCCGCCCAGGTCGACGCGCTGTAACTCGGCAACGTCTTGGAGAAGGTGAAGAGAATCCGTAGCGGAGAGATCGTGATGCCGAACCCGGCGAGGATGAGCCAGCCGCCCAAGCCCACAGGCTCAGCGCGCCGAACCGCAGGGGGGACCAGGCCCGAGACCGGAGCGTCGCCGGCGACGGCCACCTGCGTGCGCGATACCCGCACGGCCCCCATGACGGCGAAGGCGGCGGCGAGAAGCGCGGCCATGAGCACGGACCAATTGATCCGCGTTCCGTCGGCCGTCTCCGTGCGATCGCCCGGCGGCGTGATAGTGAACACGAGAAGGTCGTTCGCCCGGGCCATCTGCTTGACATACTCGGCGGCGCCCGCGGGCATTACATGGTCCGCGAGCGTCTCGTACTCCCACTCCAGCTTGAACACCGGGCCCGCCACGCTCAGCCGGCGCGAGAACCGCGCGGTGGGCGTCGTCATGTGCTCTTCCCGGGGACGGATGTTCCATCCGTTAGGGATTTTTGCATCGATCACATAGTGAATGTGGGCGTTTTGTCGCACGGCGAGCGGCATCTTCCGGTCCGCCGCAGTGGCTTGCGGCACCGCCCGGGAGAGCTCCAGGGGCTCGAACTTCCCCGTCGGATGCTCCGCGGTGCCCCCTGCCCAGAAATCCGGAATGGTGTAGCGCTCGACAGTGCGTATGACGTTGTCGGTCTCATTGTCATCCACGCTCGGCTGCTCGTCGGACCGGATGGAGGGATAGAGCTCCGAGTAGAAATTCGTGTATTGCTGCCGCAGCTCTTTCGGTGATCGAGCGGCAATCCAGGCACGGATGTCATTGGCCGTGGCCCCGCGGTATTGTGTCACCACATGCATGGTCGCCGAGTCGTGGCGACCGCCGAGGGAAAAGGTCACGGCCACGTCGGTGGTCGGATCGGGGCTCCCCATCCCCTCCATCGGCACGAGTGAGCCGCCGCCGCCGCCGAGTACCAGCGCGCTGCCGAACCAGGCGGCGACATCGCGCAGGCCGCCGCGCTGGTACAGTGCCGTGGGATCGATCCAGTAGTACCGGCCACCGAGCTCGAGCTGGACGAGCGCGTGATCGAAGACGGTCGCGGTTGGGTGGAAATCCGCGATGTGCTCGCGGTACGTCGTGCTGACGAGCGCCGGACGGGCAGTGACGCCGAGCGCGCGCAGCATCGTGACGAGGAGCAGCGTCTTGTCCTTGCAATCGCCGTAGCGGCGGCGCATCACCGTCGCCGGGAGATACGGACGGTGGGAGTTGACGCCGATCTCCACGCCCATATAGCGGATCTCGTCCTGGACAAAGCGCAGCGCTGCCAGGGCACGACGTTCGGGCGATTCCGATGACGCCCGAATGCGCTCGATCGTGGGCTGCAACGTGGCAGGGATCTCGGCATCGGGAAACAGTGAGTCGCCCCACGCGGCGACCGCCGACCAGCTCGCGAAGTCGGTCAATTGTACGGCGGCGTACGGGTCGTACCAGCTCGGCAGATTGGGTTCCGGAATCTGGGCCGGCACGTTGCGCGCCGACCATTCGTATTCGGTCGTCGAGCCGGCGGTGGTAATCTTCGGTTGCAGCTCGGTCTGCAAGGGGTTGATGAACAACGGCCGGCCGGTCGGCCACAGCAGCCGGAAATACCGCTGCATCACCGGAACATCGGCCTGCAGCGCGGGCTGCGCCGTGTAGTGACTGCCGAACACGGGATTGCTGCCCCGCCGCGTGAAGCTGTACTCGATGACGTCGCCGCGGCGAACGTCCTCCAGAAGCACCACCACGGAGAGTGAGGCATCGAAGATCTGCTCGTCCAGGTCTGTTTCGCGCTGCGCCACCCGCACACGGCCAGGCCTGAGCTGGTCAATGATCCGATCGCCGCGCCGCAAACGCACGGCATGAAGGACGAGCCGCTGGTAGGAGGAGTCGAAGACGATCTCGAGCTGCGAGTTCTGCTGGACCGCGCCCTCGTCCAGCACGCGGTAGGCAACGTGCCAGTATTGCTCGACGCCGGAGCTGCGAACCGCTTCCTGGCGATCGGAGAGCAGCGTCTCGGTTCCCTCGGTCGCCAGGTGCGGCGCCGAGAGCACCGGCTCCCGGACCGTTACCCACGACGCGGGTGGCCCGATCTGGTAGGGGGTCTGCCCCACGAGCTTGGCGACCCCACCGAGGACGATGGCGATGCAGGCCAAACGCATGCGCCGCTAAGTTAGCCGCGGCGCGTTGGCCCGGGAACCCGAGGCTAGAAGCCCAACCAGTACGTCATTTTGATGAGGAAGATGTTCTCCGACGGCCCCTGAAAGAGGGCGCTCGCGTCGTCCCCAAACCGGATATCACCGCGCGGCAGATCCGGAATCTGGCTGGTGCGCGTCCACACCAGGAACAGCGTGGATCCCGGGTGATACTCCCACCGCAGCACGGCGTTGCCGCGCAGCGAACGGAAGGTGAAGCTCGGGTCGGTGAGGGTATCCGTCGGTGCCCCGCCACCCGCGTTCAGTAGAATCGTCGCCGGATCGCGCGAGGGGTTCGCTGCCGGCTGGACGACCACGGTGCCGAAATCCTTGCCGTACTCGAGCCGCCGGGCGCTCCGGGGCGCGGCGTACACGTTGTACCGGCTGTAGGCACCCGTGGCGATCAGGGGCTGCATGAACAGCTCGAGCGTCAGCGTCGGCGAGAAGGTCACATTGAAGCGCGTGTCCATCGAGATCGCGTTCTGCTCGAGGTGCGCGAAGACATACCGGGTGCCGTGGAAGTTGGTCGCGCTCGGATCGGCGTAGTTGCCGACGAATTGGAATCCCGTTTGGGAGTGGTCGATTCCCGGATTGAGCGACACCGTCACGTTGGAGCGCGGCCGCAGCTCGAGCCCGAGGCTCACGCTGTTGCCGCAATCTCCATCAGCATTACAGCGGTAACTCGCGTTGAATTGCCCGACCACCTTCTTGCGGGAGTCGGTGTTGACGTTGAGCGAGTGGAAGTCGCCGCTCGGTACCCGCACCAGCGGACCGCCGCGCGTCAGCCGGTCATCGAACGCGCTCGCCCGGTGAATCCAGAACGAGCTGACGTTCCAGTAGCTCAATGTTTGGATCTGACCGTACAGCCGCCCCTCGCGGTCGTTCAGATCACCGTCGAAGGTGTACTGCTGTTGGCCTCCGACGATGACAAAGAGCTGCCGGTACCACTTCGTCGGCTTGGTCCACAGGGGAAAGATGTTCGCGGACATCCACCAGTAATCGGCACTCGAGAAGAAGGCGATGTCGTTGTTGTTGAACGCCGGCGTCCGGAAGTTCGTGGTGATCTCCCAGAGCCAATGCCCCTGCTCCTTGGAGAGCCGCGCGAAGCCGCCGAGCCCGGCCATCCCGGTGCGCGGGGCCCGCGCGTCGGCCGTATCGGGCCGATCGGGCCGCTGGAAGAAATGCGCGGAGCCAAACCGGATCCGTCGCATCGCCGCCGTGTCGCCCTCGACGTGGGTCCCCGCAAGCTGCGCCATCAACCGGTACGTGCGCTTGCCCCACCAGCTGTCGCTCGAGACCCCAAACGCCTCAGAATGATGGGACAAGCGGCTCTGGAGATAGGGATCGCCGAGGTCGCGATACACCGACGTGGCCATCGCCTTGACCTGCGTCGCGCCCCCGCTCAGATCCTTAGCCACGCGGGCCGCGAAGTAGTTCGTCGCCGGCTCGACTTCGAACTGGCCACGCGTCGAGTCCGTGAACTCCACCGGGGCGCGCTCGCGCTTGGTCACCGCATCGAGGGCGCCGATCGACCAGCCGCTGGGGGTCCGCCCCGTGAGCTTCGCAGCGCCGAGGATCGTGGAGTTCTCAGGCATGTCGGCATACGCCACCGACCCGCTGCGGTAAGGCAAGACCTGCGGCGGGCGGCCGATCCGGCGCGTGGCGAGCATCGAGAGACTCGACACATTGGAGCAGAAGAAGCAGCTGAACCCGCCGAGGCCGAAGTACCCCGCGCCCTCGACGAAGAACGGCCGCTTCTCGTCGAAAAATGTCTCGAACGCCGACAGATTAACGACGGCGGGATCGACCTCGACCTGGCCGAAGTCGGGGTTCACGGTCGCGTTCAACGTGAGATTCGAGGTGACGCGGTACATCGCGTCGCCGCCCACACGGCCGTCGAGCGCGTGCGGATCGAAGAATGGATCACTGCTTTTGCCGGGTACGTTCGACGAGCGCCCCACCATGTACGGCGTGACCTCGGCGCGACCGGGCGGGTGCCGAATCACGAGCCCCTGCAGGTGGCCGAACATGGACGGGCCGCCGGTCTCGTCCAACCGCCACCACGCCCACTGCGACAATTCGTTGAGCCGGTTTTCCTGGCGCCAGATCTGCAGGCCCCAGGTCTGCTCCGCGGACGTCGCCGGGTAGCGCAGCTGCGAGAACGGAATCCGCAGCTCGGCGGTCCAGCCGAGCGAGTCGATGGTGGTCGCAACTTCCCAGACCGGATCCCAGGACGGATCGCTGCCGCCGCCGAGGCCGTTGGCGTCCTGCTTGACGCCCGAGGGATTGACCTGGAAGAACAGGCGTCCGATGTGATCGTGATAGGTGTCGAAGATCACTTCGAAATAATCGGAGTTCATGTCGGCGTCGCGCCGCACGAGGCGAGTCCGGACCCCGCGCGCGCCGGAGTCGTCGTACATCCGCGCGCCGACGTAGATCGCCGCGTCGTCGTACGCGAACCGCACCTCGGTGCGCTGGGTGGCGGAGTCGCCGGAGTGGGGCTGGGCCTGGCGCAAGCCGGCCGCCACCGGGGCCGTGCGCCACACGTCCTCGTCGAGCTTGCCGTCGAGATGGATCGGCTCGCGGAGCTGGACCGCCCGGACCTCAGGCGGGGTGTGGGGATGGACGTTCTGGGCTATTAAGGAAGCAGGAAGCGCGACGGCGCAGAGCACGGCGAGACGGACGAAGGCGCTCGGCATGATAGTCACTTGGGCTAGGATACCACGTTGGACGCGGGCCGCACGGAAAAGGTTGCGGCCCTGACTGGAGCCTTACAATCTCTTTCATTAGATATGTCTCACCCAATGCCACCAACCGAGCACCCTCCGACGGCGCCCGCACGTCCGACCCCAGCTTCGCCGCCCAATCGACTCCCGGAACGCATCCGGCTGCTGGCCGACATCAGCCAGAACCTGTGGTGGAGCTGGCAGCTCGACGCGCGGGAGCTGTTCCATCGTATCGACCGCCGTCTCTGGGAAGGGACACGGCACAACGCCGTGCAGTTCCTGCGGCAAGTCTCCGCGGACCGTCTCGCTGAACACGCCCAGGACCCGATTTCCCTGGAGCGCTACGATCGCGTGGTGCGGCGGTTCGAGCTGCTCACGCAGAAAAACGGCACCTGGTTTGCCGGTCGCCATCCCGAGCTGCGGCACCGCCCGATTGCCTACTTCTCCGCTGAGTTCGCCCTACACCGCTCGCTCCCGATCTATTCCGGCGGCCTCGGCGTCCTGGCCGGCGACCATTGCAAGGAAGCCTCGGACCTCGGCGTCCCGCTGATCGGCGTCGGCCTCTACTACCACGGCGGGTACTTCGATCAGCTGATTGGCCTGGATGGCTGGCAGCGCGACTCGGACGATCCCGTCGATCCCACGGTGAACCCCGTCGTCCGGGTCCACGGCGCTGACGGCAAGCCGTGCGTGGTCGCGGTCACCATCTCGGGTCGCGAAGTCCAGGTCGGCGCGTGGCGCGTCATGGTGGGGCGGATTCCGGTGTACCTGCTCGACACCGACCTCGAAGGCAACCATGGAGACGACCGCCAGCTCACCGCGCGCCTGTATACGGGCGCGCCGGAGTGGCGGCTGCGGCAGGAGTGGGTGCTGGGCGTCGGCGGCGTCCGGGTTTTGCGCGCCCTCGGCGTGCAACCGGAGGTCTGGCATGCGAACGAGGGCCACGCCGCGTTCATGTTCATCGAGCGGATGCGCGAGCTGATGGGAAAAGGGCTCACGCCCGCGCAGGCGCAAGAGCAGATCCGCGCAAGCAGCGTGTTTACGACGCACACCCCGGTCGCGGCAGGTCACGACGTCTTTACCGCCGAGCAGCTCGAGCAAGTCGCCGGGACGTTCTGGAATACCATGGGACTCACCCGCGACCAATTCATGGCGTTCGGGAGACCGGGCGGCGCGGATGACCAGCGCTACGAGATGACCGTGTTGTCGCTGCGGCTCGCCGGCCGCGTGAACGCGGTGTCGGCGCGACACCGCGAAGAATCACGCCGCATCTGGCGCTGGATGTGGGGCAACAAGCCCGCCGCAGACGTTCCGATCGGCCACGTGACGAATGGTGTGCACCTCAGCACCTGGATGGCGCGGCCGATTCGCGATCTGCTGGCGAAATCCCTCGGCTCGGAATGGGAGGTCGAGGCTGAACCGGCGGCGGTCAGTGAGGCCGTACGGCAGCTCGATGATGACCGGCTGTGGGCGGCTCACGAAAGCCTGCGCCAGCTGCTGTTCCACTACATCCGCGAGGAGGCCCGCAACCGCTGGCGGGACAAATGGAAGGATCCGACGAAACTCGCCGGCTCGGGCGCGCTGCTCTCCCCTCCCGTTTTCACGATCGGGTTCGCACGGCGATTCGCGACCTACAAGCGGGCCGACCTGTTGTTCCGCGATCGCGAACGGTTGCGGCGCCTATTGACCGACCCGAGCCGTCCCGTCCAGATCATCTTCTCGGGCAAAGCGCACCCCGCCGACGACCCCGGCAAGCGCGTGCTCCAGCAGGTGTTCATGGCGGCGCAGGACCCGGCGTTCGAGGGCCGGATCGCCTTCCTCGAGGACTATGAGATGCATTTGGCGCACCGCATGGTGGCCGGCGTGGACCTCTGGCTCAATCTCCCCCGGGTGCCGCTCGAGGCCTGCGGCACGAGCGGCATGAAGGCGGCGCTGAACGGCGTGCCGCAGCTGGGCACTCTGGATGGCTGGTGGGCGGAGGGCTACACCGGTGAGAACGGATGGGCGATACCGCTGGCGTCAGGGGACGGTGACCCGGACCAGCAGGACATGGAGCATCTCTTCGCCCTGCTCGAGGATAAAGTAGTTCCGATGTATTACGATCGGCTCCCTGGCCAGCACTCGGCGGAGTGGGTACATATGATGAAAGGGGCGCTCGCGGTCGCGGTGGAACGCTTCACGACCCGGCGGATGCTCCAGACGTACGTCACAGGCTACTACGTTCCCGCTGTTGCCGGCGAAGCAACTCCCGGCGATCCACCACTGTAGCGACGAGGGTTCGTTGAAGACCCGGGTTCTCCACCTCACCGCCGAATTGTGGCCGTACGCCCGTACGGGCGGCCTGGGTCAGGCGGTCGCGGGCCTCGCCGACTATCAGGCGGGGAGCGGCACGGAGAGCCACGTCGTCCTGCCGCTGTATCGGGAGGCCCGCGCCCACGCGGGCAAGCTCGAGCCGCTGTCCGATCCCTTCACGGTCGAGAGTGGCGGCCGGCGCGAGCAAGTCCGCGTCTGGCACGAGGTGGGCGACGACTATCCCAAGACGATGTTTCTCGAGCACAATCCGTCGTTCGACCGGCCGGGCCTCTACGGCGACGCGAAGGGCGACTACCCGGACAATCCGCGCCGCTTTGCGCTCTTCGCCTCAGCCGCAATCGAGATCGCCCGGCGGATCGGCGAGGGCAACCTCATCCTGCACGCGCACGATTGGCATGCCTCGCTCGTGCCGGTGTTCCTGCGTCGCGTGTACCGCGACGAACCCGATCTGCAGCGCCTGCCCTGCGTGTTGACCGTCCATAACGGCGGATTCCAGGGCGTCTATCCGTACGAGGTGCTCAAAGACATCGGCCTGCCCGATGATTTGTGGTCGCCCGAATTCATGGAGTGGTACGGCCGGCTGAACTACCTGAAGGGTGGCCTCCTGTACGCGGACATGGTGACCACGGTGAGCCCGACGCACGCGTTCGAGCTGCTGACGGACCTCGGCGGCTTCGGCCTGCAGCACAGCTTCCGGCAGCTCGGCGACCGGCTCGTGGGGATCCGCAACGGCATCGACGTCGACAAATGGAATCCCGCCGACGACCCGGACATCGTCGCCCGCTTCACCGCCGACGACATGTCGGGCAAGGCGCGCTGCAAGGCGACCCTGCAGGAAGCCTGGGGCCTGCCGCGCCGCGCCGACGTGCCGCTGTTCGGCATGAGCGCGCGCCTCGTCGCCCAGAAGGGCCTCGATCAGATCGTCGCCTCGCAATCGCTGCGGTTGCTCGACGCGCAATTCATTTTCCTGGGCGCGGGGGAAGCCCAGTTCGAAACCGCGCTGCGCGAGCTGTCCGTCCGCTTCCCACAGCGGGTCGGCGTGAACACCGCGTTTACCGACACCCTCGAGCATCATTTGCTCGCCGGGGCCGACTTTCTCATGATGCCGTCGCTGTACGAGCCGTGCGGGCTAACGCAGATGCGCGCGCAGCTCTACGGAGCGCTCCCGGTGGCGCGCCGCGTCGGCGGGCTCGCCGATACGATCGAGGACGGTGTCACCGGCATCCTCTACGATGCCTACAGTCCGGAAGCGTTCGACCATGCCGTGCAACGCGCCGTGACGTTGTTTCAGGACCGCGCCTGGTTCAGCGAGCTGGCGCGCGGCGCGATGCGCAAAGACTTCTCCTGGCGCCACCCCTCCGAGCTGTACGCGGCGGTCTATCGCCGCGCGACGGCGGCGCGCGCCATTCCCGACACGTCCGCCGCCGACAAGGGCGAACGCGCGCCCCGCAAGCGGTCCGCCCGCGGCAAGGGTGGACGAGGCGTGAACGCCCGTCGCTAAAGGCTCCCCGATGGATTTCGTGCTCACGCTCCACGGTCATCTGCCCTACGTCCTGCAGCACGGCCGCTGGCCGCACGGCAGCGTGTGGCTGTGCGAAGCCGCGTTCGACAGCTACCTGCCGCTGATTGAAGCGCTGCAAGCACTCGAGCGTGAGAAGATCGCGGCGCCGATCACGCTCGGGATCACGCCGGTGCTCGCCAATCAGCTCGCGCACCCGGCGTTTGTCAGCGAGTTCGAGGCGTACATGGCGCGGCGCATCGAAGGCGCGGCCGGCGCCCCGGCGCACCTCTCCGCGTCGGGAGACGCGCAGCTCGTGCCGATCGCGAAGTTCTGGCACGACCGGCTGACGCGCCTGCTCGCGTTGTTTCGATCGCTGGACGGCGATCTCGTGACAGCGTTCCGCGGGTTCGAGGACCGCGGCCGCATCGAGCTGATTTCGTCCGCGGCGACCCACGGCTTTCTCCCCTTGCTCGCCCGGGACGAGAGCATCCGGCTGCAGCTCGCGGTGGGCGTGGCGGAACACAAACGGCTGTTCGGCCGCGCGCCGACCGGCTGCTGGCTGCCCGAGTGCGCGTATCGCCCCGGCGGACCGTGGGGCCCGGCCGGCGCACGGCCCCAGTCCTATCGCGCCGGGACCGACGAGCACCTCGCCGCCGCCGGGTATCGTTATTTCTTTGTCGATACGCACCTCGTACGGGCCGGTGAGGCACTCGGGTACCCGGACATCGACGCCATTCCGGTCACCGGTGAGCGCACGCCGTACGTCGCCTATCGCGTCGCATCCGCGAAACGCCGGGCCCACGATCTCTTCGCGCTGGTGCGCGATCCCAAAGCATCGAGTCAGGTGTGGTCGCGCGCCCAGGGCTACCCCGGCGATGAGTGGTACCTCGAATTCCACAAGATCCGCTGGCCCGACGGCCTGCGGCT
>DATLXS010000258.1:0-27351 GCA_035575675.1 Gemmatimonadales bacterium
CATCTACTGCACCTGCACCCCCGACCACTTCGAGCCCGGCAACGGGGTCTTTCTACAACGCGAGCTGGGCCTGACCGACATTCCGGCCGTCGACGTGCGCAATCAATGCAGCGGATTCATTTATGGGCTGTCGATCGCCGACGCGTGGATCCGCACCGGCCAGTACAAGCACATCCTGCTCGTCGGCGCCGAGGTGCATTCGCGCGGGCTCGACAAGACGACGCGGGGCCGCGACACGGCGGTGCTGTTCGGCGACGGCGCGGGCGCCGTCGTCCTCGGACCGGTGGAAGACGACGGCCGCGGCGTCTTGTCCACGCACATTTTTGCCGACGGGCGCTATGCCGAAAAGCTCTGGGTGGACGGTCCCGGCCTGGCCCACGATCCGTACGTGAGCGTCGAGATGATCGAGCAAGGCCTGCATCGCGCCGTGATGGAAGGGCGCGACGTCTTCAAGTTCGCGTCGCTGAAGATGCCCGAGTCCGTCGCCATCGCGCTGAAGACCAACCGCCTCACTCCCGCCGACATCACGTTGCTCGTTCCCCATCAAGCCAACCTGCGCATCATCGAGATGGTCCAGAAAGCCGCCGGTCTGCGCGACGACCAGGTCTACTGCAACATCCAAAAGTACGGCAACACCACGGCCGCCTCGATCCCCATCGCGCTCGACGAGGCGCTCGCCGCGGGCCGCCTGAAACAGGGCGACCTGCTGGTGCTCACCGCGTTCGGATCTGGCTTTACCTGGGGCAGTGCTGCCATCCGCTGGTAGTTACAGTCAAGCCGCGATACCTTAGCACACTCGTCGTCGAGGTGGCGGATGGGCTTCGTACTCGGGCGCCTGTTCGCAGTCGTTGCAGTGCTGGCAGGAGCTGCAGGCTGTGGGCAGCGCGATGCAGCAGTGATCGGATTTGCGTTCGGTGAGGAGCACCCCGGCGTACTGGACGTCGTGCATCACGAATTCAGCGGGCGGCCCGCGGAGCGAGAGCCTCGCGTCGTCACCGCCACCGGGTTGGTCGGCACGGGCGGCGCACCGGGGCAGATCACACTCGCCTCGCGGCTCGCTGCGACGCCCGGCCTCATCGGGGTCGTCGGACACGGCGACAGCCGGGGGAGCCTGGCGGCGGCGCCGGTCTATGAGGAAGCGCACATCCCGCTGCTCGTGCCCACCGGCACCAGTCGCCGCCTCCGAACCGTCGGTCCCTGGGTTTTCATGATGGCTCCCGACGACTCCGCCGAAGCCGAGTTCATCGCCGCGTTCGCCGTCGGCACGCTCCGGACCCGCGCCGCGGCCGTGTTCTATGACAACGACGACTACGGCATCGGCCTGCGCGATGCGGTGCGTCGTGCCCTGGGCGCCCGTGGCGTCCAGGCGATCGCCGAGGAGCCGATCGCCGTCCCGTGCGGCGTGCCCGAGACTGCCGAGGGATCGATCCTCCGTGCGACGCCGCGGGCCCACCCACCGGACCTGATCGTCATCGCCGGCCGCACTGGCGACGCCGCGTGTATCGCCCGGCGCGTCACCGCGCGCGTGGCCGCCATTCGCGTCATCTGTGCCGACGGCGTCGAACCGGACTCGGCGTTCTATGACCTCCTCGGCAGTGCCCCGGGCGCGCGATACGTCGTGGCGTTCTGGTACCCGGGCGCGCCTGGCGCCGCGTCGGCACGTTTCGCACGCACGTACGAACAGCTCGTCGGCCGGCCGGCGCCCGCCAGCCAGGCGATGCTGTTCGACGCGCTGATGTTGCTCTCCCAGGCGGCCCGCGTGGCAGGCACGCGACGCGACGCCGTGCGGCGCTACCTCACCGAGCTGGGCGTGACGCGTCCCGCCTATGACGGTGTGACCGGAGCGGTCACCTTCGGATCCGCGGCGCGTCGCCCGCTCTACATGCTGCGCATCGGGACACGCGGCGAGCCCCTGGTGGTGGTCCAGTGAAGCCGCTGACGCTGCGAGCGACGCTGCGCTGGCTGGGGATCGGCGTGCTCGTGTACGTGGTCGTCATCGCCGCGATCATCGCGATCCGCATCACGCCCACGGCCCGGGCGCTCAGCGCTCATAGCGAGCGCGTGCGGGCGGAATACCAAGCGATCGACGCGCGCTCGGCGCTGCTGCGATCGACGATCGACGAGATTCAGATGTGGCTCTACACCGTCGAGCGTTCCGCCGCGCTGACGCCCGCGTTGGCGAACCTCCGCCAGCGCATCGACTCGCTCAACGCGTCCGCAACCAGCGCCTCAGGGCTCTCAGGGATTCCGGCGGCGATGCGCGTGCAGTTCTCTCAGGCCAATGTGGAGCAGTCGCGCGCGGCCGTGGCGCTGCTCGAGGCCCTCGCCAACATCGAGCTGGGACGCCGCCGCGAAGCGGAGCGGCAGCTCGCCCGCGCCGATTCCATGACGAACCTGAACGATCGGTATCAGGCCGCCGCCCAGCGCCTCGGCCTCGAGGATCTGATCGTTCGCGAACAGTCGTTGGCCGGGGCGGCGGGCGCGAGCATGCGCGCGGTGGGGTGGTGGCTGCTGCTCGGCGTGTTGGTCACGCCGTTCGTGGCGATTCTGCTGCGGCGGCGCTTGTACGCTCCGCTCGCCGATCTCGAGGAAGGCATCACCCAGGTTGCCGAGGGGGACCTCGGGTGGACGATCCCCGTTCGCTACGTCGATGAGCTGGGGCGTCTCAGCGAGCACTTCAACGAAGCGACGGCGATCCTGTGCCAGCGGGCGGAGGAAACGCGCCGGCGCGCGCAGAACGCCCTGCGCGAGAGCGAGGCACGCTATACGGCCATGTTCGAGTCGGCGCCGATCGGGATCGCCATCGTCGATTCCGCCGGCCGGTACGCACACACCAATCCCACGCTGCAGCGGTTTCTTGGCTATTCCGAGGAGGAGCTGCGCGGCAAATCCTATCGCGACGTGACGCTGACAGACGACGTCAGCGAGAGCGAGCGCCGCTTCACGGCGCTGGTCGCCGGTTCGTACGACCGGTACGCGGTGGAAAAGCGCTACCGGCGCAAGGACGGCGCAGTGGTGTGGGGCCGTGTCTCGGTGGCCGGCGTGCGCGACGCCGGCGGCAAACTCACCCATACGGTGTCGATGATCGAAGACGTCACGGAGGAGAAGAGTCTCCAGACTGCGGCGCGCGACGCGGAGCAACGGTTCCATGCGGTCGTCGCGGGCGCCCCGATCATGCTGTTCGGTATCGACGCCAACGGCATCATCACCGTTTCCGAAGGCAAAGGACTTGCCGCCCTCGGGCAGCGGCCTGGGGAAGTCGTGGGGCGCTCCATCTTCGACGAGCTGCATGACGCGCCGGAATTCGCCCAACCGTACCGGATCGCGCTGAGCGGCCAGATGTTCCACGGGGTCGGTACCTACAAGGAAACGACCCTCGAAGCCTGGGTCACACCGATGCGGGATCTCGATGGACGGGTGACCGGGGCGATCAGCGTTGCCACCGACGTCACCGATCGGGTGCGGGCGGAGCAGGCACGCCACAAGTCGGAGGAGAAGTTCGAGCGGGCCTTCCGCATGAGCCCGAACCCTTCGGTGATCTCGCGGCTCGACGATGGCACCCTCATCGACGTGAACGAGGCGTACTGCCTCACGAGCGGATTTACCCGCGCCGAAGTCATCGGCAAGACTGCTGCCGAGGTCCTGTGGCCCGATCCCGAGCGGCGGGGAGACTTCCTGCGCCAGCTCCGCGACGACGGCCGCATCCGCGACCTCGAGCTCAAGATGAAAACCAAGTCCGGACCGCAGCTGGACGTGCTGCTGTCGGTGGAGAGCATCGAGCTCGACGGCGTGCCCCACCTCCTGGCCAGTGCCGTGGACATCACGAACCGCAAGCGCGCGGCCGAAGCGCTCCGGCAGAGCGAGGAGAAGTTCGCCAAGGTATTCCACGCGAGCCCCAACCCGATCATCATCTCCGAGCTCGACGACGGCATTTTGGTCGATGCCAACCCCGCATTCTTCGCGAGATTCGGATACACGCCTGAGGAAGCCCTGGGGCGGCGCACCCGTGACCTCGTGATGGACAATCCCGCCCTGCGAGCCCCTCTCGTCGCACGGCTCAAAGCCGAAGGGCACCTCCGCGGAATCGAGTTGGCGCTGCATACGAAGGCCGGCGTGTCGGTACAAGTGCTCCTTTCAGTGGAAATGATCGAGCTCGGTGGCCGCGGCTACCTGCTCATCGAGGGGCTGGACATCACCGAGCGGAAACGGGCCACCGAAGCGCTCCGGGAGAGTGAAGAACGGTTCCGGCGGCTGGTCCAGGACATGAGCATCGGGGTCGCGCTGCTCGACTCCGAGGGCCGCGTCCTCCACGCCAACCCGGCCGCCCGCGACATCCTGGCGCTCACCGACGAGGAGATCCGGGATCCGACATTCTGGCACCGCGAGATGATTGGTCTCCGCGACGACGGGACGCCATATGCGTCCGACGAGCGTCCGGTCTTCAGCGCCGTCCGAAGCGGCCTGGCGCTGCGCAACGAGCTGGTCGGCATCCCCGCGCGCGGCCGGCCCGAAAACCGCTGGGCGCTGGTCAACGTCGATCCGCAGCGAGATTCAGATGGGGCCGTCCGCAACGTGATCGTGTGGTTCTCCGACGTGACCGAACAGCGCAAGGCCGAATACCAATTACGACTCCTGGCGCAGGCCGTGAAGAGCACGACCGAATCGATCAGCATCACCGACGTCGAGGGCCGCTTCACATTCGTCAATCGCGGCTTCGCCGAAGCCTGCGGGTACACGGAAGCCCAGCTCATCGGGCAGCATGTCTCCCTGATCGACTCCCCGCGGAATCCCCGCGGGCTGCAGGACGAGGTTCGGAACGCGACCGTGGCGCGCGGCACGTGGACGGGTGAGCTGTACAATCGCCGGAAGGACGGCACCGATCTTCTGATCACCCTGACGACGGCCCAAGTCAAAGATGAGCAGGGGCGCGTGATCGCCCTCATGGGCGTCTCCAGCGACATCACCGAGCGCAAGCAGCTGCAGGAATCGCTGCGCCGCAGCGAGACCATGTCCGCGCTGGGATCGGTCGTCGCCGGCGTGGCCCACGAGGTGCGCAATCCGCTGTTCGGCATCTCGGGGACGATCGATGCGTTCGAGGCCCGCTTCGGCTTGCAACCCGGCTACGAGCGCTACGCCAAAACCCTGCGACAGGAGGTCAACCGATTGACCAAACTGATGCAGGACCTGCTCGAGTACGGCAAACCGCAGCGGCTCGACGTCAGCCACGGCGCGCTCGGACCGGTCGTGCGCCGCGCCGTGGCGGCGTGCACCGCACTGGCCGAAAGCAGCGGCGTGTGGATCCGCGAGGAGTTGGCGGACGACTTGCCGCCGATCCCCATGGATCAGAGCCGCGTTCAACAAGTATTCCAGAATCTGATCGACAACGCGATCCAGCATTCGCCGCGCGGCAAGAGCGTCACCATCACCGCGAACCGCAGCGGCAAGGGCAGGAACGAAATGATCGAGATCAGCTTCAGCGATCAGGGGACCGGGTTCCGCGACGAAGACCTGCCCCGCCTGTTCGAGCCCTTCTTCACGCGGCGGCGCGGCGGTACCGGGCTGGGCCTCTCCATCGTGCACCGGATTCTCGAACAACATGACGGCGACATTGTGGCCCGCAACGGCGCGAACGGCGGCGCCATGATCACGGTGCGGCTGCCGCTGGTCCGCGAGAGCGCGGCGGAACCGGCTCGTGTCTAAAACCACGATCCTCATCGTCGATGACGAGGAGCGGATCCGCTTTGCGGTTCGCGACTTCCTCGAGCTGCAGGACTACACGATCGTCGAAGCCGATACGTGCGCGACCGCCGAGAGTCAGGTCCGGGACGCGCGGCCTGACGCCGTCGTGCTCGACTACGGCCTGCCCGACGGCAACGCCCTGGACCTGCTCCCGCGGCTCAAGGCGATCGATCCCGATCTGCCGGTGGTGATCCTGACGGGACAAGGGACGATCGAGCTGGCCGTGCGTGCCATCAAAGAGGGCGCAGACCACTTCCTCATCAAACCGGTCGAGCTACCCGCGCTGCTGATCCTGCTGCAACGCATGTTGGAGCGCGAGCGGACGCATCGCCGCGAGCTCGCCAACCAGGCAAGCCGCGACCGGCGCCGCGAGGTCGACCCGTTCCAGGGCGGCGGACAAACGATGCGGCACCTCGGCGAACAGGCGGCGAAAATGGCCGACGCCGACAGTCCGGTGCTGATCCTCGGTGAGACCGGATCGGGAAAAGGCGTGGTGGCGCGCTGGCTCCACCGGCACTCGCCGCGCGCCAAAGAGGCGTTCGTGGACTTGAACTGCGCCGGCCTGGCGCGGGAGCTGCTCGAGTCAGAGTTGTTCGGCTACGCCAAGGGGGCGTTTACCGGCGCCGCGGCGAACAAGCTCGGCCTGCTCGAAGTGGCGCATCGTGGCACCGTGTTCCTGGACGAAATCGGCGACGTCGATCCGCTCGTGCAGCCGAAGCTCCTCACCGTGCTCGAGGACAAGCGCTTTCGCAGACTGGGAGACGTGCAGGACCGGACGGTCGATCTGCGTCTCATCGCGGCGACGTCACATGACCTGAGCCGCCTCTCGCAGGAGCAGAAGTTCCGCAGCGATCTCTACTTCCGCATCAGCACTCTGGTGCTTCGCGTACCGCCGCTGCGGGAGCGCCAGGAAGACATCCCCATGTTGGCGACCGAGATGCTGGGGCGGTTCGGGCGCGATCGCGGCCGGCGCGCTGTCACGCTGAGCCAGGACGCGATGAGCGCGTTGCAGGCCTACGCGTGGCCCGGCAACGTGCGCGAGCTGCGCAATGTGCTCGAGCGCGCCGTCCTGCTCTCCGGTGCGGACACGATCCGGGCCGCCGACCTGCATTTCGACGCGGCGCCATCGGTCGCGCTGCCCTCTCCCGGTGCGCCGCGGACGCCGGCCTTCGACGGCAACCTGACGCTCGTCGAAGTCGAGCGCCGTCACATCGAGACGGTGCTGCGCGAAGTCGGAGGGAAGGTGGCGGAGGCGGCCACGCGGCTCGGGGTACCGCGCAGTACGCTGTACCAGAAGATCAAAATCCTCGGCATCGAGGTGTCCAAGAGCTAGAAGCGCCGGTCCCAATTCCAGACTCCGCAGTCCTCTCTCGCGGCAATTCTCCACAGCACAAGCACTTACACACCGGCACGCGCCTTGCCTTCTCTGCGTTCGCCCGACGGAAGGGGCGCAGGATGCTGCGCCTCACACAAACCTGATGGAGAACGGTGTGGCGCACATTCTGATCGTTGACGACGAAGAAACGATTCTGTTTGCGATGGGCCAGTACATCATGGCGCAGGGCTGCACGGTCGACACGGCACGCGAGCTCGAGGAAGCGCAAGCGCTCCTCAGCAACATCCGCTACCACCTCGTCGTCGCCGACCTGCGCCTCAGCGGCACGCATGGCTCTGAAGGGCTCGATCTTGTCGGGATGGTCCGCGAGTGCTGTCCCAGCACCCGCGTCATCGTGCTCACCGCCTACGGCTCCGCCGAGATGCAGCAGGAAGCGCTGCGTCGCGGCGCCGATGCCGTCCTGCACAAGTCCATGCCGCTCGCCGATGTCGCGGACGCCGCGATCAAGCTCCTGGGATGCGCGGCATGACGCGGCTGCTCAACGAGATTCTCGCCACTGACGCGCTGACCGTCGTGTTTCAACCGGTCGTCGAAACGATCGGCGAACGCCTGCAGCTGCACATGCTGGAGTGCCTGACGCGCGGGCCGAGCGACACCAACGCCGGGCGCGCCGACGTGATGTTCGAGTATGTCCGCCGCAAGCGCGTCGAGCCGGTCGTGGACCGCGCCTGCATCCTCGTCGGGCTGCACGCCGCGGCGACGCTGCCCGGCAACCCGCACCTGTCGTTCAACACCCACGCCTCGACGCTCGGGCGGGATCCCGATTTCCCCGCGGTGCTCGTCGCGATGGCCGATGACGTCGGGATCGACCCGACGCGCATCACCATCGAGATCATCGAGCACGCGCACGGGTGGGACGGCGTGACCTTCGACCGCGCGCTGCGCAACCTGCGCAGTCTCGGCGCACGTATCGCGCTCGATGACGTCGGCCTGGGGCACTCGAACTACCAGATGATGATCGACACGCATCCCCAGTACCTGAAGATCGACCGCTACTTCGTTCACGGCGCGCACGCCGATCTCGATCGGCGCGCGGTGCTCGATTCGATCGCGCAGCTCGGTCTCAGACTGGGTGCGCGCGTCGTCGCCGAAGGCGTGGAGGAAACCCGCGACCTGATGCCGCTCACCGATGCCGGCATCGATCTCGCTCAGGGCTACCTCTTCGCGAAACCGCTCACAGCTCCCGAGCTCATCGCCAGCGGCTGGCTGCAGCCCCTCCCGGCTACACCGCTCGACGCGAACGCTCGTCCACTTGCCGCCTGTTCGGCCTAGGTCCCCATGCACACTAAACGCATTCTGCTCGCCGACGATTCCCTGACCGCGCTCACCATGCACCGCATGATCCTGGGCGGCGCGGGTTACGAGCTCCTCATTGCGCAGGACGGCCAGGAGGCGTTCGACGTCGCGACCGCCCAGCAGCCGGACCTGATCCTCATGGACGTCGTGATGCCCAAGAAGACGGGATTCGAGGCGGTGCGCCTGCTGCGCCGCCAGGAATCCACCAAGTCGATTCCGGTCATCATGATCACCACCCGCGCCGAGCCGAAGATCCTCGAGATCTGCTTCCAGTGCGGGTGCAACGACTACATCAACAAGCCGGTCGACGGCGCGGTGCTGCTCGCCAAAGTGCGCAGCATCCTCGGGAACTGACCATGGATACGCAACGGATCGAAAGCGCGGACGCCCGCCTGCGGCGCTGCGAAGAGCAGATGGAGCTGTGGCGCGCCGAACACGACCGCCGCGACGAGCGCGAGCTCGCGCTGAGCAGCACCGTGACCCATCTGCGCGAGGAGAATCAGCGCCTCGCCGAGCGGCAAGCCGCCGCCGAGCAGCGTCTCGGACAGCTGGCGCAGCTGCATGCCGCCCTCCAGCAGCTGCACGAAGCCGCCGACCAGGACGGCGTGCTCACGGTCATCAAGGAGATCGTGGCGAACCTGATCGGCTCGGAGTGCATGGCCATTTACGCGACCCGCACCGATGGCTCGCTCGAGCTGCTCGACGGCATCGGCGTCACTGAGAACGACACCGATATGGCGAACGCCGTCGTGGCGGTGCCGCTGCGGCGCAACGACCGGGTCGTCGGCATGATTGCGATCTTCCGCTTGCTGCCGCAAAAGCCCCAGCTCGATGCGATCGACCGCGAGCTGTTTGCGCTCCTCGAGACTCACGCCCCACGCGCGATGCACTACGCCGGCCTGCGCGCGGCGTACGCGAACTGCGTATGACGCGGCGCGAAGTCCAGTTCGGACTCGGCGACCTGGCCGCCACGATGGCGGAGCTGGTCGCGGCCGACACACCGGAACAGGGCGGCCCACCCCCGGCGACGCCGGGGGACACCGCGTACGTCCATGTCGGCCAGCTCTACGCCTCCGCCCAGCAACGGCTCGTCTCCACGATCCTGGGATCGTGCGTCTCCGTCTGCTTGTGGGATTCCGAAGCCGGCGTGGGCGGGCTCAATCACTTTCTGTTGCCGCAGTGCGTGAACAACGGCGTTTCGTCGTCGCGCTTCGGCAACGTGGCTATTCGCGAGCTCCTGGCGGAGCTGCATCGCCTCGGCGCTGCCCGCCACCGGCTCCAGGCAAAGGTATTTGGCGGCGCGAGTGTCATCGATGCATTCCAGACCACTAATGGATCGCTGGGCATGCAGAACATTTCACTCGCCCGCCGCTTTCTCGCTGACGCAGGCATTCCCATCGTGAACGAGGACGTCGGCGGCTCGCAAGGCCGCAAGCTCGTCTTTCGGACCAGCGACGGCAGTGCCTGGGTGAGGCACATCTAATGGCGCTCTCCGATCGCGATCGCGCGCTGGTGCTCGAAACCTTCCGCGCCGAGGCGGCAGACCACCTCCGCGGCCTCGAGGAGAAGCTCGTGGCGCTCGAGGCGCGTTCGACCGACGCCGATCTCCTCCAGGAGATCTTCCGCTCGGTCCACAGCCTCAAGGGCGACGCGGCGATGGTCGGGTTTCCGCAGATCGCCGAATTCGCGCACGAGGTCGAAGATCTCCTCGACCTGCTGCGCGCCGGGGAAGTCGCCGTCGGTCCCGAAACGATCTCGCTGCTGCTGCGCGCCGTAGATGTGCTCCGCGCGCTCATGGGCGGCGACGCCGCTCCGGCAAATCTCGCCGCCACGCGCCGGGCGCTCCGCGACGCACGCACCGGCGAGGCGCACGACGTCCAGGCGACTGAACCGGCTGCCGGCCCCGCCGAGACCCGCACGCTGCGCATCGACGTCGCCAAGCTCGACCGCATGCTCGATCTCACGGGCGAAATCGCGATTGCGCGCGGCCGGATCGCCCAGATGCTCGCGGCGCTGCCGGACGGCCTCGGTCGCGACATCCTCGAAGCCCATCTGGGCGCCGAGCGGCTCCAGTTCGAGCTGCAGGAGCAGGTCACCAAGGCGCGCATGGTGCCCATCGGCCCCTTTTTCCGCCAATACGGGCGCACGGTGCGCGACCTCGCCCACGCCCACGGCAAGAGCGTCCAGCTGCGGATCGAAGGCGAAGACGTGGAAGTGGATACGCGCGTCGTGGAACGGCTGCGCGATCCCCTCACGCACATGCTTCGCAACGCCATCGATCACGGCATCGAATCGACCGACCTGCGCGCGGCGCTCGACAAGCCGCTCGAAGGCACCGTCACGCTGCGCGCCGCCCATGAAGGTGGCACGATCGTGATCGAAGTCCGCGATGACGGCGCCGGATTCAACCGTGCCCGCATTGCGGAGCGCGCCCGCGCGACCGGTCTCGCGGCACAGCCCGAACAGCTGCCCGACGCCGAGCTGCTGGGCTTCGTCTTCGCGCCCGGGTTCTCGACCGCCGAGACGGTCACGGATCTCTCAGGCCGCGGCGTCGGCATGGACGTCGTCCGCCACAACATCGACGCGCTGCGCGGCTCGGTCGACCTCGCGAGCATCGAGGGCGAGGGCAGCACGGTCACCGTGCGGCTCCCGCTCACCCTCGCGATCATCGACGGCTTCGGTGTCGGCGTGGGTGCCGAGACCTATGTGATCCCCCTCGACGCGGTTCTCGAGTGTCTGTCCTTGCCGGCCGAGACGCATGACGGCGGCGCCGGCAACGGCGTATTGAACCTCCGGGGCGAGCCGCTGCCGTTCCTGCGGCTGCGCGACCGCCTCGGCGTCCCGGGCGAGCGGCCCCGTCGCGAGCACGTTGTAGTCGTGCACCACGCCGGCGGCCGTGCCGGTCTCGCAGTCGATGAGCTGTACGGCGAGCGCCAGGCGGTCATCAAGTCGCTCGGCACCTCGCTCGAAGCAACGCCGGGTTTGTCCGGTTCCACAATTCTGGGCGACGGTCGCGTCGCCTTGATTCTCGACGTCCCCGCGCTGCTGCGCGGGGCTACCACACTCTCCTAAACACGGAAGGGTCTGTCCATGCTGCAGAACATGTCCATCGGGAAGCGGCTCGGGTTGGCTACGGGCATCCTCCTCACCCTCATGATCCTGGTGGCCGTCGCCGGCTACTGGGGCACGGGGACGACGTCGCGCGCCACGCGCGACATCACGAATGTCGAGGCGCCGGAGTTGACGGCCGCCCTCGAGGCGCGCGCGTGGTCACTCATGCTGCGGCGGTTCGAGAAGGACGTCTTCCTCAACATCGCCACGGCCGACAAGGTCGCTGACTACAGCACCAAGTGGCAGAACGCGCGTCAAAGCCTGGAGCAGACCCTCGCGAGCCTCGATCACGCCGCCGGCGACGAAGAGCGCGCCCAGCTGCGCCAAATCCGCGCCGACCTGACCACGTACGAGGCCGGCTTTCAGAAAACCCTCACCCAGATTCGGGCGGGTCAGATCACGACGCCGGCCGATGCCAATGCGGCGCTCGCGGAGGTCAAGGACGCGATTCGTGGCGTCGAGACCATCACCGACTCGCTGGCGCAGCTGCAGATCGGCCAGATCAACAGCAAGGGCCTCGGCGCACAGGCGTCGGCGTCTCGTGCCAACACCGTCATCATCGTTGCGTCGTTCATCGCCGCGATCTTCGGGCTGGTGATCAGCGTTCTCCTGACGCTCGGCATCACCCGGCCGCTCGCGACCGCCGTGCAAGCCGCGGATCGCGTCGCGCAGGGTGACGTCGATGTGCAGTTTGCGGCCGACCGCCGCGACGAAGTTGGCGATGTCCTGACCGCGATGCAGCGCATGATCGCGTCCACGAAGTCGAAGGTCGACGCGGCCGTCCGCATCGCCGGCGGCGATCTCACGACCGCCGTCACGCCGTCATCCGAACGCGACGCCCTCGGGTCTGCACTGCAGACGATGGTGGCGAAGCTGTCGCAGGTGATCGGGGAAGTCCGCGCCGGCGCGAACGCGCTGAGCTCGGCCGCGACGCAGGTCTCGTCCACATCGCAGAGCCTCTCGCAGGGCACGAGCGAACAGGCCGCCTCCGTCGAGGAGACGACCTCGAGCCTCGAGCAGATGACCGCGTCGATCTCGAAGAACGCCGACAACAGCCGCCAGCTCGAGCAGTCGGCGGTGAAAGCGGCCCGTGACGGTGATGAGAGCGGCAAGGCCGTCGTGGAAACCGTCGGCGCCATGAAGGCGATCGCCGAGAAGATCTCGATCATCGAAGAAATCGCGTATCAGACGAACCTGCTCGCGCTGAACGCCGCGATCGAAGCGGCGCGCGCGGGTGAGCACGGCAAGGGCTTCGCCGTCGTCGCGACGGAAGTCCGCAAGCTCGCCGAGCGCAGCCAGACGGCTGCCAAAGAGATCGGCGGCCTCGCGACCTCCAGCGTGAAGGTCGCGGAGCGCTCGGGTCACCTGTTGCTGGAGCTGGTACCGGCCATCCGCAAGTCGGCGGAGACGGTGCAGGAAGTCGCGGCCGCCACCGCCGAGCAGTCCTCCGGCGTGTCGCAGATCAACCGCGCCTTGACGGGCGTCGATCAGGTGACGCAGCGCAACGCGTCCGCCGCCGAAGAGCTCGCCTCCACCGCTGAAGAGATGGCCAGCCAGGCGGAGAGCCTCGAGCAGCTCATGTCGTTCTTCCACGTGCAGGGCATGCCGGAGTCGCATCCCGCTCCGTCGCGCCCTGCCCCGCGCCCAGCGCCCAAGGCCCCGAAGCCCGACGGCAACGGCCACAAGCACGCAGTCGCGCTGACGCACGACGACCGCGGCTTCACCCGCTTTTAGCGCGAGGCCACGATGACTCAATACCTCTCGTTCCAGCTCGCCGGCGAAGAGTTCGCGTTCGGCATCCTGCGCGTGAAAGAGATCCTCGAGTACGACACGCTCACGCGCGTGCCGAATGCGCCGCCGGCGGTGCGCGGAGTGATCAATCTCCGCGGTGCTGTCGTCCCGGTGCTGGACCTGGCCCATCTGTTCGGGCTGCCGGCGACGGCGGTCACCAAGCGCTCCTGCGTGATCATCGTCGAAGTCCGCGTTGATGACCAAGAGCTCGTCATGGGAATTCTGGCCGACGCCGTCAACCAGGTGATCGAGCTGGCGCCCGATACGATCGAGCCTGCCCCCGCGTTCGGCAGTCGCGTGCGCGTGGAGTACCTCGTCGGCATGGGCAAACTGGATTCGCGGAAGTTCGTCCTGATTCTCGACATCGACCGGCTGCTCGGTGATGTGGGTGCCGCCACGGCGGCAGTCGCGCTTCCGACGGCACAAGCAACTCCGGAGAACTGAAAATGCGTACCGTGCTTGGCATCCTGACGCTGGTGGGCGCGCTCCTTGCGCCCCCAGCGGCACGTGCCCAAACAGTCCGATTCAAAGTCATCGTCAATGCCCAGAACCCGGTCAGCGCGCTGCCGGCCTCCGAGGTGTCGCGGATCTTCCTGGGCCGCGCCACGCGCTGGCCTACCGGCGAGCTGATCGAGGCGGTGGACCAGACGGACGGCTCCGCCGTACGGGAGCGGTTCGTTGCGGAGATTCATCACCGGGACGGTGCGGCCCTCAGCAGCTACTGGCAGCAGCAAATCTTCGCGGGCAAGGACGTGCCCCCGCCGGCGATGGCGACGGATGCCGAAATCCTGGCATACGTCCGGCAGCACCCCGGCGCGATCGGCTACATCGCGGCGGACACGCCGAGCGATCGGGTGAAGGTCATCACCGTGGTGAACGACTGAGTCTATCGTGCTGACGACCTGGAAGTTCGCGCATAAGATCTGGCTGCTGCCGGGTGCCGCACTCGCTGCCCTGGGCGTCGTGTTGTGGACCACCGCCGTCTTCGGCGGCCACACCACCCGCGCCTTGTGGGAGATCGAGCAGCGGCATTATCCCGCGCTCGAGCTGCAACACAGCCTCCAGACCGACCTCAAGACGGTGCAACGCGCGCTGCAGGACGCGGTGGCCGCGAGCGACGGCGAGGAGCTGAGGACGGCGGATTCAACCGCGGGCCTGTTTCGTGAGGCGAGCGCGGCGCGCGGCAATCCCCTCCTCCGGGGACCCGAGCTGACGGCGCTGCAGCGGCAGTTCGACGGCTACTACGATCTGGCGCGGCGCACGAGCCAGCGCATGATCGCGCGCGACACTGCCAGCACGTTGCGCAGCGCCCTCGAGCAGATGCGGGCTGGTTACGTAGAGCTGCAGGCGCGAATCGACACGTCGACCGCGACGGAGCGGGCGAGTATCGCCGCCGCGTTCGGGACCGCGCGCCGGCAGTCGGTCCGCACCGTCCGCTGGACGGCCGGGATCGCGCTGCTCGCACTGGGTCTGCTCGGGCTGCTGTCGGTGCTCATCGTCCGCGGACTCGTGAAGCCCCTCGGCCGGGCGGTGGAAGTTGCCGAGCGCCTCGCCGACGGCGACACGAGCGTGAGCGTCGAGACCGACGCCGCCGACGAAGTGGGGCAGCTGCTCCGTGCCATGATGCGCGCGACCCGCTCCACGGCGACAATGGCGAGCGCCGCCGCCCGCGTGGCGGAGGGCGACCTCCGCGCGGTGGTCGAGCCACGCTCGGGTCGCGATACCCTGGGCAACGCGCTGCTCCTCATGGTGCAACGTCTCTCACGCGTCATCGGCGACGTTCAGGCCGGCGCCGGCGCCCTTACGGCCGCCTCCGACCACGTCTCGGCGACGTCGCAAACGCTGTCGCGGGGCACCAGCGCCCAGGCAGCCGCCGTCCAGGAAACGACCTCGAGTCTCGAGGAGATGAGTGCGTCGATCGCGCGCACGGCCGAAAACAGCGCGGCCACCGAGCGCACGGCTGTGGGCGGCGCGCGGGACGCGGACGAAAGCGGCCGTGCCGTCGTCGCGACGGCCGAGGCGATGCGCCGCATCGCGGAGCAGATCTTGATCGTCGAGGACATCGCGTATCAGACGAATCTGCTCGCCCTCAATGCCGCGATCGAAGCGGCCCGCGCCGGTGACCATGGCAAGGGCTTCGCGGTCGTCGCGACCGAAGTCCGCAAGCTCGCCGAACGCAGCCAACGCGCCGCCCAGGAAATCCGCGGCGTCGCGGCGACGAGCGTCGAAGTCGCCGAGCGCTCGAGCACGCAGCTCGCCGAGCTCGTTCCGGCGATTCGCCGCACGGCCGACCTGATCCAGGAAGTGTCGGCGGCGTCGGCCGAGCAGGCGTCGGGCGTTGCGCAGATCAACCGCGCCCTCACCGGCGTCGACGAGGTCACCCAGCGCAATGCGGCGGCGGCGGAAGCACTGGCCGCCACGGCGCGGGACATGGCGACGCAGGCGGCCGGTCTCAAGCAGGCCGTCGAATTCTTCCGGGTCGCCGCGTGACCATGAACGCCTCCGCCATCCCCACCCCCGTGGGCATCCGGCCGCTGCGCGAGCAGGAGTTCGCCGCCTTCCAGGCGTTCATCTACAAGGAAGCGGGGATCTACCTCTCCAAGGTGAAGCAGGCGTTGCTCGTCGGCCGGCTGTCACGGCGCGTCCGGGAGCTGGGCCTGGACAGCTTCGCGGCGTATTTCGAGCGCGTCACCGATCCGAGATATCCGGACGAGCGCGTCGAGCTGATCAACTGTATCTGCACCCACGAGACGCATTTCTTCCGCGAGCCGCGGCAGTTCGAGTATCTCGAAACCGTCGTCCTGCCCAGGTGGCGCGCCCAGGCAGAAGCAGGCGAGCGCCCGCGGCGTGTGCGCGCCTGGAGCGCGGGATGCTCGTCCGGTGAAGAGCCGTTCTCGATCGCCATGAGCCTGTTGGCGGCGTGCCCGCCCAGTGCCGGATGGAGTGTGGAAGTCGTGGCGACCGACGTGTCGACTCGCGTCCTCGAACGGGCGCGCGCCGCGCTCTGGCCGCTGGAACGGGCCAGGCACATTGTCGATGCCTACCTCAAGCGCTTCATGCTGCGCGGGACCGAAGAGCACCACGAGAAGATGAAAGCCGGCCCGGAGCTTCGTGCCGCCGTCACGTTCCAACATTTGAACTTGAACGACGCGACGTACGAGCTCGGCGGCACCTTTGATCTCATTTTCTGCCGAAACGTGCTCATCTACTTCGATACCGACTCGAAGGAACGCGTCATCCGCCAGCTCCTCAATCGGCTGACGCCGGAGGGGCTGCTGTTCCTTGGACATGCAGAGACATTGAGCGGCTTTCAGGACGAGTGTCCGCCGCGGGCCGTGATGCCCACAATCTATTCCCGAGGCGCGCGCTGATGGACCGTCGCGTGCTCAGCGTCTTAGTCGTCGACGACTCCGCGGTCGTGCGCCAGGCGGTGACGGCGGTGCTCTCGCAGGACCCCGGTATCGTCGTCACCGTCGCCGCCGATCCGTACATCGCGCTCGACAAGATGGGGCGGTCGCGGCCGGACGTGATTCTGCTCGATTTGGAAATGCCCCGGATGGACGGTCTCACCTTTCTGCGGAAAATCATGTCCGAGGATCCGATCCCCGTCGTGGTCTGCTCCGGCCTCGCCTCACGCGGGACTGAAGTGGCGATCCGGGCGCTCGAAGAGGGCGCCGTCGAAGTGCTCGCCAAACCGCAGCTCGGCGTACGGGACTTCGTCCACGATTCGGCGACAACCTTGATCGAGACGATACGCGCTGCCGCCGAGGCGCGGGTGAAGCGGCGCGTCCCTGCCGCCGTCCTGGCGCCCATCCCCCGCCACACCGCCGATGTCGTCCTGGCACCGCGGCCGCCCTTGATCCCGGCGCCGCGGTCCCGAGTCGACGTCGTCGTCGCCATCGGGGCGTCGACCGGGGGGACCGAAGCGCTGCGCGCCCTGCTCGCGGATCTGCCCGAGGACGCGCCGCCGTTGCTGATCGTGCAGCACATGCCCGAGCGCTTCACCGCCGCGTTCGCGCGCCGGCTCAACGAGTGCTGCAAGATCGAAGTGAAGGAAGCCGAGACGGGGGACCTGGTGTGCCGCAGCCGCGCGCTCATCGCGCCGGGGAATCGGCACCTGGTGCTCCAGCGCCGCGACGCGCACTACGTCGTCGAAGTTGTGGGCGGCCCACCCGTGTGCCGCCATCGGCCGAGCGTCGACGTGCTGTTCCGGTCGGTCGCGCAGACGGCCGGGGCCTCTGCAGTCGGCGTGATCCTCACAGGTATGGGTGACGACGGTGCGGCGGGGCTCCTCGAAATGAAGGACGCGGGCGCCGCGACGATCGCGCAGGACGAGCGGACGTCCGTCGTCTTCGGGATGCCGGGTGAGGCGGTTCGGAGAGGCGCGGCACTCGAGGTGTTGCCGCTCTCCCAGATCGCTCCCGCCATGCTGCGTACCGCGAGCCTGCGGCGCACGTTGGCGGCTAAGACGCGTCCTGTGCCTTCAACTCTCTGAGCTCACGCGCCGCCCCGGCCGCGAGCGGCGATCCCTGGTAACGAGCGACGAAGCGAGCCAGCTCCACCTTGAGCCGGCCGGTACGTCCCAGTTTTCGATACAGATCGATCAACCCGTTGGCGGCGCGCATCTGCTCGTGCTGATTCGCGGGCGGCGCCGCGTCGCGAATCTCGAGATAGAGTCGCTCAGCCTCGTCGAACCCCTGCAACTGCATCTCCAGAAGATGGGCAAGCCTGAGCCGAGCCTCGTGATCGCCGGGCTCGATACGCAGATGGTCTCGAAACCAGTCCGCCGCCTCGGCATACTTTCCCTGCACAATCAGGACGTCCTGGCGGGGGTAGGTCGGCGGAGGCGGAATGTCGCCCACGGCGAACATCGTCTCGACGAGCAGGACGGACGCTTCTCCCACGGCGCGATGAATCGCAAAGATGCCGGCGAGCGTCACCGGAAGGTTCAAGATCAGCAGGAAGACGAAGACACCGTCCGAGACCCAGCCCTTGTTCCACATGAAGTACCAGAGGCCCGACAGTATCACGAAGCAGGCCGGGCCGAACCAGGCCGCCACACGCATCAGCCCGATGGCGTCGGTCGCATCGCGGTACTGTGGCCCCTTTCCCATTGCAACGCAGAATTGCGCGTGAAACGCCGCTCACGCAAGTTGCGTAGAGCGCCGTACCTACAGGAGAGCATGATGATCGGACTCATCGTCACAGCCGCCGCACTCGTCGGCGGCTTCGTTGTCGCTCGGGACTTTGTGCGGCGTCGGCTGCGGTACGTGGATGCCGTACGCAGACCGTCTGCTCCACTCATCGCGGGCGTAGCGGCAGCCGCCGTCGCATTGCCGGTCGCGCTGCTGCCGGTCGTTACTATCGGAACCGCCGTCGCCTTAGGAGTGGGTGTTGCTGGTGGGGTGGCGAGCGGGCGCAAGGCCGATCCGCCGACTAGCTAGCTCGCAGCGCCTCAGGACGTCCCGCGACGACACGTAACGCGCGCACCGCTTCGCGCGCGAACGTCTTGCCGACACCCTTCTCGACTTCTTCCAATGCACTCCAGCGTGTAAATGCCTGCCGCACCGGCGTCGCCATCTGCAGCGTCTCGAACGCGTCCGCGACGGCCAGGATCTTCACGGGTGCAGCCATGGGCAGCGCTTCGATATCCCAGTCGTCCCCTACGATCTCATAGTAGTGCGAGTACTCGGCGATGATCTCGGCGGCGCCGCGGAGCGCGCGCGCGACGGTGACCGACTCGTCGGTGACGGACCGGGACAGGAGCCGCAGCAGCCGTTGATCGGCGGTTCCGACTTCGTGGAGCAACGCGGCGATCCGCAGGTTCTCGAGCTCGCCCTCAGACAACTTCAACTCGGCACCCATCGACGCGGCGAGCTCGGCAACGCGAGTCGAATGACCCTCCTGGTTGCTCTCGGCCGACTCGATGTGGAACGTGAGGACCTCGAGCGTCGCGAGGTAGGCATTCTTCAGGTCCGCGAGGCGTGCCGCGCGCTGCTGGGCCAGCCCGCCCACGACATACCCGGTGAGGATCAGGAAGCCTGCCCACGGGACCAACGTCACAAACGCGTCCTCGGTCAGCCCTGCGTCCATCCCCATGCCTTCCGTCGCCTGCAGGAAGAAGACGAGCAACGCGATGAAGAGGCCCGAGACGACGGCGAAACGCCGGCCACCGTAAAAGCCGGCCAGGATGATGGGCAGATAATAGAAGCTGAGAAAGGCGAGCTTTTGCTCGATCAGGGAATTGATGACGAGCAGCGAGGCAACGAGCAGGAGGACGAGGATGCGCTCGAAGTACTTGAGAACGAACTGCTGAATCACAAAACCCTTTCTGCAAAGGAGATAGGGAGCGCGGGCACCAAAGTGAGCGACCGGTGGGCAATCTGCAAGTGAGACGGGTCACAAATGAGCATACCGGAGCACGAACAAGGGCTCGGCATGGAATTCGCTTTACCTGGCAGGCAGGGGGGACGGCCTGCGCGTCCTACGGGCCTCCCCCGCCAAGGGATCCCGCCATCGGACGCATTTTCATTTTCTGTTCGCGCACATCAGCCCTCGTCCCGATCGCGCTCGGGCTGAGCCGGCGAGTCACGCCGGTCGTACCCGGGGCACCGCAGCACCGGTAGGGGCGGGTAGCGGACAAAGCGGGGGTCCGTCTCGGAACGAAGGCACCGATAGAAGACGGACTCCCGCCGGTTCGTCGCGATCCGCACCCAAGTGCAGGTCTCGCAAAGACCTACTGTTGGCCCATTCATTAGGTCGTTGGACAAGCTAGCTATATCTTGGAGCCCGTGAACCGAGCCCAGGTCGACGACTTCGGGCTACCCCCCGGAGTTCGGGACGAGTACCTGCAGGGAGCCCGCGATCAGTTGGGGGCTATCGCCGAGGTAGCTGAACGGCTGATCGCGACGGGCGACGACACGGCCGCAATCGCAGAGCTGCGCCGTGACGCCCATCGGCTGCGCGGTTCCGCAGGATCTTTCGGATTCCCCCAGGCCTCCGTTGTCGCCGCTGAGCTCGAAGAGGCCGCGAAGCAGTGGCTGGAGCGTCCCGGCAACGGCGTCGCGGATCGGGGCATGGCCGCTCGGGGCTTCGTACGGCGCCTGGCGGCGGCGTTATTCACGAAACAAGCGTCGGCGCCTTCCCCTCCAGCCCACTCCGCACCGCCGCCTCTCGCCGCCCCTTCGCCGCCCCTCGCCGCCCCGGCACCTGAGTCCTCCGATGTGCCGGAGGTGATTGTCGTCGAGGACGACCCCGCACTCGCCGATCTGCTGACGTTCGGTCTCGAGGCGCGCGGGTACCAGTTTCTGCACTTTCGCAACGGCCGTGAAGCCCTGGATCTGCTCAAGACGCTGGACACCCGCGGCGCGGCGCAACCGCCGCTCTTGCTCCTCGATGTCGATCTTCCGGCCCTCGACGGCTACTCGATCTTCGAGCAGCTCCAGCAGGAGTGCCCCGGGAAATTTCGAGTGGTGTTCACGACCGTCCACGGCAGCGAGACCGAGCAGCTCCGCGGGCTCGAGGCTGGCGCGATGGATTACATGGTGAAGCCGATGAGTCTGCGCGTCGCGCTCGAGAAGATCCGCCGCTGGGTGGGCCGATGACCGCCCGGCATTTCCTGACCATCGTGGCGATCGTGCAGGGCGCGCTGCTCGCGGCCCTCCTGGTACTGATCATCCTGAATCGCTGGTTCCGGCTGCGGCGCAGCACGCGGCTCAACCCCCGCCGGGAAGCCGTGGACGCCTCGATGCGGCGCTGGGCCGCGGGAAGCGCGCCCATGGCGGGAGTCCTCGTGGGGCTGGCGCGCCTCCCGACCCCGTTGGCGATCGACGCGCTGGTCAAATGGTCGGCCCGCGTCCCCGGCGAGCGCTGGCGCCAGCTCGCGGAGGCGCTCGAACACCATTGGTGGGCCAGGCTCGTACGCACGAACGCGACATCGGCGCGCTGGTGGAAGCGGCTCGAGTGCGCGCGATTCCTGAGTGTGGCCGCGGCCCCGCGCGATGTCGATCGACTCACCCGCCTGATCAACGATCCCCACCCCGCCGTCCACGTCGCGGCGGTGGCTTCCCTCGAGCGGATGGAGAACACGGCGCTGACCTTGACCGCGCTGGATCGACTGCCGCTGCTCGCGCCGACCGTGCAGGCGTATTACGCGGCGATGCTCCTGCGGTCGCGTCCCGTCGTCATCGACCACCTGCAGAAGCGCCTGCGCCGCACCGACGATCCCGCGCTGGCACGTCTCGCGGAGTTTGCCGCGCGGCTGGCGGAGCCGGCGCTGCGCGAGCGCCTGACGGCGCTGGCCGACCACGCCGATCCCGAGGTCCGGATTCAGTCCGCGCGGGCGCTCGGCAGCTTTCCGCATCGCGAGTCGGTCGCGGCGCTCAGACGCCTGGTGACCGATGACGCCTGGGCGGTCCGCGCGCAGGCGGTCCGCTCGCTCGGCATGATCACCGATGCCAGCACGCTCCCGCTCGTGAAGGCGGCATTGCAGGACAACGTGTGGTGGGTGCGTCTGCGCGCGGCGCTTGCTCTGATGCGCTTCGCGGCGCCGGGCCGCAACGCGCTGCTCGAGGCGGAGGTCGGCGCGAACCCCTTCGCCAGTGCGATGGCCAGGATGGTGCTGGGGTTGCCGGCACAAGCGCTCGCGGAGTTCGCGGCATGAGCGTTGTCACGAATATCGTCGGGACCACAGACGTCACGATTCTCGTGTATTTCCTGGTCCTGAATTCGTTCTACGCCGTGCTGCTCATCCTCTCGATCCCCGAGATCTGGGAGCAGACGCGCCTCGCGGAGGACGAAGACTTCCAGCGTCTGATGCAGAGCGACGCGCTGCCGCCGATCACGATCCTCGTACCGGCCTACAACGAGAGCGCGACGATCGAATCGAGCGTCACCGCGATTCTCACGCTCGAGTATCGCAACTATGAAGTCGTCGTGGTGAACGACGGGTCGAAGGATGACACGATGGAGCGGCTGCGGCACGCCTTCGATCTCTATGAAATCCCGCGCGTCTATCCCGAGGCCATCGCGACCAAGCCGCTGCGTGCGCTGTATCGCTCGCGCTCCCGCTCCCGCCTGCTCGTCCTCGACAAGGAAAACGGCGGCAAGGCCGATTCGCTGAACGCGGCGATCAACGCCTCGCGCTTCCCGCTCGTGATCGCCGTCGATGCCGATACGCTCATCGAGCCCGATGCGCTGCTCCGGCTGACCCGCCCGTTCCTGCTCGGCCGCGAGATCGCGGCGGTCGGCGGCACGGTGCGCGTCGCCAATAACTGCACCGTCAAGGACGGACGCGTGACGGACGCGCGCGTCCCCGGGAAGGTGATCCCCGGGATCCAGGTGGTCGAATACCTGCGCGCGTTTCTCTTCGGCAGGCTGGGATGGAACCGCCTCGGCGGGAATGTGATCATCTCCGGCGCGTTCGGTCTGTTTCGCAAGGAGTATGTGATGGCGGTCGACGGCTACCGCACGAACAGCATTGTCGAAGATCTCGACCTCGTCGTGCGGATGCACCGGTACCTGCGCCACAACAAGATCCGCTATGAGATGCCGTTCATCCCCGACCCTGTTGCGTGGACGGAAGTGCCCGAATCGCTGAAGGTCCTGTCGCGCCAGCGCGAGCGCTGGCAGCGCGGCCTCATCGCCGCGATGTGGCAGTACAAAGGAATGCTCTTCAATCCGCGCTACGGCAAAGTCGGACTCCTCGCCATGCCGTTCTTCGCATTTGGCGAAATGCTGGCCCCGGTCGTCGAGCTGCTCGGGTATCTCATTACCCTCCTCGGACTCGCCTTCGGTCTCGTGAATGTGTCGTTCGCGCTGTTGTTCGTGCTGGTCGCGTGGGGATATGGCATGTTGCTTTCGATCTGGGCCGTGGTGCTCGAGGAAGTCAGTTTCCGCCGCTACCGCCGCTTTGTCGACCTGTTTCGGATGCTGCTCTTCGCGTCCCTGGAAAACTTCGGCTATCGCCAGATGACGGTGTGGTGGCGGCTCAAAGCATTCCGGAACGTGGCAAAGGGTGTGCACGCCTGGGGCGACATGACGCGCAAAGGCTTTGGCAAGACGAGCGTCGCGGCGCTGCTCGCCCTGTGCCTTGCGACTCCCTGCCGCGGTCAAACGGCGCGGGTCACGGCGTGGAGCTCCTTCGAGTCGGTGTCGGGGAGCCAGGACTGGACGACGCTGGGCGCGCAGCTCACCCTCACGACGGCTCGCGGTCATGCCGGCTGGGTCGCGGCAGAATACCTCGGCCGCTACGGCGATCACGATGTCGCCGAGCGCGTCGGCGCGCTCTTCCATCCAACGCCCCGCGTCTGGCTGACGGCCGAGGCGGGGACCTCGCGGCGACCGGCATTCACGCCTCACAACACCTGGGAAGCGGACGCCGCCGCGCTCGTCGCGCCGCGCGTCTCGGCCGGCGTCGGCTACCGTCGCTGGAACTACGACGTCGGTGCGGTGGACGTGGTGATGCCGCACGTCACCATCGAAACGGCGCGCACGTCGTGGACCATACGCGGTTTCGTGTCACGCAACCCATCGAAACGCACAGACGCCGCTGCCTACGTCCGCATGACGCGAGCGGTCACGCGTCGCACGACGGTATCGCTGCTCGGCGGGGCCGGGCGGGAGAGTTATCTGGTCGGCGGCACGATCCAGTCGCTGAAAACGCTGTCCGGGATCGCCGGCATTCGGTACAACGCGAGCAGTCGGACGACGATCCGGTTCGACGTGAGCGGCGTTCACTCGCGCCCAATCCTCTCGCGGAACGGGGTGTCGCTCGGCGTGGAGCGCGGGCTGTGATACGGCTGCCGCGTGAGCGTGATCACCAGGTGACTGAGGTTCTTGCATTCCCACGCTGCTCCCAAGGTATTAGAGCATGCGTAAGCCCGCGATAGCACTGATCGGCGTCGTCGCATTGGTCCACCTGTCCTGCTCGGATGCGTCGGGACCGGGTGATCAGGCGAACGGCCGTATTTCCATAACCAACAACGCGGGCGTACTGGCGTCGCGAGTCACGTACATGAACGACTCGATCCCGATCGACACCGCGAGTATTGGCTACCCGTCGGCTCCCGCGCCGCTGGCGTCGGCGTCGGTCGGTCGCAGCGGCACCGCGAGCCAAGCGGGTGGGTTCAACCTGAGCCTCAAGGCCGAAGTCGCCCCGCCGTCCATCGGCGGCCAGATGCTGCAGGCGACGGCGGTTTCGATCGTCGGCAATCTCGCCGTGGTGAGCTACAACATGGTGGGCAATCCTTACCTGGGTGCCGTTGACGTCATCGACTTCACCAACAAGAACCAACCCGTACTCAGATCCGAAGCGGTGTTTCAGAACACGGACGTCAGCGCCGTGACGATGTCCGGAGCCAACGTGTATCTCGCCGAGGCAACAGGCGACACGGGGTTCACCGCTCCAGCGGTGGCCGAGGTCGTGACATTGGTGGGTGATCAGCTGGTCCTCACCGGCAACAAGCGAACGGGCTTGAGCAGCTTCGCCGCAACCAGCGTGGCGTTCGGCACACGGGTCTACGCGACCTCGGGTGACGCCGGCAGCCTGTTCATGCTCAATCCCGCGACATTCGCCGTGACGAGCTCGATACCGTTGACTGATGCGCGCTGGGTCGCGGTGGGGGGCGGACAGGTCGTGGTGGTGCAGGGCGTGCCGGGCAGACTGGCCGTCTATAACGAGAGTAACATGGGCCTGGTCGGCTCGTGGCCGTTCAAGGGCGCCGACATCGCGCAATCAAAGTCACAAGCCGAGCTGGTCGGCGCTAAAGCGTTCATCGCCGCGGGTGACAGCGGCGTGCAGGTCCTGAATCCATCGACGGGCGCATTCCTCGGCCAGGTGCCGAGACCCAATCCTGACTCTCTCGGCCTGAGCCCTTCGGTCGTGGTGACCAACGCGGTCGCCATCGACCAGGACCTCATGTTCATCTCGAATGGTGAAGCTGGCGTCTATCTCGCGCAGGGCAGCCAGGCGTTCTCGACGAGTGGCACAGGAGCTCAGACAATCACGATGCGCGGCAAGCTGCGCTTCGGAAGCCTGCAGTCGGTGAACCACGTGGCCTACTCTGCCGGCGGTCCCGGCAATCCGGGCATCCTGATCGTCGCGGCCGGTCTCGGCGGCCTGAAGATCGTTCAAGTCAACTAGCGCAGCATGCTGCGCCCCCAACTGTTTCTTGCTGCTTAACACATGTGTCCTGCCCCCGTCTCAACCAGGACTCACAAACCCTTTCGAGGACCAGGCCATATGAAGAACCGGATACTCATCGCCGCGCTGCTGGCGCTGGCGCTCGGCATTCCCGCCGTCGTTGCCGCGCAGCAACCGAGCGATTCGACGAGCGATCGTCATGAACTGCGCCGCGATCGGCGCGACCTGCGCCACGATCGCCGCGATACGCGCAGCGATCGGCGCGACATTCGCCAGGACGCGCGCGAGCGCCGGCAGGATGTGAGATCGGGCGATACGACGGCGGCGCGGGCGGAGACGCGCGACATCCGGGGGGACAGACGCGATCTGCGGAGTGACCGCCGCGACCGCCGCTCCGATCGGCGGGATATCCGCCAGGACCGGCGCGATGTGCATCGCGACCGTCACGACAGCACCAGCACCAAACCGTAACGATCAACCGTTGGGGCGCAGCATGCTGCGCCCCTACGCTGCTTTACCGGCCCCGCAGCACCCTGGCGACGCGCTCCGTCTCGCGCATGACCCGCAGCATATTCAGTCCAGCCACCTTCTGCACGTCAGCTTCGCTCCAGCCGCGCCGCAGCAGCTCGGCGATCAGATCGGGAAACTTGGACACGTCCTCGAGCCCGACCGGCACTTCCGTGATGCCGTCGAAGTCCGAGCCCAGTCCGACGCAATCGATACCGGCGACCTGGCGGATGTGCTCGATGTGATCCGCGACCTGGGCCAGCGTCGCGTGCGGCGCTGCCGCGTCCCAGACCTTCTGGGAGTCGGCGCGGGTCGCGGAGTCGGCGCCGGCAGCGCGCAGGCGTGCCACGCGCGCGGTGACCGTGTCGCCATAGACGCGCACCGCTTCCGACACGAAGCCCGGATTGAAGTTCACCATGACGAGGCCCCGATTCGCCGCCACGAGCTTCAGAATCGAGTCGGGGACGTCGCGTGCGTGATTGGTGAGCGCGCGGGCCGAGGAATGGGAGAAGATCACGGGTGCCCGCGACGTATGCAGCGCGTCGGACATGGTCTGATCGTTCACATGCGATAGATCCACCAGCATGCCAAGGCGGTTCATCTCCAGTACGACCTGCTTGCCGAAGGGCGACAGGCCGCGCCGAGCGGTGTCGGTCGACGCGGTCGCCCAATCGAGGCTGCGCCAATGCGTCAGGGTCATGTAGCGCGTGCCGAGCGCGGAGAACATCCGCAGCGCGCCGAGGGAGTTTTCGATGGCATGGCCGCCTTCGATCCCGATCAGACAGGAGATCTTGCCCGCGGCAAAGTTGCGCTGCACGTCGGCGGCGGTGTACGCCATCGCCATGCTGCGTGAGTTTCTGGCGCACAGCCGGCGCACGAGATCGATCTGCTCGAGCGCGTACACGGCGGGGTGAGCCCCCGAGTCCATAGTCGTCACCGGCACGTAGGCCGCCCAGAACTGCGCGGTCACATGCCCGGCGCGCAGCCGGGGGACGTCGCTCATCAGCTTCGGCTGGCTCACGGCGAAATTGACGGAATCGACGCCGCCACGCTCGCGAATCGCGTCCGGGATGTCGTTGTGGCCGTCGATCAGCGGGACGGTCCGAAGGATCCGTACGGCTTGCGCCCGGTAATCCTGCGCCGGCAGCCGCAAAGGAGCGATTGAGAGTGCGGCGAGTGCGAAAAGGGCTTTGCTCATGGCCCACAAGCTGGCGCCACCTCTACCTGTTATCAAGATTACGGCGTGGCCACGTCTGCCGAGTCCAAAGTCAAAATCGCGCTCACCGTGAACGACGAAGCGACAGAGGTGGCGTTCGCGCCGCACAAGACGCTGCTCGAAGTACTGCGCGAGGATCTGGGACTCACCGGG
>DATLXS010000259.1:0-18317 GCA_035575675.1 Gemmatimonadales bacterium
CATCGTTGGTGCGCACAATCGGGCCGTAGTCGTTCTGCAGGGCGCCGCCGTAGGCCGTATCCATCCAGGCCCGCAGTGACGGATCGATGCGGTTCGGATCGGTCTGCTTCGTCTCGTCGTAGATCTGCTGGTCGTAGGCCAGGAAGAAAAAGGCGCGATCGCGCTTGATCGGCCCGCCCAGCGTAAACCCGAACTGGTGCTGTGTGAAGTCCGGTGAGAGGCTCTCGGAGCCGTGATGCGCGACGCCGGACAGCGCGCCGTCCTTTCCATAATAGTGCAGGGACCCGTGCAGCTCATTCGTTCCCGACTTCGTCACGACGTTCACGAAGCCGCCCGAGGAGCGCCCAAACTCCGCGTTTGCGCCCGCCGAGGTCACGACGATTTCCTGCACCGCGTCAAGATTGAATGTAAACGGCGGCCGTTGCCCACCGCGCTGCTCCCCGAAGAACGGATTGTTGAAGTCCGCCCCGTCCACCATCACGTTGTTGTGGATGCCCTTCTGGCCACCGATCGATAGCTCGTCGCCGTCCGGACCCTGTACAATCGCTACGTGCGGCGTGAGCAACGTCAGGTTCAGGTAGTTGCGGCCGTTGTTCGGAAGACGCGAGACCGCCGCTTCCGGGAGGCGAGTCGAGCTCTCGATTTTGGTCGCCTCGACGACCGGCTGGGTCGCCTCGACCACAACGGCCTGCAGCTGTACCGCGGCGAGCGCCAGGTTGAGATTCACCGTCTCACCAAGGCCGAGCCGCACGCCGGTGCGCCGGGTCTCACTGAAGCCGACGGCCCGGGCTGTGACGTCGTAGGTCCCGAGCGGCATGAGGGAGGCGACGAAGATGCCCCGCTCGTTGCTCGTGACCTGGCGCTGGAAGCCGGTCTGGGTTTCACGCAGGACGACCGTGGCGCCGACGACGGTTGCCCCCGCCGGGTCGGTGACCGTGCCGCGAATGACGCCGGTGGTTGCCTGCGACTGTGCCGCCAGCACAACGGGGAATGCGAGAGCCAATACCACCGGCCCGAGGAGCTTGCGCACCATGCTTCGGCCTCCGAACGGGGTGGGGAGTTCCTTGGAGCGGCTAGGCTACCACTCGGATGGACGGATGGCAAGAAGGGAAACTGAGGACGGTAGATACGACGACGGTAATGGACGGTAAGGGAATTACCATTCAGACACCGTTACCGTCCATTACCGTCGCTTCACCTACCGTCCTTTACCGTCGATTTTACAGCATGCAGAACGCCGAAATCGCCCGTCTCCTCAGCGACGTCGCCGACCTGTTGGAAATCTCGGCGGGCAATCCGTTCAAGGTGCGCGCCTATCGCAATGCGGCGCGCACCGTCGCCGATCACGCCGATCCGATTGCGGAGCTCGTGTCGGGTGGGGAATTCGACCTGACGGACCTGCCGGGGATCGGCGGCGGCATCGCGAAGGAGATCACGGCGCTCGTCGCGACGGGCACCCTGCCCCAACGCCAACAGCTCGTCGCCACGATTCCGCCGGGGCTGCTCGACCTGCTGCGCATCCCGGGTCTCGGTCCGAAGCGGGTCAAGCTGTTCCACGAGAAGCTCAAGGTGAACAGCGTGGCCGATCTCAAGGACGCGCTCGAACAGGGCACGATCGCCCAGCTGCAGGGATTCGGCCCCAAACTGCTCGACAAAATCCGGGAGGGCGTTTCCGGCGCCGCCGTGGGCGCGCAGAAACGGATGGTGCTGCACGAGGCCGAGCAGTACGCGCGGGCGATCGTGGAGTATCTCAAGGCCGGCGGGGGCCTCGACGCGATCGACGTCGCCGGCAGCTTTCGGCGCCGCCGGGAAACGATCGGCGATCTCGACATCGTGGTGAGCTGCAGAAACGCGGCGGCGGTGATCCAGCGGTTCACGAAGTTCGCGGAGGTGAAAGAAGTCGTGTCGCACGGCGACACCCGGTCGACCGTCAAGCTCTCCAGCGGGCTGCAGGTGGATTTGCGCGTCGTCGAACCCGCCGCCTTTGGCGCCGCGATGCAGTACTTCACCGGCTCGCAGGCCCACAACATCGAGCTGCGCAAGATCGCCCAGGCCAAGAAGCTCAAGTTGAACGAGTATGGATTGTATCGCGGCTCCAAAAGCATCGCAGGCCGAACCGAAGCCGACGTGTACGGCGCCCTCGATCTCGATTGGATCCCACCCGAGCTGCGCGAGGGGCGCGACGAGATCGCCCTGGCAAAAGCGCACACCCTTCCCGCGCTCGTAACGCTCGAGGAGATCCGCGGCGATCTGCAGATGCACACCGACGCGAGCGACGGGAAGGCGACGCTGGCCGAGATGGTCGAGGCGGCACGCGCCACGGGCTACGCCTACATCGCCATCACCGATCATTCGCCACGCATGTCGATGGCCGGCCAAACCCCGGCTGAGCTCCGCACCCAATGGAAAGCCATCGATCGCCTCAACGGGCGGCTCCAGCGCTTCCGCGTCTTGAAGAGCGTCGAAATGGACATCCTGGAAAACGGGAAACTCGATCTCTCCGACGATGTGCTCGCGGACGCCGACTACGTGGTGGCGACGATTCATTACGGCCTGAAACAGAGCGAGCGCCAGCTCACGGACCGCTTGCTCGGCGCGATCGACAACCGGTGGGTGGATGCGATCGGGCACCCCACCGGGCGGATCGTGCCCGTCCGCCCGTCCTACCCGCTCGACTTCGACATCGTGGCGAAGGCCGCGGCGAACGCCAAGTGCCTGCTCGAGATCAACGGCAGCGAACGGATGGACCTGCCGGACACGCTGGCCGCCGCCGCCAAGGCGCACGGCGTGCGGTTCGTGCTCTCGACCGACGCCCACAACCAGCGGGAGCTGGGCTTCATGCGGTTCGCCGTCGCGGTGGCGCGACGCGCGGGATTGACCGCGGCCGACATTCTCAACACCAGGCCGCTGCCCGAATTTGTGAAAGGATTACGCCGTAGCCGGAACCGTTAGCAGCTCGATCTGTGCGACCGGCTCGAAGCTGTAGCGGTGATGCCGGGTGGGACCGAGCCGCTGGATCGCGTCGAGATGCTCGGGCGTCGCGTAGCCCTTATTGGTTTCCCAGCAATAGCCGGGGTGGCGGGCGGCGAGCCGATCCATCAGGCAATCGCGCAGCACTTTCGCGATGATCGAGGCGGCCGCGATCGAATGGCAGCGCGCGTCGCCGTCCACGATGGCCTCGTGCGGGCAGCCAAGCTCCGGGCAGGGCAGACCGTCGACCAGGACGTGCGCGGGCACGAAGCCCAGCCTTCGGAGCGCGCGCGCCATCGCAAGAATCGACGCCCGCCGGATGTTGAGCCGGTCGATCTCCCGTACGCTGGCCGCGCCCACGGCGATGGCGAAGGCGCGCTCCCGAATCTTGGCCGCGAACTTGTCGCGCTGCAGCGCCGTGAGCACCTTCGAGTCGTCCAGCCCCCGAATCGGCTTGGCACCCATCGGAAAGACGACGGCCGCGGCCACCACTGGACCAGCCAGGGGACCGCGGCCGACTTCATCGATGCCGGCGACGCTAAGCCTGCCGTCGTTCCACAACGCCGCCTCGCGTTTCAACGACGGGCGGCGGTGCCTCACGTCTGCGGCGGCCCCTGGTCAGCAGTGCCGGCGGTCGGGACGGTGATCCCGCGCTTCTCGCGAATCCGTGCGGCCTTACCCGCAAGCCGCCGGAGGAAGTACAGCTTGGCGCGCCGCACCCGGCCTTTGCGCAGGATTCCGATTTCAGCGATCAGGGGCGCATGAAGCGGGAAGATCCGCTCGACGCCGACGCCGGCCGAAATCTTGCGGACCGTAAAGGTCTCGTTGATGCCGCCGCCACGCCGGGCGATGCAGATGCCCTCGAACGCCTGCAGCCGCTCTTTCTCACCTTCGCGCACGCGCACCATGACGCGCACCGTGTCGCCCGGTGCAAAGGCCGGGATGTCCGTCTTCAGGCCTTCGCGCTGAACCGCTCTCAGCTTTTCCATAACCTATTCCCCGTGTTCCAACCAAAGATCTGGTCTGCGTTCTTTCGTGAGGCGCCTGGCCTGTGCCGCGCGCCATGCCGCAATCTTGTCGTGGTCGCCACTCAACAATACGTCCGGGACGTCGAGCCCGCGATAGCTGGGCGGCCGTGTATAGCTGGGCGGCGCCAACAAGCCTTCATAATGCGAATCGCTCGACGCCGATTCATGATCACCCAACGCGCCGGGCAGCAGCCGTACGACCGCGTCGACGACGCACAGTGCTGCCGGCTCTCCGCCCGACAGCACGAAGTCGCCGATCGAAACCTCTTCCGCGTGCAGATGTTCGGCGACACGCTGATCGACGTCCTTGTAATGCCCACACAACAGCGTCAGCTCTTGCCCCAACGAATACCTGACCGCCGAGTCGTGCGTGAACAGCTTGCCACGCGCCGACAGCAGGACGATGGGAGAGCCGTTCAGAACCTTCAGATCCTCCACGGCCTCCACCATCGGCTCCACCTTCAGCACCATCCCCGCCCCGCCGCCGTAGGGCGCGTCGTCCACGGTATGGTGCTTGTCGTGCGTGTAATCACGCAGGTGCACGACGCGGTACTTCACCAACCCCGCTGTCTGGGCGCGCCCCAAAATGCTCGAGCCAAGCGGCGCGGTGAACCAGTCCGGAAACAGCGTCACCACGTTGATACGGAGCATCGCTACTCATCCACCGCGACGAACTGGTCGCGCCACCCTTCGACGGCCGCGCGCGACGTCACCCCTTCGAACGCAAGCAACCACTCGCGGTGGTAGGAGCGGCGCCGAGTCACGACCAGCGGACCGGCCAGCACCGCACGCGCTTCGTTCAGGACGTACAGTCGCGCTTTCGGCACGAACACCGTCCCGGGATTCTCGACGAGGGGAATCACCGCCACCTCGCCCTGCTGGCCGTGCGGCTTGCGCAGCCGCCCGACTACGCGGCGGACGGGGGAGGTGCCGCGGGAGCTGCCGATGTGCCCAATACGCCGGCCTTCTTGAGCAGCGAGCGCACCGTATCAGTCGGCATCGCGCCCTTCGCGATCCAGGCGCGCGCCTGCTCGGCGTCCACGTCGATCACCGCCGGATTGGCCTTGGGGTTGTAATGGCCGATCGCCGCCACAAAGCGCCCATCGCGGGGCGACTTCGAGTCCGCGATCACGATGCGGAAATACGCCTGACCCTTCCGCCCTACCCGGCGCAGCCGAATTCGAGTTGCCATTGCCCTACATCCTTTTCATGAGCTTGCTCATTTTGCGCATCTGCTGGAACTGTTCCAGCAAGCGATTCACTTCCTGCACGGTCCGGCCGGACCCTTTGGCGATCCGTTGCTTCCGCGACCCGCTCAGCACGCCCGGATCGGCCCGCTCGTCGGGCGTCATCGACAGCACGATCGCCTCGACATGCTTGAGGCGCTTGTCGTCCAGCGACACGCCCTGCAGCGCCTTGGCGTTGATCCCCGGCAACAAACCCAGCACCTGCTTCAGCGGACCCATCTGCTGCATCTGCTTCAAGGCGACGAGAAAATCCTGGAGGTCCATGCCTTTCTTGGACCGGACTTTTTGCTCGAGGCGCTTCGCCGCTTCGGCATCGACGTTGGCGACGGCCTTCTCGACCAGCGCGACCACGTCGCCCTGTCCCAGGATCCGCCCCGCCATACGGACCGGATCGAACAGCTCCAGCGCGTCGGTCTTCTCGCCCACGCCGACGTATTTGATCGGCACGCCCGTCACACCGTGAATCGAGAGGGCCGCGCCGCCGCGGGCGTCACCATCGAGCTTCGTCAGAATCACGCCCGTGAGTCCGACGCCCTCGTGGAACCCGCGCGCGATTTTCACCGCGTCCTGGCCCGTCATCCCATCGGCGACGAGCAACACTTCCTTCGGTCCGACCGCCGCCTTCAGCGCCTTCAACTCGTCCATCATCTCGGCGTCGATCTGCAGGCGGCCGGCGGTATCGACGATCACCGTCCGGGCCCGCGCCGATTCGGCCTCGCGCAACGCATCCCGCACCAGCGCTTGTACGGGCGCAGCATGCTGCGCCCCTGCCCCGAGCCCAAACACCGGCACTCCAACCTGCTCGCCCAGCTGCTGCAGCTGTTCGACCGCCGCCGGCCGATAAATGTCTGCGGCGACCAGGGCCGGCGCCTTTTGCTCGAGCTTCAGCCGCCGCGCGAGTTTGGCCGCGGTAGTGGTCTTCCCCGATCCCTGTAACCCGACGAGGAGAATGACCGTCGGACCAACGGAGGCGAATTCGAGGCCGGCCTTTGTGCCGCCGAGCAGCGTCGCAATCTCGTCATGCACCAGCTTGACGACTTGCTGGCCGGGACTGACGGCTTTGACCTGCAGCGTCCCCACGGCCCGCTCGCGGACTCGTTCGACGAACCCGCGCGTGACCTCGAAACTGACATCCGCCTCGAGCAGATGGCGGCGGATTTCGCGCAGCGCGTCGGTCACGTCGCTTTCCGAGAGCACCCCGCGACCCCTGAGCCGGTTCAGTACCCCGGTCAGCTGCTCGGAAAGGGCCGTAAACATAAGCGTAGCAAGCTAAATGGCGAGTACCCTTTCACCAAGGGGGAGCCTTATCTTGCCACTGATGCTGGGACAGCAGACGCAACAGACGCCGCAGACGCCGCAGACGCAGCAGACGCCGCAGGTCAGCCCGCGGCCAGTCATGTCGACGCCCCAATGGGGCCGGCCGGACGACGCCGAGCGGGAAGCCCGCTTGAAAGCCATGAAGCGGCGGGCGACGGCGTTACTGGGGGTCGCGCTGCTCGTATTCGTCGCGGCAAGCATCTACGAGCCGCTCTACCCCTGGCTCGGCTACGTGCGGGCGACCGCCGAAGCGTCGCTCGTGGGCGGCCTGGCCGACTGGTTCGCGGTCACGGCGCTGTTCCGGCATCCGCTCGGCCTGCCGATCCCGCACACCGCCATCGTCGCCACGCGCAAAGAGCGCATCGGGCAGATCCTCGGCAACTTCGTGCAGAACCACTTCCTGTCGCGCGAGGTGATCGCGGCGAACCTGCGCCGCGTGCATCCCGCCGAGCGCGCGGCCGGGTGGCTCGCCGACCGCGAGCACGCGCGCCAGATCTCCCGGCAGTTCGCCAGCAGTCTCGTGAAAACGCTGGACGGACTCCCCCCCAACGAGCTCCAGGACCTGGTGAGTCAGGTCGTCCGGAACCGCGTCCGCACGTTTCGCGTCGCGCCCGCGCTTGGCAAGACGCTCGCATTGGCCCTCGGCGACAATCGACAGGAAGAGCTCCTGAACGCAACGGTGAAACTTGCGGCGGAAGCGGTCAGGAACAATCGCGAGCTGATCCGCGAGCGCGTCCGTGCCGAGACGCCGTGGTGGGTCCCGCCGGTCGTCGACGACAAGATTTATCAGAAGATCATCGAAGCGGTCGAGCGGCTACTGCAAGACATGGTGAGGGACTCGGCGCACCCGCTGCGCACGGCATTCGCCGACGCGATTGGGGACTTCATCGAGCGCTTGCAGCATTCGCCCGAGGTGATCGCTCGCGCTGAGGCATTGAAGGAAGAGTGGCTCATGGGAGCGCAGACCGACGAGCTGGCGCGGAAGGTGTGGGACGGCGTGCGTCAGGCGGTCCGCAAACACGCCGCCAGCGCGGACGGTGCAGCCCCCGCGGAAAGCGGTCCGAACCCTCTCGACAGTGGTCTCGCCGAATTCGGGGTCGCGCTGCTCTCGAACCCTACACTCCTCGCCGAGATCGACGACCTGCTGATCGACCTGACGGCGGGCGTCGTCGAGAAGTATCGGCACGAGATCGGCGACCTGATTGCCCAGACGGTGGCGAGCTGGGATCCTGCGGCGACCTCGCGGCGCTTCGAGCTGGCGGTAGGAAGAGATCTGCAGTTTGTGCGCATCAACGGGACGTTGGTCGGCGGGCTGGTCGGCCTGCTGATCTATACGATCACGCGCCTCCTCTGAGGCGTGCCGTCGGGATCGCGCGCCACCCTTTCCAGTCCGCCGGTGCGTCCACGAGCCGAACAACGGAACGCCCATCCAGGGTGAGCTGCTTGATTTCCGACCGTCGGGCCGTCCGGCCGTCGGACCGTCGTTTCACCCAGGCGCGCTGCAACCCCGCGGCGAACCGCGCGGCCGCACCCGCATCATCCCACACGCTGTACCAGACGAGCGCATCACTATTGGGCCCCAGCACCTGATAGCGGTCGCCGTCCCATCCCGTTGCGAGCGTGGTTGCTTCGGCTTCATCGCCCAGCAGTTGTTGAAACAGCAGCCGCGTTTCGAACTCCCCGAGGTTGTCTTCCCACCGCACGGTATCGGCTTCACCCGGCCCGAAACTCAGGTCGGTCGGTTCGTCGTGCGCCTCGTAGCGCTCTGGGTGGAGGATCTGTTCGGTCGAGCGCGGCATGGAATCGAGGACGGAGCGACCGAAGTCCCTGTGCCGAAACCAGACGATGAAATCGGCTCCGCCAAGATACGGAAAGACGAGACCCTCGCGGAGCCACAGCGGCGCGCGCGCGAACTCTTTCATCTGCGCCTGCTGTGCGGCCATCGCCGCTCGCTGCTTCCAGAACCAGCCGAGCGGGAAGGTGTCCGGTCTTTGCTCCGGCATCAGCACGGGGATTTGTGCGACGGTGGCCTGCCCCTCCAGAATCGCCTGGGCCGCCGACCGGCGATCGTTGGCGTGGCGCTGGGTGATGATCGAATCGAGGTGGACGTACTGGTCTTGCAACGCATGCACCAGCTCGTGCGAGACGACGATCCGCAGCTGCGTCGGCCCAATGTCGGCGGGGATGTACAGGGCGTTCGAGTCCGGGTCGTAGTAGCCGGCAATTTGCTCGGTGAGGAGGTCGATCATCGTCGGCCGCAGCTCGAGCGAATCGGGAATCAGGCCGAACAGCCGCAGCGCCGACTGAGAGCCGGCGAGCTCCGCGGGTGGCAGATCCTCGTCGAATTTGTGAATGACGTAATCGCGAACCTGCGCCCGGCTGCGGCGCCGCACCACGGGCTCACGTTTGAACGCGAGGCCGGTCGCCTGCGCGACGCGGGGCATCATGCGCTGTACCAGATCGTTGAGATCGGCCTCGCCCTGCACCGCCTGGGCGCGCTCGCGGCACCCCCACGCCGCTCCCAGACCCAGCACCACCACGACCAGGCCGCCCAGCTGAATCAGCCGGCCCACTCGATCCCTTTCCCGGCCGCCATGCTGACGACGCGCGCGACTTCCTTGCCCGTCACCACGAGGCCCTGGCGCTCGAGCTCGGCCCGCAGGCGGCGGTCGAGGTCGATGCGCTGATCCTCTAACGTCGGGCGGCGAGGTGATGCGGCGGCGGGGGGCGGCGTTGGTTCTTGCGCCGCCGCCTCTTTCGCCGCCCTTCGCCGCCCTTCGCCGCCCCCAAGTAGGTCCTCAATCTCTTCACCGAATCTTTGCAGGACAGTCGCCAGATCGGGCATCGGCTCGTCCGGGGCCGCTCCTCCTTCTTCTTGTTCTTCCGTCAGCCCGCGGCGGATCAAGGCTTCGACCTTCTTGCGGTCGCGAATCAGCTTGTCGAGCTCCGGCGATACCTGGGCCATCCCCTGGGCATGGGCGCACGCCTCGTCCAGCACGTCGATCGCCTTGTCCGGCCGCGCGCGGTCGGTCACGAAGCGGTCCGTGAGCACGATCGCGGCCTTGAGCGCGTCATCGGCAATGGCGACGGCGTGATGACGCTCGAGGCGCGGCCGGCGCGCGACGAGCACTTCCCACGTCTGGATCGCATCCAACTCCTCGATCGTGACGGGCTGGAAGCGGCGCTCGAGCGCGGGGTCGGTCTTGATCCACTTGGCGTATTCTTCGCCGGTCGTCGCGCCAATGACACGGATGTCGCCGCGGACCAGCGCGGGCTTGAGCATATTGGCGGCGTCCATCGCCGCGCCCATCGCCGTTCCCTGCCCGATGAGGTTGTGCAGCTCGTCCACGAACAGGATGAGATTGCGATCGGCCTGGAGCGCCTGCACCAAACGCCGGATGCGTTCTTCGTACTGGCCGCGGAAGGAGGTGCCGGCCAGCATCGAGACGTGATCCAGGCCGAGAATGCGGGCGTCCTTGAGCGCGGGGGGCACGTTGCCGGCCGCGATTCGTTGCGCCAGGCCTTCCACGATCGCCGTCTTACCGACGCCGGCCTTGCCGACGAGCGCGGCGTTGTTCTTCCCCTGGCGCAGCAGAATGTCGACGACGCGGGCGATTTCGGCGTCGCGGCAGCGGACCGGCTCGAGGTCGCCGCGGCGCGCCTGCGCGGTGAGATCCATGCCGACGCGCTCGAGCACGTCGCCCGAATCGAAAAACCCTTCGAAGGGATTACCCACCGCCGTCAGTCGCCTCTGAGAAAGTGCCCGTACCAGGAAACGATCGCGGCGCCGAACACGAAGGTCACCGCCGCACCTACCGCGAGGAATACCCCGAACGGCACGAGTCGCTTCTTCTTCTTGATGGATAATGGAACGAAGATCAGCGAGCCCAGCGCCGCGCCGGCGAACACGGTCAGCAGCACACCTTGCCACCCGAGGAAGCTGCCGACCATGGCCATCATTTTGACATCGCCGCCACCCATCGCGTCTTCTTTGAAGACCCACGTCCCCGCCATCCCGACCAGCCACAGCAGGACGAATCCGACCGCCGCGCCGAGCAGCGCCATGAGGAACCCGTGCACGCCGCCGCCGAGCGCGAGGAGCAGCCCGATGACGAGGCCGCCCCAGGTGAACTCATCGGGGATGATGTAGTGGCGCGCGTCGGTGATCGCGATGCCGAGCAGAATCGTGCCGAACAGCGCGGCGGCGACGGCCTGCAGCGTGGTGCCATAGGCGAAGACCGACGCGCCGAACAACACACCGACGAGCGCCTCGATCAGCGGATACTGTTTCGAGATCGGCGTGTGACACCAGCGGCATTTGCCGCGCAGCCACAACCAGGAGAAGAGGGGAATGTTGTCGCGCCAGGCGATCGGCTGCTTGCAGTTGGGGCAGGTCGAGCGCGGCCGCAGCAGCGATTGATCGCGCGGCAGCCGCAGGATACAGACGTTGAGGAAGCTCCCGAAGCAGAGGCCGAGCAAGGCCGCGCCGATGACGATGACGATGTCAGTGTCCACGCAGCACCTCGTACAGCAGGATGCCGGCCGCGACGGCCACGTTGAGCGACTCGGCGCCACCCGCCAGCGGAATCGCCACACGCTGCGCCGCGATGGCGTTGAGCTGTGGCCGGATTCCCGCTCCCTCGTTGCCTACGATCACCGCAATGAGCTCCTTGCGTGATTCCCGTGAATCGAGTGCGCGCGCGAGCGGCACACCATCCGCCGCGGACGCCCAGAGCGTCATGTCGTGGTCCCGGGCCCACGCAATAAAAGGTCCATCATCGAGCTGGACAACGGGATGCCGGAAGGTCGCGCCCATCGCCGCCCGCAGTGCCTTCGGATTCATCGGGTCCGCGCTGCCGCGGAGCAACAGGCTCGCCGCCGCTCCGAGCGCGTGCGCCGTGCGGATCAGCGTGCCGACGTTGCCGGGATCCTGCACGCCGTCGACGACGAGCAACGGTCCGCCGGCAATATCGCTCAGCGCCCAGGTCCGCGGCTGCACGATCGCCAGAATGCCTTGCGGCGTCTCGGTCCCCGCGAGGTCGCCGAACGCGCGCGCGCCGACTTCCTCGACCACCACCGCATGGCTCGCCAGCTCGGCGGTCAGGGCCTGGCCGCGGGTCGTCCGGGCCAGATCCGGGGACACCAGGGCGCCCTTGAACTCGAGGCCCGCCGCCAGCGCTTCCTCGACGAGCCGCACGCCTTCCACGACGGCGAGGCCGCGGCGGCCTCGCGCCTTGCGGCGTTGAAGATCGCGCACGGTCGACTGCAGATTACTGCGGATGTGCCCTCTCGTGCTGGTCACGTGTGCCCCAAAGATGACTTGGGCCCATTCATGAGGATAGCCCTGACCATCGCCGGATCGGATTCCGGAGGCGCCGCGGGTATTCAAGCGGACCTGAAGACGTTCCATCAGTTCGGCGTCTTCGGAACAAGCGCAATCACGGCGGTCACGGCGCAAAACACGCTCGGCGTGTCCGCCTGGCAGGCGCTGCCCGCCGCGCTCGTGGCGAAACAGATCGATGCGCTGGCCGAGGACCTGCGGCCCACCGCGATCAAGAGCGGGATGCTGGGCTCCAGAGAGATCGTGGAAACGGTTGCGGAACGCATCGGTCATCATCGTCTGACGACCTACGTGCTCGATCCGGTGATGGTGGCAACCTCGGGCGACCGCCTGCTCGATCGTGAAGCCGAGCAACTGATCGCACGGCGGCTGGCGCCCCTCGCGCTACTCGTGACGCCGAATCTGAACGAAGCGGAGATCCTGGCCGGCACCGAGGTGCGGACACCGGATCAGATGGAGCAGGCGGGCCGCGCGCTCGTCGGCATGGGTGCGCGCGCCGCACTCGTAAAAGGCGGGCATCTCGCGAACGCACCGACGCTCGTGGACGTGCTGGTGCTCGAAGGCTCGGTACACCGGTTCACGCACGAGCGGATCGACACGACGTCGACGCACGGGACCGGCTGCACGCTGTCGGCCGCAATCACCGCGGGTCTGGCGCTCGGCCGGCCGCTCGAGCAAGCCGTGGCAGACGGGCTCGATTTCGTGCATCGCGCGATCGCAGCGGCGCCGGGGCTCGGGCGAGGGCATGGGCCGCTCAACCACTTTGTACCGGCACCGCCGAGGCCGCCGAGCGAGGGGTTGTGACCGCGTAGGAATGATTTTCCGCGAATGGATTTGATCCGCTCGAACGTCCACTGGATATCATCGTAAGACGTGCAAACCGAATTCGGCACATCGTGGTATGGCCGCAGGTCCATTCGGCTCCGCCACTTCGATTATCGCCGGGACGGTGCGTATTTCGTCACCATTTGCGCCTATGAGCGCGCGACACTCTTTGGCTCCGTCGCCCACGGCCAAATGCTACTGTCCAACGTGGGGGAAATCGTTCGCGACTGTTGGTTTGAGATTCCCCCTCACTTCCCAAACGTTGTTCTAGACCAATTCATCGTCATGCCCGATCACTTACATGGAATCATTGTGATCCGGTCCGATCCCTCGAAGACTCGTCCTCGGCTCGGCGATTCAATGCCCCGCCGATTCGGCGGTGCGCTCCCAGGTTCGCTCGCAACAATTGTTGGCGTTTTCAAATCGTACGTCACCAAGCGCGTCTTGAAGGCCGAGGGGATTCGATGGGTTTGGCAGCGAAATTATTACGAATCGGTCATCCGTAATAACCGGCACCTGAACGCGATTCGGAAATACATCCTTTTGAACCCCCAACGTTGGCATGCGGAGGCGCACCGAAACCGGTAGGGGCACGCCATTGGCGTGCCTCTACCATGCGTCGCGGACGGATCCATTTTTTATCCGACGATCACGGATTCCACCAATACGTCGCCTTGATCATGAAGATGTTCTCCGCCGGGGCCCGGAACATCCGGCCGACGGACGGACCAAACCGGAAGTCGCCCACATCCTCGAAATCCGACCGGCTCTGCGTCCACACGAAGTAGAGCGTCGACCCCGGCATGTATTCCCAGCGAAGCACGGCATTGCCGCGCAGCGATTTGAAGTTGAAATCGGGCTTCCCGAAGGAGAACGGCTGCGCCGGCCCTGCGCCGTCGGGATCGACGTCGTAGGACTTGGTCGAATCGACGTAGCTGATGGTCGAGCCGTTGTCCACGCCGTAGCGCGTGAACGCGGCGCTCCGCGGCCGCGCCAACTCGCGGTAGGAACCGTAGCTCCCCGCCGAGATCAGCGGCTGGGCATACAGCTGTAGCGAGAGGATGGGACTATACGTCCAGTTCAGACGAATCCCGGCCGACAGCTCGGTCTGATTGAGGACGCCGAACACGTAGTGGGTGTTATAGGTGTTCGGCGCGCCACCCGTGGTGTCGTCGATCGCCGCGACGTACTGCAGCGGATTGTTCTGCTTGTAGAGGTTCGGTCCCACGCTGAACAGCACGTTCGGCGCCGGACGATACTGCACGTTGACGTAGGTCGACCATTCCACGTCCTGCGACGAGCGGAAGTAGGTGAACGCGCCGCCGCTCAGCGTCAGCGATTTCCGGCTGTCCGAGCCCAGGTCGAGCCCGAATTGATATGCGGGCGGGAGCAGGATCAGCGGCCCGCCGCGGGTGCGGCGATTGTCGACCGTCCAGGGATTGTAGGCGACGTTCCAGTTGATCCAGTAATAGTTGTTGAACTGCACGTACCCGAAGTTGAACGCGCCCGACCAGTTGATGTTGCCGTCCCAGTCGTAGTTCCGGAACACCGCGCCGCCGGTTTCCGCATACCGGAAATGCGTGCCGGGTTTGCTCCAGGTCCGCCCGCCACCCAGATGCATGTTGATCACGCCCGTGCGCGACATGAAACCCAGATCGTTCACGTCGAATCCGGGTGAGATGATGCCGAACGCCGAGTTCACGAAGGTGTTGCCACGCTGCTTCGCGAGCGTGAAGCGCGCTGCCGTGCCGCTGAGCGATGTGGCGTTGGAATCGACGCGCAGACTCGGCGCGTCGGGCCGCTGGAAATAGTGCACCGAGTTCCGCTGCACCGCCGCCATGCGCGCCGCCGAGCCGGCGATGCGCGAGCCCGCGACCCAGACGGTGGTTACCCACGTTTTGGCCGAATCGAGAAAGACCCAGCCGTCTGTCCCTACGGTCAGCGAATTGCTGTTCCGGACGTCGCGCAGCGTAGAATCGTCGAACGACCGGCCCGCGACCGTCGAAATGAAGCCGAGCCCCTGGCGCCCCTTGTTGAATTCCTTCTGGGCGCGGTAGACGCCGTAAGCCGCGAGCGGCTCCATCTCCTGGCCCCAGCGCGCGCCGAGACTGTCCTGCAGCGTGGCGCGCTCCCGCGCCGTCACGGCGGTCAGCCCGCCGACGTTCCAGCTGCCCGCGAGTTTGCCGGTCAGCTTCAGCGCCCCCAGGATGTGCGCGCCGTCGGGTCCGTCCACATAGCCCCGGTCGGGAGCGCCCGGAACGGAGAGCGAGCGCCCGATCCGCCGGCTGTAGAAGAAGTTCGGTCCCGACCAGTTGAAGCCCCAGAAGTTGCTCTGGCCGCCGGACCCGAACTCGAACGTGGACGAGCCTTCGACGAAGAACGGCCGCTTCTCGTTGAAGAAGGTCTCGCGATCGCTCAGGTTCACGACGGCGGGATCGACTTCGACCTGCCCGAAGTCCGGGTTGGCGGTGACGTTGAGCGTGAGATTCGAGCCGAGGCCGATCTTGGCGTCGGCCCCGAACCGAGGCTCCATTTTCGAGCCGTCATTGAAGGGATTGCCGGCGGGCTGCCGTGTGAATGCGGCGCGGCTCGTCGCGTAGGGTAGAATCTCGAGCCGGCGCGGTGGCTCGATCCGCTCGATCCCCACGAGATCCGGGAACCGCGACACGAAGCCCCGGCCGTCTCTCGGCGTGTAGGCGATGTAGTCGAACTCGTTCTTGCGCGCGACGTCGCGGCGAAAATTGATGCCCCACACGTACTGGCTCTGCTTGACGAACCGCAGCTGTGAGTAGGGGATGCGCATCTCGGCGGTCCAGCCCTGCGCGTCGCGCGTGACCTTCCCTTCCCACACGCCATCCCAGGTGTCGTCGTCCCAATCGTCGTTAAAGAGAGTGCCGTCGTACAGCGTGCCGGCGGCGTTGATGCCGAAGTAGTAACCGCTGCGCTTGTCGTGGTATGAGTCGATATAGACCTGAAAGCGATCGGAATTCGTGCCTTGATCGCGCCGCGCCAATCGTGCCACGATCGAGTCGGGATGCGCGTCGTACAGGCGCGCACCGATGTACAGTGCCGCATCGTCGTACGCGATGTAGACGACCGTGCTCTCGGTGGGCACCGCCCCTTGCGTAGGATCGCGTTGCGTAAAAGCCGTGACCCGCTCCGCCGTCTGCCACAGCGCTTCATTGAGATTGCCGTCGATACTGACCCCCTGGCCGCCATTGAGACGCACGGCGCGGAGTTGCTGCGGCGCGGGAGGAGCCGGCGGAGGTGAATCCACAGGAACCGCGGTGGGAGGGGGCTGAGTACCCACCAGAGCGAGGAGCAGCTGGAGCGTGGTCGTCATAGGCGTCCGGGAGCTGAGGTGAACGGTGAACCCCGGTCGCGAACGCTGACGGCGAGCGCGCGGCGGTTATCGCTTCATATGACAGATTGGGACGGAAAAGGGTTGCAAATCGAACGTCAGGAACAAATGGGGACTGGGGGCTGGGGGCTCGGGACTGGGGATTTACACCTGTCTGATCCGCTTCAGAACTCCTTTCAACACAACCGACAATAGACGCGCAACGCGCTCACTCACCGCTAGGACTTCCTCATGAGAGAGCGCCTCTCCCGTGATCCCGGCCCCTGGATTCGTGATAATGGAAAAGCCCAGGCAGCGGATGCCCCGAGACCGGGCCACCAGCACCTCCGGAACCGTCGACATCCCAACGGCATCGGCGCCGAGGCGTTCGAGCATCCGCACCTCCGACGGCGTCTCATACGACGGCCCCAGCAGGGCCGCGTACACGCCCTCTTCCATCCGTACCCCGGCTTCCCGGGCAACCGTGCGGGCGAGCGCACGCAGCGCCGCGTCGTAGGGCTCGTGCATGATGGGAAAGCGCTGCTCGCCGGGCTCCGGCTGGCCAATCAACGGATTGCGCCACATGAGATTGATGTGGTCGGCGATCAACATCAGGGTCCCGCCTGGAAACGTTCGCCGCACGCCTCCCGCGGCGTTCGTCACGATCAGGATCTCCACCCCAAGCTCGGCAAAGACCCGCGCCGGCAGGCCGGCCACGGCAGCGGGATGCCCCTCATAGAGATGAAAGCGTCCCGCCTGCACGATGACGGGCACGCCCTCGAGCGTTCCGACAACCAGCTCGCCTTTGTGACCCGCGACGCCGGGCTCGGGGAATCCGGGGATGGTCTTGTAGGGAATTCGGATCGAAGTCACAACTTCATCGGCGAGAAACCCGAGGCCTGAGCCGAGGACAATCGCGACTCGGGGTTTCGACTTGCCGAGGCGTTGAGCGACCGCCTCGGTGGCCTTCATCATAAGAGCATGCCTGCGAGCGTCGCCGAGAGGAAGTTCGCGAGCGTACCGGCGATCATGGCCCGGAAGCCGAGGCGCGCCAGGTCGTGCTTGCGATCGGGCGCCAGGGCGCCGATGCCGCCGATCTGAATCCCGATCGAGCTGAGATTCGCAAAACCACACAACGCAAAGGTGGCGATCGTGAACGAGACCGGGTCGAGGCTGCCTTTCATTGGGCCAAGATGCGCGAAGGCCACGAACTCATTGACCACCATGCGCTCACCAAGCAGCGAACCTACCGTGCCGCTGTCGTGCCACGGCACGCCCATCACCCACGCGATCGGCCGGAATATCCACCCGAGTACCGTTTGGAGGGTCTCGGGGAACCACGGCACGAGTCCATGAATCCAGCCGAACAGGCCATTCACCAGTGCGATGAGCGCGATGAACGAGATGAGCATCGCGATCACGTTCAGCATGAGGTGCAGCCCCTCGCCCGTCCCCCGCGACGCCGCATCGAGCACGTTCACATCGGTGCGGGGTATGTCGACTTTCACCCCGCCTAAGGTTTCGGGGACTTCAGTCTCCGGCTCCAGGATCTTGGCCATCATGATCGTCCCCGGCGCCGTCATGATGACGGCCGTCAGGAGATGACGTGCTTCGATGCCGAACGCGATGTACGCCGCCATGATCGAGCCGGACACGTGCGCCATCCCGGCCGTCATGACGGTCATCAGCTCGGAGCGGGTCATGCGCGGCAGGAACGGCCGGATCGTGAGCGGCGCCTCGGTCTGTCCCATGAAGATGGACGCCGCGACGTTGAGGCTCTCCGCGCCGCTCGCACCCATGATCTTGTTCATCGCGATCGCCAGCGCTTTCACAACGATCTGCATGATGCCGAGGTAGTACATGATTGCAAACAGTGCGGAGACGAAGATGATCGCGGGCATGATCTGGAACGCGAACACCTGGCCAATGCTGGAATGCTGCTTGCCGATCTCGCCGAACACGAATGTGGAGCCAGCGTAGGAGAAATTCAGGATCGCTGTTACGGTCGCGCCGAGCCAACTAAAGATTTTCTGGCCAACCGGGACTCGCAGCACGAAGATCGCGAAGACGAGCTGCAAGCCGACGCCCCAGGCCACGACGCGCCGGCTGATCGCGCGACGATTGCGCGACAAGGCGACGCCGATGGCGAGGATCAAAATGATGCCGAAGATTCCCGTGAGACGGGAGCCGAGGGAGCGCGGCTCGGGCGCGACCACCTGAGCCTTCGCGGTATCCTGTGCAGGCGTTTG
>DATLXS010000260.1:0-12598 GCA_035575675.1 Gemmatimonadales bacterium
TCTTCAAGCCGAACCGCCGCGAATTGGAGCTGGCGATGGGCGCGGCGCTCGACCTCGCCCACCCCGATGCGATTCCCGACACGCTCGCGAAGCTGGCGGTGGACAACCTGCTCCTGACCCTCGGCGGTGAGGGGATGATGCTCGTCACCAAGGATCAGGAGATCACGCGCATTCCCACGATGGCGCGCGAGGTGTTCGACGTCTCAGGCGCCGGCGACACCGTCACGGCGTGGGTCGGGACGGCGCTGGCCGCCGGGGCGAGCGTGCGCGAGGCGGCGCACATTGCGAACTTCGCCGCCGGGATCGAGGTTGGGAAAGCCGGCGTCGCTACGGTCTCACCTGCCGAAGTACTGTCGGTGCATGAAACGTATTACGATCAGCTTGGTAAGTTGCGGAGAGAAGGCTTGCTGTAGAGACCGAATGACGAATGATCAATGATCAATGTCCAATGATCGTTGATCATTCGGTCCACCGGCCGCCGGCCGCCGCCCGTTGCGCCGCGCGGTTCTGATGCTCGTGGCCAGGACTGCTAGCAACTCATCACATTCGTGCAGCACCGGATCGACTAGTTTGGGAGAAGTCAGCGCCATCTCCCGGACGAACTTGAGCCAGGTGCGGGTCTCGCGAAGTTCCTTGAAGCATATCCCGAGTTTGTGAATGAAATCGCGACGAGATTCAGCAGACTGAACTTCCCCGTAATTTGCGAACGTCGATGTGCTGGACCGAGCCAGCTGAAGGGCGACGTGCTGGCCGAGCGGTGTCCGGGCGAAGCGCTCCGCCAGGCGGCAGGCCGTACTCCCGAAACGCACAAGTCGATCTTCCAAATCGTAGCCTGCCACGCGACAATCTTGAACCGGTATTCACGGATGGCTAACCAATCTGGTGCAACACCCCTACCGAATTATGCCTGAGACCGTGGGCAGGCCCCAAGTCTCTGTCCAATGCGTGCACCAATGGTCATTGGCCATTCTTCATTCTACATTGGTCATTCGCGCGGCTTTAGCCGCGCGCTCGGGCCCTTAGCTCAGCGGTTAGAGCAGCGGACTCATAATCCGTAGGTCCCAGGTTCAAATCCTGGAGGGCCCACTGAATACCAATGTCCAATGATCAATAATCAATGATCAACGATCGAGGGATGATCCGCGATCATTGATCATTGATCATTGGACATTGACCATTCGCCACGGCTACATCGTGGCGCGCGCCGCGTCGCGCTTGGCCTGCCGCTCCGCGTCCTCGGCATCCTTGGCGGTGAGACCGAGACCCTGAAGCGTCTGCCCGATGCTCTTGCCGCCCTGCAACCCGGTCAAGATCGCCTGCGTCGTGATCGCGGGAGTCTTCGTGCCAAGATTGTGCGCCAGCATGTTGGCCGCGACGAAGTTCCCGCGCGACAGCTTCGGATTGGCCGTTTTCGCGGCTTCATACGCGCTCTGGAGTGCGTCGGGCGTGGTGCCGAGCTTCGCGGCGATTCCCTTGAACGAATCGCTGTTCGATTTCGGCGCGGTGCTCGACGGAGTCGTCGCCTTCGAGTTCGTCGCATGCGACATGGGCTGCGTGTGCGTCATGGGCGCCTGGCGTTTGGCCTGTGCCTGCAGCCCAACCGCCGCGCCGAGGGTGAGTCCGATGATGAGGGTCGAAATCCGCTTCATATAGCCTCCGATGAGGTTTCGAGGGAAGGATCGCCGTTGTGGGGACTCCCGCAAGTCACAAAAAGTCACGTTTCGCTCCTGGGGCGGGTCTGCAGACATGGTGCGCAACTCCCCCTGGTGGTGGATCCTCGTCCCCGCGCTCGGCGCCGCGTCGCTCGGGGCGCAAACGTCGCTCGCAACGGGTGTGACGGCGGGCTCCGCCAAGCTCAGCGATCAACGGTCTGAACAAGCGCTGTCGGGCGTGCTGCAATGGCGGGCGACCCCGTGGCTCAGCCTGTCTACTGTGCCGTCGGTCATCCACGTGAGCGACATGCTAAAGGGAAGTGCGGTGTCGAGCAACGGCATCGGAGATCTCCCCGTTTCGGCTGCCGCCGTGCACGGATTCCCCGCGGCCGGCGCGCCCACGATTGCCGCCGCGCTGACGTTCGTCCTGCCGACCGGCAACGCGGCCTGCGGCCTCGGCAGCGGCGCGACCTCCGAGGGCCTCGACATCGGACTCGGCGCGTCGCCCAACCCGAAGCTGCACCTCTCGGCGGATGCCAGTCGCAGTATCAGTCACGTCTCCAGTCAGTCGACCTTGAGCGCGCCGCGTGCGACCTCGCTGCTGCTGGGCGGCGGCTATGACGTTGCGCCGAGCTGGCGTGCGGACGTTTCTCTTGGGATCGATGTCGGGCAGTCCGATTCGACGCAGGCGCTGAGTCGCGTCGTCGGCGGCGGCGTGAGCCACCGGCTCGGTCGGTCGGTGGCGGTCACACTGGACGCGAGCGCCGGCCTCACGGCGGGGTCGCCGAAATGGGTTCTCTCGCTCGGGTTCGGCAGCGTGTTTGTGGGCACGTCGCCCGTGGGGCTCAGCGCGTCGCTCAAGCGGCTCCGATCCGGGTTTACGGGCGGAGTGAATCGGGGGAACGGGAAAACCGGCTGCTAGCGAGGGTGGAGCATTGCCCATTGCTCATTCGCGCGGTCGGCGCTCGTGAAGTGACACCCAGCAGCATTGGTTCCACCAAACGTCCTCACCACCGTAACCTCTTTCTCTTCTCTTTTCTAATAAAACGAGCCACACGTTGTCAGCGAAAGACCCGCTTTGCCGCGTCAGTTTCCTTCATTATCTTTTCGCGAACGATCATTGGTCATTGATCATTCGACATTGATCATTCGTAAGTCGGGTGGCTAGCTCAGCTGGTTAGAGCGCCGGTCTCACATACCGGAGGTCACAGGTTCGAGTCCTGTGCCGCCCATTTCCGAACGCGGAACTGGGAAGGTGGAACGCGGAACATCGGAGGCGAGCCTTTTGGACCAAACGAGCTTCCCTTGCTGTTCCGCGTTCCGCGTTCTCACTTCCGCGTTCGTCTCTTAGATGCGTCGCGTTCTTGTTCTTTCCCACACCTATCTCCAACCATCCCACCGGGGCAAATTGCGCGCACTCGCTGCCCGTGGGCTCGAGGTGACGGTCGCCATGCCGCAGCGCTGGCGCGATCCCTGGTTCGGCCAGCCGATCGACGTCGCGTGGGAACGCCAGGGCGGCCTCGAGGTCTTTCCCCTCCCCGCCAGCTCCTCGAACGAGACCTACGGGCGCCGCGCGCTCAAGGCGCTGCTGCGCGACCGCCGCCCCGATCTCATCCAGATAGAAGAAGAGCCCCACACGCCGGTGGCCAAGCAGGTGCTCGGCGCCGCCCGCCGCCTCGGCATCCCCGCCGTGCTGTTCACCCATCAAAACGTCGATCTGGACCAGGGCTGGTGGGCGCACTGGAAACAACGCCGCATGCTCCGCAGGCTCACGGGACTGGTGGCCGGCAGCGATCTCGCCGGCACGCTGGTGCGCCGCGACGCCCCCAATCTCCCCATCGCCGTCATGCCGCAGCTCGGCGCCCTCGCCCCGCACGAGCCGCAGCACGTACCGCACGAGGGCCTCGCGATCGGATTCGTCGGTCGGTTGGTGCCGCAGAAGGGACTCGATACCTTGTTGCAGGCGCTCGCAGTGCGGCGCGACATGAAATGGCGGCTGACCATCGTGGGCGACGGTCCGGAGCGGGAACGGCTCGAAGCGCGCGCGACGGAGTTGCGGCTCGCGGCCCGCGTGCGCTGGACCGGCGGGTTGCCCGCCGAGCAGGTGGCGAATCTGTGGCCCGACCTCGACGTGCTGGTGCAGCCGTCGCTCGCGCTGCGCGATTGGCGCGAGGCGAATGGCCACATCCTGATCGAAGCGATGGCCAACGAAGTCGCCGTCCTGGGAACGGACAGTGGCGTGATCCCCGAGCTGATTGGCGATGCCGGCGTGGTGGCGCCCGCGGGCAACGTGGAAGCACTCGCCGCGGCGTTCGAACGGCTGAGCGACAACCCGACCCGGCGGGCGCTGGCGCTGGCCGCGCGAGCCCGGGCGCTGCGCTTGTACTCTGATGATGCGATCGCCGAGCGCACGCTGCAGTTCTGGCAGCAGGTGGTGAAATAGTGCCATCCGTCCTGCTGGTCCCCGATCTGCCGCTGGAGCGCTGGGCCTCGATGGAGAAATACGCCCACCGCCTCCACGACTGGCTCGAAAGCAGCGACCTCGGCTTTCACGTTCGATTAGCCGCGCACATCGGCGCGCTGACCCGTGATTCCACGGGCCGGCGCGACTCCGGTCCCCGCGAGGCCTTCGTCCGCTGGTGGACCCAGCCCGTCGATCCGTCGCGGCTGGTGCTGCCGGGGCCGCTGCACGGCCCGCAGCGGTGGGCGGCGCGCTACTACTTCTATCCCTGGCGCGTGAAGCGCGAGGCCAAACGCACCGACCTGATCCACGTGCTCGATCACAGCTACGCGCACATGATCGAGACGGCGGGGCGCCGGCCGGTCGTCGTCACGGTGCACGACCTCATGCCGGTCGTCGTGCTGCGCTCGCCCACGGGCGGCGGCGGCTGGCGCGAAGGGGTGCGCAATCGCTTCCTGCGCCAGGCGCTGAAATCGCTGCGGCAGGCCGACGCCTACATCGTCGGCACCGAGTGGCTGAAGCGCGAGCTCGCCACCTGGCTCGGCACCGACAAGAACATCTTCGTCGTGCCGTTCGGCGTCGATCGCGCGTTCTACGGCGAGTCGACGGTGGCGCGGGAGCGCGGCCGCCACGACTGGCGCATCCCGGAAGACGCGTTCGTCGTGCTGCACGTCGGCAGCACCGTCGACCGCAAGAATGTGCCGCTCGTCATTCAGACGCTGGCGCGGCTGCGCCAGCAGACCGACGCCTATCTGTTGCAGGTGGGCGGCCGGTTTACCGCCGAGCAGGAGCAGTTGATCGATCGGCTCGAGCTCAGGAATGTGGTGCGCAGTGTCGCGTCGGCCGATGAGACGGCGCTGCGGCGCGCCTATCGCGCGGCCGATGTCCTGCTCTTCCCTTCCTTATATGAAGGCTTCGGCTTCCCGGTGCTCGAGGCATTTGCGTCGGGGTTGCCGGTCGTCACGTCGGGCGCGGGCGCGCTGAAAGAAGTCGCGGCGGGCGCGGCCGTGGTGGTCGAGGGACGCGATCCCGGTGACTATGTGCACGCGCTGGAACGATTGGATGATCCGGACGAGCGGGAGGAGCTGGTGCAGAAGGGATGGGCAAGAGCGAGGCAATTCACGTGGCAAAAGACGGCGGCGTTGACGGCTGAGGTGTACAAACCACTGTTCTGAGCACGGAGCACGGAGCACGGAGCAGGACGCTCAGGTCCGCTTGGCAACATTCAATCGCCGAATGAGAGTGAAGAGCAGCGCCAAGATCTCGTCGAGTAACGCGCTTAGTCGCTTTGTGCAGGCCTCAGGCAAATACTCCATTTCGCTCGCCGTACGCACGAGAGACTCTGTTTCGGCAGCTGATCCGATGGCGATTCGCAGATGGCGGCGAAATAGCGGCGCGGTCCCGAGGGCATACCCTTCTACGAGATTGCATTCGACCGAGATGGCCGCACGACGCAACTGGTCGAATAGCGCCCGGGAGCGCGGATGGTAGGCCCTATCCGTTTCTTTGAGTGCGCAGATAACTAGATCATGTGATCGCTGCCAAATGATCATTGATCGATACTTGTGCATGCATCATTCTGAATTGGAATGCGTGCACAGCGGTATCGAAACATCGCGGGCGGTATCCTTCTGCTCCCTGCTCCCTGCTCCCTGCTCCGTGCTCCCTGCTCCCTGCTCCCCGCTCAGCCTCTGCTCTTGAGCATCTCTCGCATCATCTTCATCAATATCATCCGCATCGGGTGCAGGGTGCGATGAAACGGATCGAACACGAGGCCCAGGTTCTCGAGCGTCACGACGCCGAGCAGGGCCTCGGGGTCGTCCGGGTCGCCGAGGATGACTGGTGCGTGCCCCGCGCGGTGCGCGAGCGAGAAATGGCACTCGGAGACCGGCCGTGAAATCGCTGTCCCGTCCGCGAGCGAGAATTGCTCGTCTCGGCTGGGCGCGAGGCCGATGCGCCGCCAGACGGCGTCGGGCAGCAGGGAATACATCGCGCCGGAATCAATGAGGAACTTCACGCGGTCGGTGCCGTTCGGGCCGCGGACGGTTCCTTCAACGTAGCTGATGCCCACCTCCCAGTTTACGGCCTGCCCATCATCGAGCGTTCAACATCTCTCGAATTATCTCCACGTCCTGCCGATCCTGCCAGCGCCCGGCGGCCTCCTTGGACCGCACGATGTCCTCCAGGCGGGCCGCCAGCAGCTCATCGCCGTAGACCGTGAAATGCACCGCGTTGCGGGCAAGGTCGTCGTAGCCTTCCGTCCCTGACGGCTTGAACGCGATGTCGAGCCGTCCCGCCTTGGTGACCAGGTTCCAGATATCGGCGCGCGCGAGCATCTGGGCACTGCAATCGAACGCCAGGCCTTCGGGAATTGTGTTGGTGAAGATTCGGGCATCGAGCTCCTGCAGCGCATCTGCTAACCGTCGCAGGTTCTGGGGATCCGAGGCTGGGGTGATGTCGGCGTCGTAGGTGGCGCGCGGGAATCCCTGCAGCCGCGCCGCGAGGGCGCCAATCAAGACGTACTGCACCCCATGGCGCGTGAGCGTGCTGAACAGTCGCTCGGGGTTGAGGGGCGTGACGGGAGCGACGGATTCAGACACGCCGTGCCTGGTGCAAGAACTCGCTCAGGTTTTTGACCTCTTCGAGATTCTGCTCCGGAGTCATCGCGAGAATCCGCGGCACCTCGTCCAGCATGTGCGACCCCACCACGACGCGCGGCTCGAGCTGCGCGCTCATGTCGACGTTGGCCGCGTCGAGCAGCCGGCCGAGGGTCTCCCAGGTCGGGCTGGTCTGGCCCGACTCGATGCGCGCGACGACGGACTGGGCGGTGCCGGCGCGGCGCGCGATGGCGCGCTGGCTGAGACCGGCACGGGTACGGGCTTGGCGGAGCAGCGAGGCAGCGGTGGTCATGCCAAACGATAGCTTATTAGCTATCAGTGGCAAGTGCTATTTAACGACTGTGCCCGCAGTTGGTTACACAATGCGGCCTTCGGCGTCGGCGGCTCTGAAACCGATTCTGGGTCGACGCGGCGGTTCCGGCGGTGCGATGAGCTGCTGTAGTGCCTGGATGATCGCCCTCAGCTCATGATCGTGCTCACCCACCCGTCGCTCGAGTTGCGCGAGCCGCGTCAACAGCTCGGCTTGGCCGACGACCCTTCACGCAACCTCAGGAACGCGCGTACCACAAAGATGCTCATCTGGACGGCGCGCCGACTGTTGAGGACGGTCGCCGCCATGAGTGCGCCGTGCTCCGTGAAGGCGAGCGGTGCGTACTTGACGTGGGCTCCCCTCTTTAAGGTCACAGATTGTGACCTTGAACGCCGGATCGCGGTCATGTCATCCTTGCTCAGGCGGAACGCGAAGTCCGGAGGGAATCGCTCCGCGTTGCGTTTGACGGCCTGATTGAGGACCTTGGGCTGGACGCCATAGATGGGGGCCAGATCGGACGACAGGATCGCCCTGAAGCCCCGAACGGTCACAATCACTCGTGCGACGGCGGCGGACGGCTCCATGCTCATGCGACGAAACTGTTATGGTTGGAGGGAGACCCCTAACCACGCGACCGCTCAGCGTGTCGTTTTCGCGCGGGCGCGCTTGATTTAAGAGAAAACTCCCGCCAACAGCTTGACCCATCGGTAGTTAGCATCCATCTTAGCCTCCCTGACTTTCTGAGCCCTTGGGAGAAAGCCGGAGAGATGAACGCTGTGTTGCTCGTCGTCATGATGGCGACGGCTCAAAATCCTACGCCCACGCAGGTCCAACAGGCCCTCCAGCAACAGCCGGGCCTCGCGGACATGGTGCGCAGCCGCATCTCGCAATCCGGCCTCACGCCCGACCAGATCCGCGCGCGCCTCTCGGCGAGCGGTTATCCCACCACCCTGCTCGATCCGTATCTCTCGGGCGCCACGGCGCCGAGCGCCGGCGCGCCGTCGGCGCAGGAGCTGGCGGCGTTGCAGGCGCTGGGACTGCCGGCTCTGGGTGGGGCGCAGACGCTGCCCTACGACACCGGGCTCGTGCGCAGCGCGCGTACGGCACCGAGTGATGTGTTCGGCGTGGATGTCTTCCAACGGACCACCACGCAATTCTTGCCGCTGTTGTCCGGTCCTGTTCCGCCTGATTACAAACTGGGTCCGGGCGACAATCTCGTCCTGATTCTCACGGGCGACGTCGAGCTGAGCTATTCCCTGCCCGTCACGCGCGAGGGGTTCGTACTGATTCCGCAGGTGGGCCAGGTGCACATCGCCAATCTGACGCTCGATCAGCTGCGCGACGTGCTGTACACGCGCCTGGGCCGCGTGTATTCCGGCGTGCGGCGCACGGCGAATGCGACGACGCGGTTCGACGTCACCGTGGCGAACGTGCGGGCGAATCAGGTCTATGTGGTCGGCGAAGTCACGCAGCCCGGCGCCTACCAGATCAGCTCGCTCGGCACCGTATTCACGGCGCTGTATGCGGCGGGTGGCGTGACGGAACGCGCCAAGCTGCGCGGCGTCGAGGTTCGACGCCTGGGCAAGACCGTAGCGACGTTAGACCTGTACGACTATTTGCTCCGCGGTGACACTCGTGCCGACGTGAGACTTGAGACGGGTGACGTGATCTTCGTGCCGATCCATGAGTCGCGCGTGCGTGTGACCGGGGCCGTGCTGCGCCCGGCGATTTATGAGACAAAATCGGGCGAAACGCTGGCAGACATGATCGCCGCGGCCGGCGGGTTTCGGCCCAATGCGGCGCTCGAGCGGCTGAAGGTGCAGCGCATCCTGCCCGCCAACGCGCGTACCGCTCAGACCACGGCGCGTGTCACGATCGACGTGCCGATGCCGGGGGCGGTGCTGCCGCGGTTCGCGCTCGAAGACGGCGACGTGGTGCAGGTCGATTCGCTCGAGGCCGCCACCGAGCAGTACACCGTCGCGATTACGGGGATGGTGCAGCAGCCGGGGACCTTTCCGTGGCGGCCAGGGATCACCTTGCGCCAGCTCATGGTGTTGGCGCGGGGGCCGAGGCTTGGCGTGGATCTGCGGGAGGTCGAGATAGCGCGGTTGCCGGCCGATCGGTCGCGGGGTCAGCTCGCGACGACGCTGCGGCTGCCGCTCGACTCGAGTTATTTGTTCGAGGGGAACGGGGCGGACACGTCGCATCGCTATCTCGGTCCGCCGGGTGTGCCCTTCCCTGCGCGCGGGACGGCCGCGGAGGTCGTGCTCGAGCCGTACGACAACGTGTTGATTTTTCGCCAGCCCGATTTCGAGCTGCAGCGGGTGGTGACGATCACGGGTGAGGTGTTGTATCCGGGCACGTACGCGCTGAAGGCGAAGGACGATCGCTTGGCCGACCTGGTGGCGCGCGCGGGCGGGCTCACGCCGCGGGCGTATCCTGAGGGGATTCGGTTTTTGCGGCCGGCGGATGCGCGCGGGCGGATCAACATCGATCTGCCGAAGGCGCTGCGGGATCATGGCTCGCGCGACAACGTGATTCTGCAGCCCGGCGATTCGGTGATGATTCCCGAGTATCAGCCGAGCGTGCGGGTGGTGGGGGCGGTGAACTCACCGGCGAGTGTGTTGTATCGGCGCGGCGCCGGACTGGATTATTATCTGAGCGCCGCTGGTGGATTCACACAGGCGGCGGAAAAGGGCCGGGTCAGTGTGCACTACGCGAATGGTGATGTGCGCACGCGGCGCCGTTCGCTGCTGTTCAGCAGCAATCCGGCGCCGGGGCCGGGGTCGGAGGTGTTTGTGCCGGCAAAGGATCCGAACGCACCGCACACCGACACAGTCGCGTTGTTCGGCGCCATTGCGCAGATCTTGGCGAGCACGGTGGCGATTATCGTGATAGCGAAGCGGTGAGTATCGAAAGAGCCAAGGACTACCGCAGTAGAACGGCGCCGCCTGCTTCCGGCGCTTGTTAGGGCAACAACATACTACACACCACGCAGCCAGTAGTAGATTTTTGTCATGGCTGATCGGACGCATTGGCCATCCGTTAGTGTTGCGGTTGGCCTTGTGGGGACAGTTGTAGCCGTGCGGGACACCTTCTGGTTCGCTGCGGCTCTAGGGGGTCTCGCCCTGGTGATTCTGCTCGTCGGTTCCTACCGGGCCAAGCGAAAGCTGATCCCATCGCAACCCACGCCACCAGAGCCTCCTCAGCGGGGCCGGTCGGGAATACACAACATCTCCATAGTTGCCGCGCCTAGTCCCTTCCACAGCACCGCCATCAGCGCCAGCGACGATGTAGAAGTTGACCTGACGGGTGTTGATATCAAGAACTTCGATAAGGCTATAGATGCCCGCGACTCTGCCAAAGTCACGGCCACGGATAGCGAGTTTACGGGGCCTACTAGAGTCGCGGATCCGTATGCTGGCGTGGGTCGGAACGATCCCTGTCCCTGCGGCAGCGGAAAGAAGTTCAAGAAATGCCATGGCTTGGAACGGCCAGCAGGACTAACGCACTGGCCAACGAAACCAACGACGCATCACGGGCGAGTTCTGACGAAGGCGTTGAATTGTCCGAGGATATCCGTCACGGCATTGCAAAGGTGCTCCAGCGTCTGAATTACGGGCGTGAATTGGAACATCTCAACATCGCCAAAGAATATGGCGATGGTCGTATCGGGATTCTTGTCGAACTCCAGACGCATCCCGCGCGGGATGGAAGGGCGCGGGGCTGGATTATTACTGCGGGGCCGGCGGATTTGCACCGAACGCCGAGAAGGGCCAGGTGAGCGTGCGCTATGCGAACGGGGAGGTGCGCACGCGGCGCCGTTCGCTTCTGTTCGGCAGCAGTCCAACGCCCGGGCCCGGTTCAGAGGTCTACATACCAGCGAAGGATCCAAACGCCCTGCACACGGATACGGTCGCGTTGTTCGGGGCGATTGCGCAGATCTTGGCGAGTACGGTGGCGATTATTGTTGTGGCGGCGCGCTAACTGATCCGCAAAAGATCGACTCTTACGGCTGTTGCGACGATGATCTTCCGCTCGAGAGTGTAATCGTGCGCATCAGGGTCGACATAGGGTGGCGGACGTCATATCGCAGGTCTGATAACAGCGAGTAAAACTCTTCTTGCGGTGACGCGTATCCAGCGAGTCGAGGCCATAGGGCTTCGCGCGTCATCGCCAGCCAGATTCCCACCACGAAGCCGATAATAAGTACCAACAGAACCTTCACAACCAACCCGCGAGGGTCAGGCCGAACTGGTTGTTCGGGTGCCTGAAGGATCGTAATAACAGGCGTATCACGGACCTCTTCAATTTTTGAGTGTTCATAGGCTTGCATCACCGATGTGTACACCTGCTGCCGCATCGTCACGTCTCTCTGTAGCCTATCCTCTTCAAGCCGAAGAAGCGGCGAGTTACGCGTGTCGCGGTTACGTTGCGTGAATCGCAGGAGTCGATCCTCCGCATCGTTCAACTGAGAAAGAGTCTCTTGCAAACGTGCTTCCGTGAATCGACGTTCCGCAGAGGCCTGCGATTGACGCTTTATGAGATTGAATTCATTCAGCCATGAGAGCATGCGCTGGCTGATCTGTTCCGATAGTTCAGGGATCCTTGTGGTAACCCGCAACGTGACAACGCCTGTCTTCGTGGAAACCTGAACGCCTACCGCGTTTTCGAGTTTCTTAATCGTCTTGTCGCGTAGCAAGGCTGCCCGATCCGCCTGGACGGCGAACCATGCTGACAAGGGCGCCTGCCGTGTCGCCATGCCGTCGTGCAGCGCTATGGGACTGTCCACCACAGCGCTGAGAATCTCGCGTGACTGAAGCAGCTCGGCATAGAACGCGGGCGATTCATTGGCCTCGCCCGTGGGCAGGACGAAGCCGAACTGTGACGCCAATCCCGAGAGATTTCCTGGTAGGCTCTGGCGAGTCTGCAACATGAACGACGATTGAGCAGTGAACTTGCGAGGCAGTAGTAAGAGCGTTACCGCGACAACCGTGGCGAACACAAAGGCCGTTCCGAAAATGGCGTAACGATTGCGCAAGAGCAGGTTGAGCACGACCAAGAACGAGATCGGTTCTTGGTCGATCGGAGGCAGCGCAGCAGTCGGCCGTTGGGGAGAAGTTGGTGTCATCACGTCGTGGTCACGTCCTCAATGCGAGACAACGCTTCCCGAGAATGAAACGCCGACAATATACCTACGACGATTTCAACCGCTACTTGCGAGGGCTCTTCTCAATCAAGTCGCATAGTTGACCGCATAACGCTTGCTTACTCAGCCTGCTATCGATCACCCGCCGTCCTTGTTGGCCTTTCGCGAAAAGCTCCGCACTGGACATCTCGAGAAAAGAACTGAGAAGGCGCACGGCACCGTCGACATCACCGTGATGGATGGTCCATCCGATCGGGTTTGTCCGTAGCAGGTCGCCAACATGAGATTCGCTCGGTCCGAGAAACAGGATGGGTCGGGCGACCGCCATCGCTCCATAGACCTTGCACGGATGAACCGTCCCGACAACGCGGTCCCCCATTGTCACAAGGTGAACATCGGCTCCGGACA
>DATLXS010000261.1:0-16355 GCA_035575675.1 Gemmatimonadales bacterium
GATGTCGGGATGAAGAGTTTCGAAGCGGTGCTCGAAGAGGGTCAGCAGGTCACGACCGTGGGGCGAGTAGACGACGAGCGGCGTACGGTGATCCCGCGAGCAGCCAAGGACCACGACCACGTACCACGCACCACGCACCGCCTTACGGAACATTGCGGCGCTTCAGTCCCAACAGATTCACAAACAGGCGGTAGGCTCCAGGCACACCGGCCGGCAGCTGCCTGAAGAAGCTCAGTCCACTGTACACATACGTCCCGCGTCCCACCGGCGCGATCAGCAGGCTCCCCTTCAGCTCCGCCGGGGGATTCGGCGGACCGGGATCGTGCATTTCCAGCACCGGCACGTACGTCGTGTCCCAACTGCGCGCGAAGTACAGGCCGCGCTCCTGAATCCAGCCTCGCCAGTCCTCGGCGCCGATCTCGTTGGGATAATGGAACACGGGATGCCCAGGATCGAGCTCGGTGACCGGCGCATTCTCGTCGGTCACGCGGTCGTGGGGGCGCGCGATGGTCAGCGGATAGGGCGCAAACCCGCCGTCGACGAACGGATACTGCTGGTATTGCACGATGACGAGACCGCCGTTCTTCGTGTAGTCGAGCAGGCGTCCGTTGTTGGCGACCAGCGCGGGCTCGGTTTCGTACGCCCGGCTGCCGATGATGATCGCATCGTAGCGCGACAGATCGCCGCGCGCGAGCGAATCAGGACCGATGAGATCGAGCGGCAGACCGACGGCCAGCAGCGCTTCGGGCACGCGGTCCGCGGCGCCGCGGACATACCCGACGCGCGACAGCGCGGGGAGCGCGATCCGTGCGGCGCGAATCTGCGCCACCGCCGGCCGGGTGAGCGCGCGGGGCCGAACGTGCGGATAGTCGATGATCTCGAGCCATCCTGATCCCGCGCGGAGATCGTACGTCCCCGGTCTGAGACTGTCGGCCGCGGGCGGCGCCAGCGACACGACCACGCTTTTGGTTTCGTCCTCATGGGTGAAGGCGAGACTTTCGGGTGAGATCGACGGCCAGCCCTGCGGTGAGATCACCGCGGTGCGCAGATTCGCCGCCCCGCGTGACCGGTTCGTCACAGTGAGCATGAAGTGCCGAGGCTCGTGCGCGGCGCCGTCGATGGGCCAGAGCAGCTCGTCCGGCGTGATGGCGACATCCACGTCTCGCGTGACGAAGATAGGCCGGCGAATCTCCCCGATGGCCTGATCGCGATAGCGGTAGACGACCTCTCGCGTCAGCGTCACCGGCTCGCCCCCGATGATCACCCGCACGCGCGCGCTGACGGGCGGCGGCTCGAACGGCAGGCCGCGCACGTCCGGCGGCGCGGTGGACCAGTCGTACAGACCGCCACGATTGGTGAGCGGCCGCCGCAGGAAGTACGGCTGGGTGCGCTCGGCATCTCTCGCCACGGTCAGGACGAAGCGGCGGGTGAGCAGCGCGCCCGGAGCCACAGTGGGCATCCCGAGCTCGAGTCGCTCGAGGCTCCACCCGGTGGGCGCGGCGATCGTGACGCTGTCCACACGTACGGCGCTGTCGCTCGCGTTCCAGACGTTGACCTCGACCTGCAACCGCTCGCCGGGAATGACGATCCCGTCGTCCGTCGTGCCGTCGATCGTCACGCCGGCGGCGGTGCTGATCGCCCGCTCGAGCAAGCCCCGCTGCACCGAGTCCGCCGGGGGGACGCCGAGGAGTCGCAGCGCCCGGAGCAGATACGGCAGCGTCGCGGCGGGCCGCCACGGTGTCAGCGCGGCGCGGGCCGAATCGATGAGCGCCGCGTATCCGGCTGCGTGAATCGTGGTGTCGACGCCCGCGAAGACCGACGTCTCGCTTGGCTGCGGCGTTTTTGAGGCGAGGAGCGCGACGCCGGACGTCGCGGGCCCCGGTCGCTGCAGCTGGCCCATGTCCTGCGAGCGATGGCGACTGCGGCTGGCGGCGGCGACCTGGAAATACGATTGCCCGATGATCGGATCGAGCGTGCCGACCGGCAGGGTGAGCGTCGTGGCGCTGGGATCGCCGCGCGTCGAGCGGTAGAACTTCTGGGGACCACCAGCGGAATCCCGCAGCAGATCGAACGCCTGCCGGGCGAGGATGGCCGAGACCTGGTGGTGGCCGTGGCCGTCAGCCGGTGTCCCTGAGAAGACGGCGATGATGATCTGCGGCTGGAAGCGCCGGATCACATCGACGACGTCTTTGAGAATCGAATCGCGCGGCCAGAAGCGGAACGTCTCGTCGGCCGATTTGGAGAACCCGAAGTCGTAGGCGCGGGTGAAGAACTGCCGAGCCCCGTCCAGCTCGCGGGCGGCGAGCAGCTCTTCGGTCCGAATGATCCCGAGCTCGGGGCCGAGCTCGGGACCGATCAGGTTCTGGCCGCCTTCGCCGCGGGTGAGCGACAGGTACGCGGCCTGCGCACCCATCCCGCGCGAGAGCAGCACGAGCAGCTGGGTGTCCTCGTCGTCGGGATGCGCGCCGATCATCAGGACGCGTTTGTTGCTGCCGAGTTGCCGCAGCGTGCTCGCCAGCGCAGCGACGCCGCCCGTGCCGGCCGGGGAGAGTTGTCCCGGCATGACAGGGGCGGCGCCAAGGCTCACTGAGAGCCCGAGGAGCCCGACGACACACAGTTTCACTATTGGGAAAGGTACACGGCGCCACTCTTCATAACGAACTTGACTCGTTGCAGTTCCGTGATATCGCGCGTGGGGTCGCCGGCGACGGCGATAATGTCAGCATACAGTCCGGGCGCGACCGCGCCGAAGTTTTGCTCCTGGCCCAGCAACGCCGCGGCCACGGAGGTTCCGGACTGAATCGCCTGCATCGGCGTCATCCCATACTGCACGTAGTACTCAAATTCCTTCGCCTGATTGATCTCGGTCCAGGGGAAGCCGCCGACGTCGGTCCCCATGACGATCTTGACGCCGTGCCGCAGCGCCCGGCCAAAGGCTTTGCGCTCGAGATTGACGAGCGCCACCCAGACTCCGCCCCGGGCCACGACATGCGCGCCGACCGTGACCGTCGGCACCCAGTACACATTGTTCCGCACCATCACATCCATCAGCGAGTCGGTCAGCCCGTCGCCGTGCTCGATCGAATTGACGCCCGCGCGCAGCGCCGCGGCGATGCCGTCGGACCCGATCGCATGCGCCGCCACGGGACGACCGATGCGGTGTGCCTCGTCCACGATCGCTTTGGCTTCGGCATCGGTGAAGTTGACCCAGCTGTGCAGCACGCTGTCGGGCGTGAAGAAGTAGCGGCGGTCGCTGTAGTACTTGATCCAGTCGGCGCCGTGCTGCACCTGCTGGCGCACCGCGAGACGGGCCTCGTCGACACCGTCCACGGGCTGCACGCCGTGCGGCAGCTCCAGCTCCCAGTTGTTGGTCGTGATCGGATACATCCCCGTCGGCGCCATGGCGCGGGTCGAGGCAAAGACGCGCGGGCCCGGAATCTCGCCGTTGGTGATCGCGAGCTTCACGTCGACGTCCGCGTACATCGCGCCCTCAGTTTCGAGATCGCGGATCGCGGTAAAGCCGTGCTCCAACGCAATCCGCGCGTTGCGCGCCGCCAGAATCGCTCGATACGGGGTCGACTGCTTGAGCAGCTGGTCTTCGTAGTCCTGCGACGTCACATCGCCCTGCAGCAGCAGGTGCGTGTGCGCGTCGATCAACCCGGGCAGCACCGTCATCTGGCTGAGATCGATGACGCGGGCGCTGGCCGCCTGGCCCTGGATCTGCGCGAGCGGACCGACCGCCTTGATGCGCTCGCCCTCGATCAGGATTCCGACATTGGTCTGAACTTGCTGGGAGCGGCCGTCGATCAACCGGCCGGCTTTGATGAGCACCTGCTGTGGGGTCTGCCCGGGCAGCGGTGCCGCGGTGGCGAGGATGCCGAGGACAGCCAGTCTGAGCGCGCGCAAAGTGGCTCCAAAAGAAAACGGGACGGGAGAACTTACTCCCGTCCCGTTACTCTCACTACGGGTGAGGTCAGCGTGATGCCAGAGGCTTTCCGTCGGCATCCAGGAATCGGATCTCTCCGAAGTTCAGCTCCCGAATTCCCGGCTCGATCTTGGCCCGGTCACCCACGACCACCCACACCAGATGATCGGGACGGATCGCGTCCTGCGCCGCGGTCGCGGCGTCCGGTATCGTCAACGCCCGCACGCGCTGGGCATACGTCTCGTAATAGTGGTCATCCAATCCGAACGTCACCATCTGCTCGAGCGAGCCCTGTACCGCGTCCATCGTTTCCCAATTCCCCGGCAGCGTCAGGGTCAGATTCGCCTGCGCCTTGGCGAGCTCGTCAGGGGTCACCGGCCTCGGACCGAGGATGCCGCGCAGCTCGCGGTCGACCTCGATCATCGATTCCTTGGTCTTGTCGGTCTGCACCGGCGCGTAGGCGATGAACGGGCGCTGGCCGCGCGCGTCCCACACGAACGTGAACGCGCCATACGACCAGTGCTTCGCCTCGCGCAGGTTCATGTTGACCCGCGACGTGAATTGCCCGCCCAGCAAGGACGTCATCGCTTCGATCGCATATTCGTGCGGATTCGCCTTGGGCGGAGCCAGATCGGCGGCCAGGATCACCGACTGCTCGGCGCCGGGCCGGTCGAGGATGTAGACGAGCGGCTTCTGCTGATCGGCCACGGTACTCACGTTCTTCTGCGGTACGTCGCCCCGCTGCCAGCGGCTGAACAGGCGTGTCAACGTCGGCTGGATCTCCGCCAACGACACGTCGCCGACGATCACCAGCGTCGCGTGGTTGGGCTTGAACCAGGCACGGTGGAAGCGCACGAGATCGTCGCGCGTCATCCGCGACACCGACTCCTCGGTCCCTGATCCCGTCAGCGGGTTGCCGTACGCGTGATTCGTGCCGTACAGCAGCTGCGGAAAGACCCGGAGCGCCATCTGCACCGGCTGCACCTTCTCGCGCTGGATGCGCGCCAGCCGCTGCCGCTGCTGACGCTGGAAATCGGCCTGCGGGAACGACGGATTGAGCACGACGTCGGCAAAGATGTCCAGCGCCGGATCGAGGTTTTCCTTCAAGCTCGACAACGCCACGCGCGACACGTCGAGCTGCGAGCTGGTGAAGAGCTGCGCGCCGAGCTGCGACAGCGTGTCGCTGATTTGGAGCGCCGTGCGTTTCGTCGTGCCTTCGTCCAGCATGTCGAGCGCGAGACTCGCCGTGCCCGGCGCCGCGAACTGATCGGCGGCGTAACCGGCATCGAGCAGCAGCGTGAGGTTCACCTGCGGGATCGAGTGCCGTTCGGCGAGCACGATCTTGAGTCCGTTGGGCAGCGTGGCGCGGGCGATGGCCGGAAACCGGGCATCGGGCGGCGTGCCGGCGTCCGGCAGCTTGGTGCGGTCGGCGCCGCTGGCCGCGGCCTCGAACGCCGGGTAGGGATGCACCTCGAGCGCCCACTCGCCGTCGCTGAGCCAGCGTGCCGCCGCCGACTTCAGGTCGGCCGCCGTCGCAGCCGCGATGCGCCGCCGGGTCACCAGGTAATGATCGGCGCTGCCCGTGAAGACCTCGTTGCGGGCCAGCACGTCCGACTTGCCGCCGAAGCCGCCGATCCGCTCGATGCCGCGGATGAAGTTGGCGCGTGACTGCGTCTTGACGCGCCGCAGCTCACTCGCCGTCGGGCCGGACTGGATGAAGCGCGCCAGCTCCTGGTCGAGCGCGTGCTCGACCCGGCCGAGATCTCCGCCCGGCTTCGCCGTCGCGCGAATCACGAGCTGCCCGCTGATTTCGCGGAGATCGACGTAGGCACTGACGTCGGTCGCGATCTGCTCGTCGTAGACGAGCCGCTTGTAGAGCCGCGACGTCTTTCCCGCGGCGAGGACGTCGGTGACGAGGTCGAGATAATCCGCGTCGGCCGCGCCGTACTCGGGGATGTTCCACTCCTTGTAGATCCGCGCCTGGGGCACGCGGTCCTGCATGAACTCACGGTGCGCGCCGGTCCGCCTGGCGATCCACGTCGCCTGCTTCGCGATCGGCGGCGACGCCGGGATGTCGCCGAAGTATTGCTCGACCTTCTGCCGCGCGACATCGGACGTGATATCCCCGGCCAGTACGATCACCGCGTTGTTCGGGCCGTAGTAGGTCCGGAACCATTCCTTCACGTCGTCGACCGACGCGGCGTTGAGATCTTCCATCGACCCGATGACCGGCCAGGAATACGGATGCCCGGCCGGGTACGTGCCCGCGGTCATCAGCAGGTCGACTTTGCCGTACGGCTGATTCTCACCTTGGCGCTTTTCGTTCTGCACGACGCCACGCTGCTCATTGACGCGCGCCGTATCGATGACGCCGAGGAGGTGCCCCATCCGGTCCGATTCCATCCAGAGCGCGATGTCGAGCGCCGTCGTCGGCACGTTCTCGAAATAATTGGTGCGGTCTTCGTTCGTCGTGCCGTTCTGGTCGGTCGCGCCGATGCGCTCGAAGGGCTGGAAGTAGTCATCGTTGAAATGCTCGCTGCCGTTGAACATCAGGTGCTCGAACAGATGCGCGAAGCCGGTCCGGCCGGGCCGCTCGTTCTTGGAGCCCACGTGATACCAGATGTTCACGGCCACGATCGGCGCCTTGTGGTCCTCGTGCACCAGCAGCGTCAGGCCGTTTTTCAGGATGAACCGCTGATAGGGGATCGTGATCGGTGCCGGCCCAGCCACGCGGACCCGGGCACGGGGGGCGCGAGCGGGACGCTGCGCGGTCGCCGGGAAGGCGGCCGCGACCCCGAGCGCCAGGGCGAGAAACGCTAGGCGAGCCATGGAATTCTCCTTCATGAAGGCTGACGGCGGGCTGAACGCGGTGAAGATATTACATTTAAGGGACATGGCTACTCTCGCCCCGCCCAAACGAAAGGTCAGCGCCGACGAGGCGCGTGAGGTCGCCGAAGCGGCACGCGAGCAGGAATGGGCGTCGCCGAGCTTCGTGCGTGACCTGTTCCTCGGCAAGCTGCGGATGGATCTAATCCATCCCTACCCCGAACAGGACGCTGACGAAATCGCCCGCGCCAAACCGTTCCTCGATAAGCTCGAGCGGTTCCTGCGCGAGGACGTGGACTCCGACAAGATCGACCGCGAGGGAGAGATTCCCGAGCCCGTCATCGACGGCCTTCGAAAACTCGGCGCGTTCGGCATCAAGATCCCACGCGAGTACGGCGGCCTCGGCCTCTCGCAGCTCTCCTACATGAAGGCGATCGAGCTCGTGTCGTCGGTCGACGGCTCGCTCACCGCGTTGCTCTCCGCCCATCAATCGATCGGCGTGCCGCAGCCGCTGAAAATGTTCGGCAGCGAAGCCCAGAAAAAGAAATACTTCCCGCGCCTCGCCAAAGGGGCGATCTCCGCCTTCGCGCTCACCGAAGAAAGCGTCGGCTCCGATCCCGCGGCGATGGAAACCACCGCGATCCTCGACGACGACACCTGGGTCCTGAACGGCGAGAAGCTGTGGTGCACCAACGGCACCAAGGCCGAGCTGCTCGTGGTGATGGCGCGCACCCCGTCGAAGATGGTCAACGGCAAAGAGAAGAAGCAGATCACGGCGTTCATCGTCGAGACGGACTGGCCGGGCGTCGAAGTCGTGCACCGCTGCCACTTCATGGGACTGAAGGCGCTCTACAACGGCGTCATCCGGTTCACCAACGTGCGCGTGCCGAAGGAGAATGTCTTGTGGGGCGAGGGCAAAGGGTTGAAGCTCGCCCTGATCACGCTGAATACCGGCCGGCTCACACTGCCCATCTCGTCGGTCGCGGCCGGCAAGCGCTGTCTCGAAGTCTCGCGGCGCTGGGCGGCTGAGCGGGTCCAGTGGGGCCGGCCGATCGGCCAGCACGACGCGATCGCACAGAAGATCGGCTCGATGGCCGCCAATACGCTCGCGATGCAGGCCGTCGCGGAGCTGTGCGGCGCGATGGCGGAGCGGGGCGGCTACGACATCCGGCTCGAAGCCGCGATCGCCAAGCTGTACAACTCCGAAGCGGGCTGGCGCATCATCGATGACACGGTCCAGATCCGCGGCGGCCGCGGCTACGAGACCGCCGATTCGCTGCGCGAGCGCGGCGAGACGCCGGTGCCGGTCGAGCGCATCATGCGCGACTTCCGGATCAATCTGATTTTCGAAGGCTCGTCGGAAATCATGCATCTGTTCATCGCGCGCGAGGCCGTGGACAAACACCTGCAGGTCGCGGGCGACGTCGTCATGCCCGGCAAGACCGCGAAGCAGCGTCTGGCCGGTCTCGTCCGCGCTGCGGGCTTCTACGGCTGGTGGTATCCATCGCGCTGGATCGGCTGGAGTCTGTGGCCGCGCTACGCCGAATTCGGCCGGCTCGCCAAGCACGTGCGGTTCGTGGAACGGAGCTGCCGCCGGCTCGCGCGCAGCGTCTTCCACTCGATGATCCGGTTCGGGCCGAAGCTCGAGCTGCGGCAGTCGGTGTTGTTCCGCCTGGTGGACGTGGCCGGCGAGCTGTTCGCGATGGCGGCGACGTGCGCGCGCGCGCAACGATTGTATGAGCGCGACCGGACGACGGGCGGGCGGGCGGTGAAGCTCGCCGATCTATTCTGCCGCCAGGCACGGCGGCGCGTGCGGTCGCAATTCAACGGACTGCGTCGCAACGAGGATGTGCCGACGTACAAATTCGCCCAGGAGATCCTTGCCGGCGAGCATCGGTGGCTCGAACGGGATATTGTGGAGCTGGCAGAGTAGGTCGGATCGGCGGATCGCCGGATGGGCGGATCGCTTGGCGTTGTTTCTGATCCTGGTTGCGCGTTTTTGATTCATCCCTTTTCGTCATCTTCGCTACGTTTCCGCCATGATGCCCTACGAGCGCTTCGATGCGTGGCACACCTGCTATGGCTTGACGTTACTCACATACCGCATGACGGCCCAGTTTCCAAACCACGAACGATACGGTCTCGTATCCCAAATGCGTCGAGCAGCCTTTTCCACGGCCGCGAACATTGCCGAGGGGGCTGCAAAACGCGGACGCGCTGAGTTTCGGCGATTCCTCGACATGAGTTTGGGATCGCTTTCTGAGTTGTCCGTGGCAATTCGTCTGGCGAGGGACCTTTCATACATCGATACGAAACAGGGAGAGGAGATCAGCGAGGCATGCGCACGAGCTGGAAAAGTGACGATGGGACTCTATAAGGCGATCCAGTCAACCATCCGGCGATCCGGCGATCCGCCCATCCGTCGTTAGGCGGCCTGATGCGCAATCATGATACTCTTCAAACGTTCAGGGGCATCCGCACCGGCATCGCCGTAGGGCGACGGATGGCCTTCCTGCTCCATGACCACACTCGGGCAAACCAGCGTGTACTGTCGGGCCCGAATCCGCTCAGCGGCAGGCTGGGCCGCGACCGGCGTCGCGATCACCACCTCCCGCGCCCCTAACCCCTCCGCCGCCTTCGCGGCCGCCAGCGCCTTCCACGGATAGACGATCTGGCCGTCGACGATGATCGCCGTCCGCCCCTGCAGGCTTTTCACCGGCCGCTGCGTCCGGTACAGCACCAGATCCTGTTTCACGCGGGCGCGGGATTCATCGATCGCGGCCTGCAGTTTCTCGAGCAGATTCATCCCCGGCTGAAAATCGGGATCCATCTCGGCGGGCGCCGACTCGGCCATTGCCCCGACGGGCGCCAGATTGGTGCCGAGCTTGATGAAGGACGCGACAATAACGTCGAACTGCGCGCCCATCGCCTTCGCGGCATGGGCCGCGATCTCGACGCCTTCCGGCGTGATCCCCAGCAAAATGCAGGACTGGTAGCCGCGGGCGCCGAGCTGCTGGCCGAGCAGTGCGCCGGCGCTCGAGCGCGTGGGATAGAGGCTGGGACGGGGCTGAGCCACGGTGGGCAAGATAAGAAAGGTATCGGGTCTCGGCTATTGGCGATCGGGGCGAAAAACCCGACAACCGATACCCGATCGCCCATAGCCGGTTATCTTTTCGGCTCCCGCAGCGAGGACCAGCGCAGTGCCGAAGGACACGCTCACCGTCGTCGACAATCGGACCGGGAAGAGCTACGAGCTCCCGATTCAGGACGGGACCGTCCGCGCCTCCGATTTCCGGCAGATCAAGGCGTCGGCGGACGATTTCGGGTTGATGGCCTACGACCCGGCGTTCATGAATACGGCGGCCTGTCGCAGCGCCATCACCTATATCGACGGCGACAAAGGGATCCTCCGCTACCGCGGCTACCCCATCGAGCAGCTCGCGGAAAAGAGCACGTTCCTCGAGACCGCCTACCTCTTGCTCCACGGGGAGCTGCCGACGGCGGCGGAGCTGGACGCGTGGGTGTTCCAGGTGACGCACCACACGATCATCCACGAGAACATCAAGAAATTCATCGACGGCTTCCATCACGACGCCCATCCGATGGGCATGTTCGTGAGCGCCGTCGCGGCCCTGTCGACGTTCTATCCCGAAGCGAAGCGGATTTTCGACGAGCCATCGCGCGGCAACCAGACTGTGCGACTCATCGCGAAGGCGCCCACGCTCGCGGCGTTTGCCCACCGCCACTCGGTCGGGATGCCGTATGCGTATCCCGACAACGACCTGAGCTACACCGGCAACTTCCTGAACATGATGTTCAAGACGACCGAGGTGAAATACAGCCCGCACCCCGTGCTCGAGCGGGCGCTCGACGTCCTGTTCATCCTCCACGCCGACCACGAGCAGAACTGCTCGACCAGCGCCATGCGGGGCGTGGGCTCATCCCACCCCGATCCGTATTCCTGCATGGCCGCCGCCGCCGCGGCGCTGTATGGGCCGCTGCACGGCGGCGCGAACGAAGAAGTCCTCCGGATGCTGCGGGAAATCGGCTCGATCGACGCCATCCCCGCGTACATCCAGCGGGTCAAGAAGGGCGAAGTGCGGCTGATGGGTTTCGGGCACCGCGTCTACAAGAACTTCGATCCGCGGGCCAAGATCATCAAACAAATCGCCGAGCAGGTGTTCGACGTCACGGGCAAGAATCCGCTGATCGACATCGCGATCGAGCTGGAGCGTATCGCGCTCCAGGAGGAGTACTTCGTCTCGCGCAAACTGTATCCGAACGTCGACTTTTACTCGGGGATCATTTACGAAGCGATGAAGTTCCCCGTGGACATTTTTCCCGTGCTGTTCGCGATCGGCCGGACGCCCGGCTGGCTGGCGCAGTGGCAGGAGATGCTGCTCGACAAGGAGCAGAAGATCGCCCGGCCGCGCCAGGTGTACACCGGGCCCGCCACGCGGGATTACGTGACAATCGAGAAACGGAGCTGAGCCCCTATGCCAACCTACGTGCTCCTCTCCAACCTCACGGACGAGGGCGCTAAGGCGCTCAAGAGCAACCCCAAGCGGCTGCAGGAAGTGAACAAGGAGATCGAGAAGTTCGGGGCCAAGGTCACGGCGCAGTACGCCGTGCTCGGCCCCTACGACTTCGTCAGCATCGTGGAGTGTCCGGACAACGAGACCATCGCGCGGGTGTCAGTGGAGCTCGCCTCTCGGGGTAGCATCCGACTGCTGACGCTGGCTGCTACCCCTGTGGCCAATTTCATCCGGACACTGAAAACCCGAGACTAGCGGCGCTTCTTGCCGCCCCGCCGCGGCCGCAGTGAGCGCTCCGGCCGCGGAGCCTCGGCGACGGCCTGCCGCGGTTGGAGCGGAGACACCGAGGGCTCAAAGCCCGGAATCACTTCCCGCGGGAAGTTCTGCCCGATCAGCCGCTCGACGTCCGCCATCAGCAGCCATTCGTCCGGTGAGATGAGCGTCAGCGCCAAACCGCGCGCACCGGCGCGGGCGGTGCGCCCAACGCGGTGGACGTACACCTCGGCATCCTGCGGCACGTCGAAGTTCACCACCATCCGGATGCCGTCGACATCGATGCCCCGCGCCGCGATATCGGTCGCCACGAGGTTCTCGGCCGCCCCCGAGCGGAACGCGTCGAGCGTGCGCTGGCGTTGGCTCTGCGCCTTGTCGCCGTGCAGCGCGTTCGCCGCGATCCCCTCACGCTTGAGGAAGGTGACGAGCTTGTCCGCGCCGTACTTCGTGCGCGTGAAGATCAACGTCTGGCCCACCGGCTTGGCTTTGAGAATGGAGGCGAGCGCGCCGCGCTTTTGAAGCTTGTCCACGGCCACGATGACGTGCTCGATACCCTCGGCGGCTTGCGCGCGCCGGCCGATCTCCACCGACGCGTGCCCGTTCAGGGCGCGGCGGGCGAGCGCATCGACCTCCGGCGAGATCGTCGCCGAGAAGAGCATCGTCTGGCGCTCCTCCGGCAGCGCGTTCAGGATGCGCCGCACGTCGGGCGCAAATCCCATGTCCAGCATGCGGTCGGCTTCGTCGAGGACCAGCACCTCGAGCTGCGAGAAATCGACGTGGCCCCGCTCCATGTGATCGAGCAGGCGGCCCGGCGTGGCGACGATCATGTCGACGCCATGTTTCAGCGCGCGGGTTTGCGGCTCCATCCCGACGCCGCCGTAGACGGCCGCGCCCTTCAAATGGGTGTGCCGCCCATAGGCGCGGATACTCGCGGCGACCTGCTCGGCGAGCTCGCGCGTCGGCACGAGAATCAGCGCCCGCAGCGTGCCGCGCTCGCCTGGCGACAGCCGCTGCAGAATAGGCAGCACGAACGCCGCCGTCTTGCCGGTCCCGGTTTGGGCCGATCCTATCAGATCGCGGCCCGCGAGGGCCAGGGGAATCGCTTCCGCCTGGATGGGGGTTGGCTGCTCGTAGCCCTCATCGGCGACGGCGCGAACCAGTTCGGGCGCTAGGCCCAGTGATGCAAATGGCATACTACTCCTTCATGCATGTACACACGCACGTCCCGAGATGAGCCAATCTCATCTCGACCTAGACGTAGCTTCAGTTTTTGAACCTGGGGAGAAACCCGTGCGTGTGTTCAGCGACGGAGTCCCTGAGCGGGACTGTCCAAGAGGATGCCAGCTCGCGGTTCTATGCGGGGAGAAACATAACGACTTAGACGCCGAGATCAAAGGGAGAGGCCCAAAGGCTGAGCGGCTGAGGGGCTGTGAGGCCGTAGGAATGAGGATTTGCCTCATGCCTACAACCTCGTAGCCCCTCGGCCTCTCGGCCTCTCGGCGTCGACCTCTTACCTCAGCGTCTCGGCCGCTCTCGCGGGCTCAGTGCCCCACCACCACATGCGCGGCAGTGGGCGCTGACGGGGCCACACCTCGTTCAACGTGTCTCCTTCATACAACCGCCCGTTTTTCATCACGTAGCGAACGGTGTTCGTGTTGTGGATGTCCTCGAGCGGGTTGGCATCCAGCACGATCAAGTCCGCCAGTTTGCCCGGCTCGAGCGAGCCCAGATCCTGCTCCATGCCGATCGCGTGCGCGCCATTGCTCGTCGCCACGCGCAGCACATCGTGCGGCTTCATCCCACCGGCGGCCATCGCCCACAGCTCCCAATGGTCGCCGAGACCATCCATCTGGCCGTGCCCGCCGAGACCGACGTAGCCGCCGGCCTGCAGAATGGCATTCGCCGACGCCGCGATGCGCGGGAACACGTACTCGCTCTCGCGGAACCAGGGGCGTCGCTCGGCGCGCTGATCGATCTCCTCGTGCGGCATGAAGCGCCGCACTTTGGGATTGTCGTGGATGTCGTAGCGCTCGTAGAAGAAGTTCTCGCTCCACGGGCCGCCGTACGACACCAGCAGGGTCGGCGTGTACGTGATGCCGGACTGGGCGACGAGCCGCACCGCGTCCTGGTACAACGGCATGATCGGGTAACTGTGCTCCGATCCCGGGTAGCCATCGATGACGGCGGTCAGGTTCATCTTGAAGTCGAGCCCGCCCTCGAGCGTCGGCATCAACCCCAGCTCCTTCGCCGCCATGATGATCCACTGCCGCTGCTTGCGGTTGCCCGTCATGTACATCTTGATCGTGTTGATGCGATAGAACTCGCTGTAGCGGCGCAGCGCCTGTTTGGTATCGTCGAGACTCTTGAAGTCTTCATCCCAGAAGACGCCCGGACCCGTGTGGAAGATGCGCGGCCCGAGGATTTCTCCCGTCTCCACGAGATCGGCGTACGTGAGGACGTCGGTCGTCGAGGTCTGGGGGTCACGCGTGGTCGTCACGCCCCACGCGAGATTGGCGAGGTATTTCCACACCTGCGTTTCGTGGATGCCCCAGGTCGGCCACGGGTGCGCATGCACATCGACAAATCCCGGGATGATGGTCTTGCCGGTCACGTCGATGACCCGCGCACCAGCCGGCACCGCGCCTCGTGCTCCGACCGATACGATGCGATTGTCCGTGACGACGATGTCGCCGTTGTCGATGACCTCGTCGCCCTTCATGGAGACGATGCGGGCGCCGCGCAGAACGACCGTGCCGCGCGGGATGTCCCGCGAGACGCGGATCGCGACATCCACCCGCTGTGGCTCGTAGGCCGGCTGCTTGGACAACGAATCCGAGCGCGCTTTGAGACGCTTCTGGACCGAGTCGGCCAGCGCCTTGAACGCGTCACCCTTCAGCGAATCGGCTCGGATCGAATCGGTCCGGGCTTTGACCTTGTCCATCGCGTCCGCGGCAGCGGGATCCCACGTCAGAAATGAGCGGCCGATCGACCAGAATGCCTGGCGCCCATCACTCGTCCACCCGATGAAGTCGCCGCCGATCATCGTGAGCCGCTTGGTCGGGAATGCGGCGGATGATGGATCGGAGACGTTCACCATCGGTGTCTGGCCGCCGATGAGCGGCAGCGTCACCAGGTATACGTAATTCCCGACTTGGGCCAGGACGCGATCGGAGTCGGGACTGATGAGGATCTCGTCGGCATTGTTGGGCTCGGCACCAGGACCGGGGTAGGTGTAGCCGGTGACGCGGATATGCGCGCGACGGTCGGTGCCGTCGTAACGCATCGAGACGAGACCCTCCGCGCCTTCGTAGATGTAGATGCGGTTGGGATCGCGACTGAAGTGCGGGCGCCCGGCCGCATTGATGGGAGAAATTCGGGTCAAGGCGCCGCCCGCCGCGGGGACCCAATCGAGCTCGTATCCCGGTGCAAAATGCTCTTCGGTCCGGGGTGCCCGTGGCCCCTTCACCACCACGATACGGGCGCCATCGGGCGACCAGACGGGCGTGTCGTAAAAGGCGCTGTCGGAGGTCAGGGGCACGGGTCGACTCCGCCCGTCGGCTCTGATCTTGTTCAGGGTTCCCCCCGCATCGGTCCACGTCACGTAGGCAAGCCACAACCCATCCGGCGACCATGCCGGGACCTGCTCTTTCACGCTGTCGCTCGTCAACCGCCGCGGCGTCCCGTTGGGGAGATCCATGACGTAGAGCCGGTCCAGAGCGCTGAACGCGATCCGCTTGCCGTCCGGCGATGGCGACGCGTTGCGGATCTGCCGCACGAGCACCTGCGCCGTGTCGACGCGAATCGGCAGATGTACCATGGGACCGAGCTGCTGCTCGACCTTGGCGGTGAAGGGAATGTCGGTCACCTGCCCCGACGGCACCGCCACCCGATGAATCTTGCCTCCATATGAGACGACGAGGGCCTGGTTGTCGGGCGTGAACGCATATCCGGGATAGAGGTCGCGCGTGAACCGGGACTCCTGATCGTCCCGCGTCACGGGATAGACGAGCCATTTCTCGTCACCACTCGCCAGGTTGCGCAGACGCAGCCCGGTCTCGGCGTCGTAGCGGGTCGCGTACACGAGCCATTTGCCGTCCGACGACAGCACCGGACGCATCGCGCTGCCGTACATGTCGGTCTGCGTGTAGAGCCGACCGGTCTGCCGGTCGTAGATGGCGAGCTGCCAGAGCGGATACTGCAGGTTGTACCCGAATCCGCCGCGGTGGCGAGACACCCAGATGTAGCGTGGGTCCTTCCCGAACGCGGCGCCCAGCGTGTTCATCGGCGGCGGCTGGTTGGGACCGGCCTGCACGCGCAGCATCGCCGCGCCCGACCCGCCGTCCTTGTGAATCAGCCACAGCTCGTAGACACTGCCCAGCACGCCGCTGGTCCGCGACACGACGATATAGTTGCCGTCGGGCGTCCAATCGGGCGACGCGTACAGGTTGTTCGTGCCCGTCGTGAGCGCCTTGCTATGCGAGCCGTCGGGGTCGCACAGCCAGATGTTCTCGGCGCCGCTTCGGTCAGAGAGGAAGACGATGCGCTTGCCGTCCGGCGACCAGCGCGGCTGCGAATCAAAGCCTGGGCCAGAGGTGATCCGCGTTGCGGCGCCGCCCGCGATCGGCATGGTGTAGAGATCGCCGAGCAGCTCGAACACGATCGTCCGGCCGTCGGGCGACACATCGAGCGATATCCATGTGCCCTCGGACGTTTCGAAGCTCACCGTCCGATCCATCTTCAGCGGCAACGAGTCGCGCTTGGTCGTGTCAGCCGGCGGAGGGGGAGGGGGAGGGGGA